>NZ_SSNW01000021.1 GCF_004801315.1 Deinococcus sp. Arct2-2
GACAGGTATCGGGCTGGAGGCGTCATGGCTCAAAGCTTAGCAAGGATATACTTAGGCCTCTAGACTGATCAAGCTCAACAATTGTTATGTCGTTTAATTATAAGCCGGATGAGCTTGCTGAGAAGAGGTGAAGGCAGTAGGGCAGTTCAGCCCAATCATTGGAGAAAGCCCCTCGACAGTCATATCGCTGCTTAAAGTTTTGGTTTTGCCTCTAACACTTCTTAACTTATCGCTCACGTTTCACAGGACGCGGCGAACACAATGATTCTGCTTGATTGCACCGCTAGCCTCAAAGCACAACGTTTGGACTGTTCCTCACATCACTTGTACTTTTTTGTCAATCACCCTCTTTTAAGCTTGCAAAAACCAGCGCTGTGCCCAAGTTTCGGGCGGGCCAGACACATACGGGCGCAGGTGAACAAGTTGGTTGGGCCGCAACTGGGCCGCCAACGGCAAGTCTTCGGGATGGATGACAGCGGGCTTGTGGTAGCCCCCGATGCGCCCCCGGTCGGCCAACAGCAAAATGGGTTGCCCAGCAGGAGTGACCTGCACCGCGCCGTGCGGTGTGGCCTCGCTGATCACTTGGCCGCCCGGAACCTCTGGCCCCGACAGGCGAATGCCCATGCGGTCGCCGCTGCTGACCCGGAACGGCGCACTAGCCAAAGCCACCAGCGCGGCAAAACTGGCCTGCGGGCCGGGCAACAGGCGCAGCGTGGCTTCACTGGGCAGGGAGGGCGGTGGGGGAGAGGAGAGGGCTTCAATCCTACCGGGTGGCAGAGTTCGAACGTCGCCCACCCCGCTACCGCTCAAGCCCAGCACATCGCCCGCTTGTAGGGGCCGCCCAATTCGCCCGGTGCGGTCTACGCTACTGCTGCCCAGAAACGGCTGGGTTTCTAGGCCGCCCGCCACCGCGAGATAACTGCGTGCGCCCTGATCGGTAGGCTTAAAGTCCAGCGTTTGGCCTGCACGCAGCAAAAAGCGGGCCTGTGCTGCTGTTGCTTGCCCATTGACTCGCGGAACCATGCCGTAGCCCGCCACCGCCAACGTCACGTCTTGCAGGGCTAGAAGTTTGGGGCCGAGCAAAGTCAGTTCTAGCAGTGGCGTACCGGGCAGATTTCCGGCCAAGCGGTTGGCAAGGTCTGCAGATCGCGCATCTAGTGGGCCGCTACGGGCCAAGCCGTAGTGCGCCTGCCGGAAACGGCCTGCGTCTACCAGCACGTCCAGCAAACCGGGCTTGACGACCCTCAGAGCAGGGTGGTGGGACGCGGCAGGCCACAGGGGGCGCACTTCGGGCAGGGGCGGCGAAGCGCCGTAAGCGGGTACAAAGCGCACCGAATCGCCCGGCGAAATCAGAAACGGCTGCGGGCGGTTGGGGTCATAGATGGTGGTCAGGGCCGTGCCCAGCAGGTGCCAGCCCCCCGGCGACGGCAACACGTACACGCAACTTTGCGCGGCGGCAATGGCAACGGCATTGAAGGGCACGCCTGCACGCGGCGTACTGCGGCGGGGCAAGCGCAAGCTAGGCGTCACCTCGCCCAAAAACGGAAATCCGGGCGTAAAACCCACCGCGTATACGTGATAAGCGGGAGCCGAATGCAGCCGCACCACTTCGGCGGCGCTCAGGCCTGTGTGGGCGGCCACTTCCTCTAAATCTTCACCGTCGTAGCGCACAGGAATCTCTAGGCTGCGGCCCGGTACATCGGTGGTCAGCTCTCGCTCTGGCATGGCCTTCAGGTGATGGGTAACCCAGCCGCGTACCGTTTCCCGGTCAAGCACGGCAGCGTCGAACTCTACGTACAGATTCACGTAGCCCGGATACAAGTCGGTGATGCCCTCTATCAAATCTTGCTGCAGACGGCGGTGCAGAGCGTGTAGACGCACGTTTTGTCGTCTATCCAGTTCGGTACAGAACTGCACGTAGAAGCCTTTCAACCGCTGCATGACCGTCACTCTCCCAGTAGGCTGGTGCTCATGCCTGCGCTTCCGGCAGGGCAAACGCTTTAATCGTGATTCCTTCTTGCTCCAGCGCGGCGCGGATAGCCCCCGCGATCTGCACAGCTGCCGGGTTATCTCCGTGAATACACAGGCTGTCTGCCGTAAATTCAAAGAATCCACCGTCCAGCGCCTCTATGCGGCCTTCTGTGACCATCATCACGGCGCGGCGGGCGGCCTCCTGCGGGTCATGAATGCTCGATCCCGGCAAAGAGCGCGGCGCGAGGCGGCCATCTTGCAGATAAGCACGTTCAGGAAAGGTTTCGAGGACGACTGGCACGCCAAGGGCGCGGGCTTCGGTTTCCAGCAGGGTGGCGGGCAACACCAGCAGGGGCAGCGCGGGGTCGGTGTCGCGGGTGGCCTGTGCAATGGCGGCGGCGGTGGGAGCATGCGTCCAAGCGCGGGTGGAGAGTGCGCCGTGAGCCTTGACGTGGCGCAGAGGGACGCCCGCCGCCCGGCACATGCCGCCCAGCGCCGAAATTTGGTACAGCACATCGGCATACACCTGATCGGGCGTGGCCTCCAAGACGCGCCGCCCGAAACCCGCCAAGTCGGGATAGCCCGGATGTGCGCCGATGCCGAGCCCATACCGCCCCGCCCGCGCAACAGTTGCCTGCATGGTCAGGGGGTCTCCAGCATGAAAGCCACACGCAATATTTACGCTGCTGAGGAGGGGAAACAGCGCCTCGTCGTCGCCCATCTGCCACGCGCTGAACGACTCGCCCGCGTCGGCATTCAGGTCGATGGTGCGCTGGCTCTCAACTCGGCTTACCGGGTGGCTCATAGGGTATTCAAGATACCGCGTTGATAAATGAACGCCCGCACACTGCCCCAATACCTCAGAATTCTTCTTCTTCCCCTAAAATTTTGCACCGCTCTCGGTGGTCGTCTAGACCAATTTAGCTATTGCGGACTTGTGGAATTGGGCGTTCTTGCTATTGCGGACTTGTGGAATTGGCCGTTCTTGCTATTGCGGACTTGTGGAGTTGAGGGGGCCTACCCTATTGCGGACTTGTGGAATTGGCCAATTTAGCTGTTGCGGACTTGTGGAGTTTGGGTCATTGCCCTATTGCGGACTTGTGGAACTGCTATTGCGGACTTGTGGAGTTCTGGGCAGGGGGTATTGCGGACTTGTGGAGTTTTGGGGCGTTTGCTATTGCGGACTTGTGGAGTTGCTATTGCGGACTTGTGGAGTTGGGGTTTCAAACTGCGTCCCACACGGCGAAAAAACTGCCGCCTTGATGATTGATCATTCAATTTTTTAAACAATCTTTTAAATCTTTTATCAGTAAGAAGTAAAAAGATTGATCAACAACAAAGCGCGAAAAATCGCTCAATGAGTCTTCGGCCGGCCTCTTGGGTTCTCCAGCAGACCTGTGGGCCAAAACAACATTCAGCCGTTACCATGAGGCGTGCCACGTAAAGCCGCTTTACCAAAGCAGGCCATTCAGGAAACCGTTCTGTCCAGCTCCAGCAGTGAAGAACGCAACCTGAACAGGCTTTCTCTGGTGCTGGCCGCCTCCCGCGTTCCGGACACGCTGACCTCGTGGACACGCTCTTGGTCTTCGGCAGACCATTTGGGCATCACGGTGCATGTCAGTTGCCTCGCCAGTGCCAACGACGTTGTTCCGCACGGCATCGACAACGACATCCTGTTCGGCTTGACCAATGCCTACATCGGCGCGGGATTGCCCTCAGACAACACGTTCCGGGTCACGGCCTATCAGCTGTTGGTCTACGCAGCCTTGCCCATCGGCGGTCACAGTTACGCCGTCGTCAAGCCCAGTCTGACTCGCCTGAGAAACAGCACTTTTACCATCACAGACAGTTGGTATGACCGCAAAGAGGAGACCTACCAGTCGCTGAGCACCAGCTTGGTGCAAAACTGGAAAGTGATCGAGCGGCGGCGTGCGCCTTCCAGTTTTGGGGATGAATCCGTGAATGCCGAGGCGCTGTTTCAGGTGACGCTCGACCCTGATTTGGCCCGCAGCATCCGGCTGGGCTACATCCGGCCCGTCGACCTGAACATTTTACGGAATTTGACCCAACCGCTGACGCGTACGCTGTACCGCAAGCTCGAGGACGAGAAAAACCCAGTAGACCGACCAGAGCAACTGGCCTACCAGACGGCGCTGCTGCCTTGGGCCGAGCGCCTCGGCATCAATGGCCGTCCGGACACCATCCGGCGGGCGCTGCAAACGCCCCACCAGCAACTGATCGAATGCGGGTTTTTGGCCGACGTGGGCTACATCGGACGCGGCAAAGATCAAGATATCCAGTACGTGTTTGCACGCACGTTGCAGCCGCCTGCGCGTCCAGAAGCTGTGGCAGCCCTCACCAGCCGCCGAATCACTCAGGGGGCCGCCCTCAAATACGCTGCCGAGTACGGCCTAGAAGCCGTGATGGAGGCTGTAAAACGCTACGACGCCCTTTTGGTGGCGGGCTATCAGGCCAAAAGCCTCAGCGGGTTGTTGGTCGATATTTTGCGAAATCCACTCAAGTACCAGCTCATCGAAGATGTTCCGAATGTGACTCAGGCGCTCCCCAGCCGGGTGCAGCCCGAACCCGAGCTGGATGAGCAGGAAGAACGCTCCGTTCACACTGCCGCATTCATGCTGAAAAAAGTGACGTTGCCCGAAAACCTCAAGGATACGGTTGCTGAACTGTACCTGCACGGCTTGGTTTCGGCCCAAGAGTTGGCGGGCCTCAAGCACGAAGCCGAGCCTGCCAAAACGGTGTTGCTGTGGAGCGCACGGGGAGCGGGTCTTCTTCCAACTGTCACCACAAGCGATTAGTGCATCTGAAATTGATTTCTGCTGAAGCCTCGCCACGTCCTATCTTGAGCGTATGACCCCAATCGCCCTCCCAGACGCCGCTCCGGGTCGCTGGTCGGCGCTGACATGGCTCGCCAGCGCCGTTTTCCTCTCCATGTCACCTTGGTTTTCTGCGGCGGCTGTTTTGCCTCACTTTCGGGCGCTCTGGATGCTCACAGCCGGCGCGGCGGCGTGGCTCACGCTGGCTGTGCAGCTGGGATTTGTGGTGGGAGCTGTCCTCAGTGCGGCGTTCAATTTGGCGGATCGGATCACTCCTCAGCGGCTGATACTGATTGGGGCGCTGTTGGCTGGGGCAGCCAATTTGGGATTGTTGGTGACCGGGACGCCCACGCTCGCCATGCTGCTGCGGGCGCTGACCGGTGCGGCGCTGGCGTTGGTCTACCCTCCAGCTTTGAAGGCCATGTCGGGTTGGTTCCGCACAGGCCGGGGGTTGGCTCTGGGCGTCATGGTGGGCGCGTTGACCCTCGGCTCGGCCTTGCCCCACTTGGTCAACGGGTTGAGCGTCAATAGTGTGGGTGGAGCCAACTGGCAGGCCGTGATCGTCGCCACAAGCCTGCTGGCGGTGCTGGGTGGAGTGATCGCCTCACAAGTTCGCAGCGGCCCGTTCGCGGCTTCTGCGGCCCCCCTCCAGCCCGCGCAGGCATGGCGTCTGCTGACTGGGCCAAACCTGAGCCGGGTTACCCTCGGTTATCTAGGTCACATGTGGGAGCTGTACGCCCTGTGGGCTTGGTATGCGACGTTTTTTAGTCAACTGCTGGCAAGCCGCGATTGGCCTGATCCTCTGCGGGGTGCGGCCTTCGCTACCTTCGCCGTTGTGGGCGTTGGAGCGATTGGCTGCGGTGTGGGCGGCATTCTGGGAGACCGCTGGGGCCGCCCCCGGCTCACGGTCTTGTCAATGACGTTGTCGGGCGGTTGCGCCCTGGTACTGGCCGCACTGGTGTGGGCCGGAGCAGGAACGCCGCTGCTGTTGGCCGTCAGCTTGGTGTGGGGCTTTTGGATCATCGCCGATTCGGCGCAGTTTTCTACGTTGGCCAGTGAACTGGCCGACCCCGCCTACGTGGGCACGGCCCTCACGGCGCAACTGGCTCTTGGATTCTCCCTGACTGCCGCGAGCATTGCCCTAGTCCCGGTGTTGGTGGGTGCATGGGGCTGGCCCGCAGCCTTCATCATGTTGGCCGTAGGGCCGCTTCTGGGGGCCGTAGCCATGCGCCCACTCCTGCACCCGGCTCGGAGTCCATAGACTGTCTCCAAAGCCTGCTAAGAGGCTTACAGAAGCTTTTCCATAGCGTTGTCGCTTCAGCGCGACTTAGCTCGTCACTCCGCGTCGTGCAGGCGGTAATCAATTTCCACTTGGCCCCGGAGCGCCCGCGTGTAGGCGCAGATTTCAGCTCCCCGGTCTACCAGATGTTGAGCCTGTTCGCGGCTGAGGCCCGGCAGGGTGATGTCCAGTGCCACCGTCAAGTCGTGCGCGTCCCCGTTGGCCGAGAGCCCTACCGTCGCCATCACCTGCATCACGCCAAATTCTTCGTAGGATTCGGTGCGGGCGACTGTGCCCATCGCGCTTTCGAACGAGGCGGCCAGTGCCCCCGCAAACAACTGCTCCGGGTTGGTGCCCACGCCGCCCTTGCCGCCCAAGGCTTGAGGAACACTCAGGCGAACGTTGAGTTGCTGGTCTTCACTGTCTACGTGTCCTGCACGTCCTCCGTGGGCCGAGGCAGTCGCTTGGTACACCGAGTTGGAAGTGGTCATGGCTCACAAATTGCCTTCCACTGAGACAGGCAACGGTAGGATTGACCACTGTTGCAGGACAGTCTGAAGATCAGATCAATGAAAAGACAGGTGTTGTATCAAGGCGGAATCTGGTCGTACGTGCAATCAGTCCACCGCCAAAGTATCGGCATGCTGGGTCAGAATTGGGCATAGTAGGCGGGAGATGTTTGAGAATTCCTTCCCCTCCCGTTGCCCCTCTTGTTGCCGCAGCCATGATGCTCGGTAGGTCTTGGATTGACCTCGGCGCGAGACTTGCCTTGCCGCAGTGGGGCAAGCGTGGCTAGAGGTCTGCAACTGCCTGCGCTCGTGGAGCTTCCCCGAAATGCCCGCAACTCTATTTTGATGGAGCCGCTGTGGGCCGTGTTCGGCACCGTCGTGCTCTATTACGCGCCGCTGTACATGCGGAGTGTGGGGCTGTCCAGCACGCAAATCGGGCTACTGGGTTCCGTCACATTGGCCCTCTCGTTTTTGTTTCAATCGGTGGCCGCGCCCATTACCAACCGGGTAGGCCGCAAACGCACTACCCTGATCGGTGACCTGATTTCTTGGACGATTCCCATGTTCGTGTGGGCCACCGCGCACAGCTTTGCCGCCTTTGCTGTGGCCGCTGCCCTGAGCGCCAGTGGGCGGGTCGTGGCGGTGTCGTGGAGTCTGCTGCTGATCGAAGATGTAGAGGAACGTCAGCGGGCGCGGGTGTTTGGCATCATCAACCTGATCGTGACCGTGTGCGGGTTGCTGACTCCCCTGGTAGGGCTGGCGATCTCGCGGTACGGCGTCACCGACACTATGCGGGGCTTTTACGCTTTGGGCGGCGTCGGCATGACCATTATGTTTCTGTGGCGCAACGCCATCACCGAGGAGACCAAGAGCGGCGTAGCGGCCATGCAGCAGCACCGCGACTTGGGTCTGGTGGACAGCTTGCGGCACGCCCTGACGATGGTGAGGGGCCTGCGGGGGCATCCCGGCCTGCTCGGAATGACTGCCTTTTACCTGCTGACCGTGTTCATCGAGCAACTCAGCTTATTTCAAATCCTGTTTTTGCAAGAGACGCTGCACTTCTCGCCCAACACGCTTTCGTTCGTGCCGTTCGTCGGGGCGTTGGTAACGGTGCTGCTGTACTGGGTCGGCCTGCCGAGGTTATCGGGCCTGCCCATTGCCCGCACGCTGGTGGTGACGCGCACGCTGGGATTGGTGGGCGCGGCGCTGCTGTTGCTGGTTCCAGCGGGCAATGTGGCGGTTATGTTGGCGGTGGTGGGCCTTTTGGTCGGAAGCACATTCCTGACGCAAACGTACCGCGACGCTGCCCTGTTTGGCCGCCTGCCCAAAGACGGAACCGCTGACCTGTTTTCCGCCGTGCAAACGCTGACCTTGCTGTGTTCTATTCCGGCTGCGGCCATCGCTGGGGCTATTTTTGCCGTGTCGCCGCACAGCCTGTTCGTGCTGATTGCCGTTCTGTGCGTGCTGCTGCTCTGGCTGGCGGTCTGGTTGGCCCGGCGCGAAACTGGGGCGCAAGTGGCTGCCGGAGGCTAACGCTGGCCGTCAACGCTCGTTTTGCCATGGCTGCCTTGATTTCGAGGTCTTGGTTGGCGTGGTAAGCCTTCGCTTCTCCTTCACTCCGCCCCATCTCTTGGCTCAACCCAGTTTCTTCCTGCCCCTGTTGTTCTTGGTGGGTTTCGGTGCTGCAACAGACGATGGGAATTGGTATTTCCCGCACCCCATTTAACTTTATCCCCCTCCCTGTGAAGCCCCCCCGTTTCTCTCTAATTCATCATCCATTTGCTGCCGTGCCCGCACTCTACAGTGGCCCTGTGCCCCCCGTCCACGCGCCCTTGCAGGTGGTTTGGTTCAAAAAAGACCTGCGCGTTCACGATCATCTGCCCCTCCTTGAAGCGGCGGCGCGTGGCCCGGTGTTGCCGCTGTACATCTACGAACCCGAGCAGCTTCAGCACCCCGAATTCGGCGGCCATCACCTTCAGTACCTCAACGACTGCCTGACTGAACTTGGCGGCGCTTTGCAGGCGTTGGGAACACCTCTGGTCTGCCGCGCGGGAGAAGCAGTGGAGGTGCTGAGCGCGCTGCACGCCGAGACTGGGATTGCAGCACTCTGGGCGCATGAGGAGACCGGAAACGGCGTCAGCTACGCCCGTGATCGCCGCGTCCGTGCATGGTGCCGCGCTGGGGGCATTCCCTTCACCGAGTTGCCGCAAAACGGAGTGGTTCGCCGCCTGCACAGCCGAGACGGGTGGGCCGCGCTGTGGGAAGAACGAATGGGCGCTTCTCCTCTCAAACCCCCTGTGCAGCTTCCGGCGGTCTCCGTGCCTTCTGTTGGTTTGTTAGAGCCTGCCGACGCACGGGTGGCCCCCAATCACAAATCCTTGCCTCCCGGTGGACGGCCCGCCGCCAAGCGCACCCTCGACAGCTTTTTGGCTGTTCGCGGTGTGGACTACATGCGCGAAATGAGCAGTCCCCTGACCGCCGAGGCGAGTTGCTCGCGGCTGAGTGCACCCCTCGCGTTCGGAACGGTCAGTTTGCGCGAGGTGGTGCAGGCGACTCGGCAACGGCTGGCGGCAGTCAAGGGCGATCCAGAGGCTGACCCGAGCTGGGTGCGGTCTCTGCGCTCCTTCGAGAGCCGCCTGCATTGGCACTGTCATTTTATGCAGCGCCTAGAGACTGAACCGGACATGGAATTTCGCAACCTCAACCGGGCTTTCGATGACCTGCGTCCGCAGGGGGCTCGGGACTCGTTTGACCGCTGGGCCGCCGGACAGACCGGGTATCCTCTGCAAGACGCCTGCATGCGGATGCTGAATGAAACGGGCTGGCTGAACTTCCGGATGCGGGCCATGACCATCTCGTTTTCCAGCCAACTGCTGTGGCTGCACTGGCGCGTGCCGGGCGAATATTTGGCCCACCACTGGCTCGACAACGAACCGGGCATCCACTGGGCACAGGTACAGATGCAGAGCAGCACGGTGGGGATCAATCAGGTGCGAATTTATAACCCCACCAAGCAGGCCCGCGATCAAGACCCCACTGGGGAATTTATCCGGCGCTGGGTACCGGAACTGGCAGAAGTGCCCACTGACTTCATTCACGCGCCGTGGACGTGGAGTGGCGCGGGCCGCCTGAAGTACCCGGCCCCCATCGTAGACGCCGAGCGGGCCATGCGGGCAGCCAAAGCCAAGATCATGGCGGCGCGCCAAACGGGGTTTTTTCAGGAAGAAGCCCGGCGCGTGTACGAGTTGCACGGCAGCCGCAAAAAGGCGGTGATGCGGGCCGAACGGCGGGCAAACGGGCTGCCGGAGAAGCCAGTTCGGCGCACGCAGGCGGTGCTGGACATGGCCGGACAACCCAGCTTGTTCGGGGGGAAAACGGCCACTGCACCTCCCATCGTGCCCGCCGGTTTGCCGGAGTCTTGGCGGGAAGCCCTCGCCCCCGAGTTCGCTGCGCCCTCGTTTCACCAGCTCAAGGACTTCTTGATAGAGGAGCGCCGCACGCACCGGGTCTATCCGCCCGCCCCGGACGTGTTCAATGCCCTGCGCTGGACGCCGCTGGAACAGGTCAAGGTCTTGATTCTGGGGCAAGACCCCTATCACGGAGCCGGACAAGCGCACGGATTGTCGTTCAGCGTGCAGCCCGGAGTACGGATTCCGCCCAGCCTGCACAATATTTTTAAGGAGTTGCACACCGATGTGCCGGACGTTCTTCCGCCTCAGCACGGAGACCTGAGTGCTTGGGCGCAGCAGGGCGTCTTGCTGCTCAACGCGGTGCTGACGGTGCGGGCAGGGCAACCGAACAGCCATGCCGGAATGGGCTGGGAACCGCTCACTGACGCAGTCATCCGGGTGGTGAATGCCAAGCCGGAGCGGGTAGTATTCGTCCTGTGGGGCGCGTATGCCCGCAAAAAGGCGCGGCTGATCACCGGGCCGCAGCATGTGACTATTCAGTCCGGGCATCCCTCGCCGCTGAGCGTGGCCCACTTTACCGGCACGCGGCCCTTCTCTAGGGTGAATGCGGCGCTGGAAGAAGTGAACATTGCGCCCATAGATTGGCAGTTGCCTGCGGGCCTGTGATCTCAAAAGGGCTTCAACGAAGGTCAAAAACGTGTTCAGCTCGCCTGAGTCTCTTGAGGATGGAAGGCAGCTTCGGCTTACTTACCGATCATGCCAAACTACTGGTGCTCCGCTGACTCATAGAATGGGTGCAAGCTAGGGAATGGACACCCAACAGCTCATTCCTGAACCGTTGGAGCAGTATTGCCAGCTGTTCAACGCGGCGTTTACGCGTCCCACACAGCAGGCCACGTTTCGAACGTATCTGCAAGGTCCTCTCTTGGGAACGGAACGTCACAACACGGCGACGGGACTCGCGCATACTGAACCGGGCCAACCGGGCAGCCGACACAAAGACGCACAGCGTGTTCAGTGGTTTTTATCTGAAAGTACTTGGGATCCGGAAGGGTTCAATGACATGCGGTTAGCCATGCTGAGAACCCTTGCCAGCACTGCGCCGTGTGACGGCGCGGTGCTGGTGATTGACGAGACAGGCGACCGGAAATACGGCACGCACACCGCGCATGTGGGTCGGCAGTCTTCGGGAAGTTTGGGCAAGGTCGACTCGGGCATCGTGACCGTCCATGTGCTGTATGACACGCCAAATGCATATGTTCCCCTCAAATTTGTGCCGTATACACCAGCCCATCATGTTGAACGCAAGACGAATGATCCCGCGTTCAACACCAAGCCCCAACTGGCCATTGACCTGATTGACGCTGTCCGGGTCGATTAGCCGTATCGAGCAGTGGTTGCGGAGAGCTTCTACGGACGGAACGAGGTCTTCCAGACCCACCTGATCCGTCAACACATTCCCTTCGTGTAAGCCCTGCCCGCATCCCACACGTGGTGGCATACCGCAGACCAGCCAGGGAGTGCCCTGGAACTGGCGCTGCACGCAGCGCCAGAGGCCTGGCAACCTCTCGTGCGCACGTATGCCGATGGGCATCAAGAAATCAAATGGGTCGCTGAGCTTCAGGGCGGCCCCTTTGGGCCGCACCAGACCTTTCGGCTGATTGTGGTCACGCCGGATCCGGTGGCGTTGCCAGAAGACCGCACGGAAGACCTGATTTCTAATCTCCGTACCGATGAACAAGACACCATGGTGTGGCATGCCAAGACGCCGCCAGCGACGCTGTTGGAGATCGCTTTGCTTTATGCCCGGCGGCCTCGAATTGAGCAGGCCTACCGCGAGGTCAAGCAGCATTTGGGCTGGACACACTGTCAAGCACGCTCCGACCTGGCCCTGTGACGCCATTGGAACCTCGTCTGTGTCGCGTTCTGTCTCTTGTATTGGGAAGCGTCACAGCCGATAGATGAAGATCCCACGATAGGGCCGCACGACGATCACCCACCCTCAGTGGCGGCTGAACAGCCGCCGACTTGGAGTGCCGCTTTGCGTCGCGTCCGTTGTTATTTGGAGCCCTTCGTCTGGATTTGGCGAGCGTGGCGTGCCTTCACCACAGCTGAACCACCCAAGACACTGCTCGCGTTGCTTAGGTCTGTGGCACAGGGGCAGCCCCTCTCGCTCTATGTCACGTAGATGCCGTCCAGAAGGGCATTCTTCTTCGGAGTCAACGGACTACCAGAGCCTGATGAACGAGCCAGAGGCCGTGTCCGTCGCTGAGGTCGACCAAACCACGCCGCGAAAAACAACGTGTTTCTGGGATCACCAAGACAACTCAACGGAGTACCAATAAGTCAGAGAGGAGCAGCACGTGGTGCCCCATCTTCCCAGCAGGCCCAGATCCAAGGCCCGCAGCACCGCTTGCAGCCGATCTTGCCTCTCCAACTTGGACAGAAGACTTGACACATGATTTTTGACGGTGCCCTCTTGCAGATGCAGGGCCCGCGCCACCTGTTTATTGGAGTGTCCCCCTGCCATGAGCCGCAAGACCTCCAGTTCGCGGAGGGTTAATTCTGGCTGTGGGTTGGCTTGATCCACTGGAAGAAAATGCCTGGGCAAGGCGCTGTGGATGGTCCGGTCTCCCTTGACGGCCGCGTGGAGAGTCTCGGTCAGCACTGCAAACTCGACATCTTTGAGCAGGTAGCTGTAGGCCCCCAGCCGCAGGCCTGCCAGCGCCGTGGCCGCCTCACTGAAAGTGCTCAGCAACACGACGGCCACAGCATTGCCCTCGGCACGCAGCGCCTGAAGTACCTCCAACCCGTCTAACTGCGGCATTCGGACATCCAGCAGTAAGGGTTGTGTTGCCTTAACTGGCTCAGGGTAGGCTGACCCGCCGTGACTGATACCAAAGCCTACCGCCACCGCTTTCTCACCTTGGTCATTCAGCACGCCGTTTAGCTGTATCACCGTTCCCCCTCAGTGACCGTGACGTGCAGGAATTGCTTCACCAGCGCGGCCCAACAGGTCAGCCACAAAACACTGCGCGAATGGTGCATGAACTTCGGGCCTCTGTTCGCTGAAGAACTGCGTCAGCGGGAACCCCGCCGGGGTTCCCGCTGGCATCTGGTTGATGCCTGCACGACGGTGGATGGCGTCCGACACTGGTGATGGCGGGCAGTGGACGAGCACGGCTTGGTGCAGGGCATCTTTCTTCCGCGCCACCGAGAGATCGAGGCCGCGAACACCTTCCTGACCCGGCTGTTGGGTGAACACGATGTCCCAGAAGTCATTCACACCGGGTCAGCTGCGGAGTTGCGGTGCTGCGATCTTCGCATCTGCTGGATCCGCTGGCTCACGCCGCTCCGTCAAGGCGTCAGCACAGCTTTCTTTTTAGGGCAGCGGGTGACTAGAGTTGGATGCCACCCTGCATCACGTTTTGCTGCTCCAGCGGCGCTCAATGGCCCAGATTCTTGCGTACAAACGCCTCATAACTCGTCGGTGGGCGGCCCAGCACCCAGCCCAGGACGTTGGCGCTGCCAGTCAACCCATGCCGCGAATAGTACAGGAACATCCGCTCCAACGAATCTGAGCCGTAAGCCTCTACTGGGGTGCTCCGCGGCATCCGGGCGGTGACCGTTTCCAGGACAACCTGCTGCACCTCAATCGGTTTCCCCACAACCTTGCTGACAATCTCGGCCATCTGCCGCACACTGAGCGGTTCGCCGCCCACCAGATCGTAGCTAGCCCGCAAATGACTCTTTTCGCTCAGTACCTTGACTGCGACTTCGGCCACGTCGTCTAGAGCCACCACCGACATAGGTTGATCCGGCGAATACGGGGCAGCCATAACGCCGCTCTGAATGGCCCGCTGCGGACTTTGCATGAACATGGTCGGGTGCAAAACAGTGTACGGCACACCTGAATCCACCAAGTATTCCTGGGTCAGCAGCTTGTTCCAATGATGCCGCAAGGACGAGATAAACGGCTGAAGCACTGAGAAATACACAAACTGAGAGACGCCGTGCTCCTGAGCGAGGTCAGTCATGGCTTGGCCGATAGCCAGTTCACGGGGATGCTCCGGCGGGCCAATGTGAAAGACCTGGGTAATGCCCTGGAAGGCCGCACCGAGTGAGATGGGGTCAAGCAAGTCACCCACAACAATGTCTTGGACGCCCACAGCGTTGAGTTGCGCCTTGCCTTGTTCACTGTGGACGAAGGCGCGGACAGGCAATCCTGCCTGTATCAGCGCCGCGACGATAGCTGTACCAACATGGCCACTGGCTGAGGTAACAAGAATCATCAATCCTCCTGATCTGAAGAGGCGCAGGGGGGAGGGCCCAAGGACCTTCCCCTGTCCTCAAGCGTGCTGGAGAAGCTCGGTGTGATAGCGGGCCGCCAGCGCCATCGATTTTTCCTTGAAAGCCTGCTGCTCCGCGTCACTCATGGTCGGTGCGGGCGTGGTGCGGGTCGCCACCGGCACCCCGACTTCTCTGAACATGTCTTCTTGGCCCGCCGGGACACACAGGCACAGCAGCCGCACCAGGCCTGCACTCTTGTTCTGGAATTGGTGGGGCGCGTTGGCCGGGATATTCACTGTGGTGCCCGCCCCGGCCATCACGGTCTCACCCCGGAAGGTCAGGGTGACCTCACCTTCCAGAATGCTGAACATCTCCTCGAAGTCGTGACGGTGCGGGGGCGGTCCACCGCCCGGTGGAATCAACATGTCGATCAAAGTGTAGCGGCCATTGGTCTGCTGACCGTCCACCACAATGGTGTAGGTGTCACCGACCACCGCGAGGTGTTCCAAGCGTTGATCGGTTTCTGGACGGGCGACAGTGAGTGGTCGGCTGAGGTCGTCGGCGGGGAGTGGGGTGCCGGCTGGCTGAGTCATGGGGTACCTCCAGGAACGAAGTGAGATGACATGAGGAATTTTGCTGACTTCCTGCACTTCAAGGGCGCTGCTTGAGCATCGTCATCACCTGCCTTACGCCCTCATCGGGCTGTTTCTCGGGGATGAAATGACCACAATTGTGGTGGGCGTCAGGCCGCGAAGATCGAACGGGGCAAAGATACTGGGCATACCCACTCCTTATCCACCAACACGTGGACATGGTTTTAGAAACGGATGATATCATCCGTTTATCGTGCCGTTGAGCTTTTTTAACGAAACAGTGAATGTGCTTGAATCCGCTATGGATCAAGTGGCCCTATCTCCCCACCAGCGGGCTGACGCTCAACGCAACCGGGAATTGTTACTGATGTCTGCTGCCGCAACCTTTACGGCAGAGGGATCCCGCGTCACCATGCAGCGGATTGCCCAGAATGCAGGGGTGGGAATCGGCACCCTCTACCGCCATTTTCCAGACCGCACAGCGCTGTTTTCGGCACTCAGTCACCGCGCCTATCAGGCGGTTTTGCGGCTGGCTCAGGCGTCCCGCGCCGCTGAGGTGGATCCCTTCTTGGCGCTGCGTCATTTTTTGGTCGGCACTATTGCTCACCGCCAGTCCCTGGTGCTTCCCCTGCATGGCGCGCCGGTGACAGCGAGCAAGATTGATCTCGGGCTCCGACTGGCCATCAGTTCGGAACTCGACCAGATTCTTCAGGTGGGTCAACGGGCAGGCACGCTGCGCCAGGATGTCAACGCCACCGATATCATCGTGTTCGGGGCCCTGCTAGCCCAAGGCCTACCCAATCTTCCCGAGCCTACGTTGGCAATGGAGCGTGCGGCCCACGTCTTTATTGATGGTCTCCGGGTCACCACCTCATCATTGCCGGGACAGCCTGTAAGCCGCGCTGAGCTGGAAAGCAGCCTTAAAACCGATCAATGATGTTGATAACTTGAGCGCCCGGAACTTGAGGGTGAGTCAGTTTTTATGTCTTACGCCTGACGCCCATTCCTGATCAGAATGGGACATCAGGCCAGCCCGAACCAGTCAGCCAAGCTCAGTTTTAGGCCCCCTCAGGCCGCTACGCAGATCTGGCCGGTTCGGGCGCTCTTCTCTAACACTACACCTCTTGCGAAAGTCAGGCGGGACGTGCGCGGGTATGGTTACAGAGTGCGGCGATCAGCTGAACCCGGAGCGCCAACCGACGCCGCCGATGTCGGTATACGCCCCCCAGCACGCGAAAGATCCTCATGCGACGGATGACACGTTCAATGCCCTGCCGGGTCTGCGCCAGCAGGCGATGTTCCTGACGCTGGTCGGCAGAGAGGGGCGACGCCCGCGTCGCCTTGTGTGTGGTGATGGCGTGCCTTCGCGGAGGGTCAGTACCTCTTCCATCTCGGCAAAAGTTGCTGGGTAGACCCCGGTGCGTCGACGAAACTGCTTGCGATTCATCTTCAGCGTGCGTGTCAGACGGTCTCGCTCCACGCTGCCAGCTGAGCCCATGACTTTCGCAAGAGGTCTAATGGAGAATAACGAGTCTCATTAAGCGGAGATTGCTTGAGAGGGCCTTGCAGCGGCCCCTATTGAAACAGTGCCGTATTGGAACACTCCCCGCAGTGCTGCCCGCTGCCGTGTTTCACCATAGGGGATGTCCTCCCCGCGTCCCAAGCTGCCTGCCCACGCCTTTCGCCGCGTGGATGAGACCCGCGACGAAGCGTTTTATGCCCAGCCCCGGTTTGTGACGCACATCGATGACGGCGCGATTGCTGCCGTGACCACGCTCTACCGTCAGTATTTCCCGGCGGGCGGGGCCATTCTCGACCTGATGAGTTCTTGGGTCAGTCACTTGCCCCCAGACGTGGAGTATGGCCGGGTAGAGGGGCTGGGCATGAACCGTCAGGAACTCGCCGCCAATCCTCGCCTGACCGGGTTCACGGTTCAAAACCTGAACGAACACCCCGTCTTGCCGTATGACGACGCGACTTTCGACGGCTGCGGCATCTGCGTTTCTATCGATTACCTGACCCAGCCTGTAGAAGTGCTGCGAGAGGTGGCCCGCGTGCTGAAGCTGGGTGCGCCTACTGTCATCACCTTTTCCAACCGCTGTTTTCCCACCAAAGCGGTGCAGGTCTGGCACACACTCGACGACGCGGGCCACCTCACGTTGGTGACCGAGTTTTTGCGGCAGGCAGGCGGATTTACAGGGATCGAGATGCTGGATTGCAGCCCGCGAACCGGACGGAGGGGCGATCCGCTGTACGCAGTCGTGGCTGCAGCTACAGGTGAAGTTGGAGGCGGCTGATGGGATTGTGGAGAGGCAATACAGCAACTCCTCTCAGCTTTAATCGGGCTGAAAGGAGCAGTGGAAGGGCAACGAACGCTGCTTAGGGTGTGGCGGGTGCAGGCGTAGCGGGCGCTGTGGTGCTGGCAAGCAGGGCTTGGGCTTCCTGCAAGTGCTGAGTCACCACCGGAACCTGATCGGTGGCGAGGGCCGTCACGCCTGCGTCTTTCCCCGCCGTCTGCTGGTTTTGCAAAATGCTGAGGGCCAGTTGATGTCCCAAGACCTGCTCCTTCAAGTAGGCCTGATCCACCGGAGCTGAAGCTGGCAATTCATTGAGGGCCGTGACCTCAAGTTGCAGATCGGGTGGCAGCATGGGAGGCACAGTTACGCCACGTGGGGCCGCTACCGTGACCACTTGGGCCTGCGCCGCCGTGTGGTGGTCGATCATTCGCTGGGCGTAAGCTTTTACTGCCGCCGAGTTGGATTTGGTCAAGATGGCCTGCGAAGACTGAATCTCAAAAAGGTTGCTGCCCGTCACGGCCTGCAAAAAGAGGCCGTCAACGGTGCTGGCATCGGGGCTAGCATTCATCATCGGGCTGCCCATAGACATCATGGCAGGCGAGCAGGAAGCCAACAGCGCGGGCAGCAATGCAGGGAGAAGCAGCGGCGTCAGACGTGTAGAGCTTGGGTTTCCAAACATACAACCTCCAAAGAACCGACTCACCGTCAGGGGAGTGGTCTAGGGTGATTCGGAAGCCGTATTCTGCCCACCCCCAAGTGTCAAAATAATGGCAGACCCTTTAAGGCCGAGTTCAGATCGCTGAGTTCAGATTGGGGCGTCGCGTGGAGTCTTTTGGGTTGCACCAAACTTCAAGTTCTCCCCACGATTCGGGCGTAAGCCTCTGGGTCAGTGGCCCCCTCAGTGGAGAGCAACAACACCGTGCTGGAGGCAGTGAGGCCCAGATGGGCGCGGGCTTCTGGGGCGTGTGGCCCGGTCAGCAGATCGAGCAGGCCTGCCAGCCCAGCGGCTCCGCTTTCGCCCGATACCACGCCGTCGAGGGCCAGTAAGCGCATGGCTTCTTCGGCCCGCGCATCGGCCACCGCCACGAACGCGCCGATGCCCCGCGACACGAACGGCCACGCGACGGGCGAGGGCCGCCCACAATTGAGGCCCGCCATGACCGAATCGTGCGGCCCCGGCACATCTACCAAATGTCCTGCTTCTACCGACTGCAACACGCAGGCGGCCCGCAACGGTTCGGCCCCCACGACCTGTGTGTGCTGGCCTTCTGCACGGTAACGTTGCACCACCGCCGACGCCAACGCGCCCACGCCCATCTGAACCGATACAAGGTCAGGTTGACCCTCGCCCAGCGCACCAAGTTGGTCGTCAATTTCCTGAAAAATGGTGGCGTACCCTTCGATGACCCAAGCTGGAATCTGCTCGTAGCCCTCCCACGCGGTGTCGCTGATGACCAGATCGCGCGGGCCAGCCAACCGGGCCGCCGCTTCTACCGCTTCGTCGTAAGTGCCGTCGATGACCGTCAGCCGCGCTCCCTCCGACACGACGGCCTGCCTTCTGGCCCCCACCATATCGGCAGGAACCAGAATATGTGCGCCCAAACCGAGCCAGCGGGCCATCCGTGCCACCGCCCGGCCATGATTGCCGTCGGTGGCGGCCACCAGTGTCAGGGGCAGGTCAGCCCGCATCTGCCCAGCCAACTCGGCAATGCTGTGCCAGTGGGAGATTGACTTTAACTGTTGCCTAAAATGAGCTTGCAGGGCGCGGTAAGTGGCCCATGATGCCCCCAAGATTTTGTAGGCGGGCAGGCCCAGTCGGCTCGATTCGTCTTTGACCCACACCGAGCGCACGCCGAGCGCGGCAGCGGCAGCAGGAGCAGGCACCAGCGGGGTAGGCGCGTAACCGGGCAACCGGCGGTGAAAGGCGGCCAATTCTGGATTTTGGGGGGCGGCTGGAAACTGTTCGGGAGCCGGGTGGAAATACACGCGGGACGGTGGAGTAGGGAAGAGAGGGGGAGAGGAGAGGGGCGAAGTCATGCGCCTTCCTCCTGACCGCAAAATGCGGTTGCGACGGCCAGCAGCACCTCGGCACACTGCTTCACGCTCTCCAGATCGGCCCATTCTTCAAGCGCGTGGGCACCGCCACCGCCCGCGCCAAAGACGACGGTGGGAATGCCCGCCGCACTCAGAAAAGCGGCGTCCATCCAAGGCGTGTCTCCGTAGAGGCGGCGCGGTTGCCCGGTTTCGCGTTCGGCCTCGCGCTGCACCAGCTTCACGATTTCGGCGTCTTGGGGCACCTCGAAGGGGTCGCGCACCAAGGTCACGCGCTGCTCGGCCCGGAAACCGGAATGCGGCTCGGCTGTGCCACTTTGGTCTGTATTGGCCCGGTCTACGTTAATTTGGTTTGCGCCGCCTTGCAGGGCTGCATCCAGAATCGCTTGAATTTCCCCTACCACACCTTCCAGCGTTTCTCCCGGCACGGTGCGCCGTTCTATGCCGATGGTGCAGGACTCCGGATAACTGCTCATCTCCTGCCCGCCGCGAATCAGCGACACATGCACCGAGCCTGTGCCCAGCAGCGGATGGCCTTTGCCTGCCCGTAAGCGTTGGTCTAGCTCTGCAATGCCCGTCAACACTGCCCCAGCTTTGGCAATCGCGTCGCGCCCAAGGGTGGGGCGGCTGCCATGCGCGGCGCGGCCATACACAGTGACTTCCAGCCACACGAAGCCCTTGTGGGCCGTACAGACATCTAAGCCCGTTGGTTCGGTCACGATGGCAGCGTCGGCGTGCCAGTGGGCCAACACTGCTTGCATCCCGAGGCTGGCAACTTCTTCGTCGGCCACGCAGGTCACGATCACGTCACCGAGGAGGCCGCGTGCTTTGGCCTGTGCCGCTGCCCACAAGCAGGCCGCCAACCCGCCTTTCATATCGAATGCGCCGCGCCCATACAACTTGCCGTCCTCTCGTCGGGCCGCGTAGGGGTCGGCCATCCCCGCCACCCCCACCGTGTCCAAATGCCCGTTCAGCATCAGCGAGCGCCCACCGCCACTGCCCCGCGCCACCACCACGCTTGGCCGCCCGGCAACCGGTTCGATCCAGTGCGACTCTAGGCCGTGCAGATGCGCCCATTCGGCGATGTGTTGGGCCATCTGCACCTCACCTTCTCCGCCCGGTACAAGGTCTGGATTCACAGACGGAATACGGACAAGCTCGGTCAGCAGGCTTGACCAGTCGGGGGCTGAATCTGCAGCGAGAGTCATAGTGATATATTACATATCACCGCACGAATTGATAGTCTGATTGTCTATGCCCCTCCCCGAAAGCCCCAAAGTGCCCCGCCTGCTGGCACGCGACGAGGTGTATGCGCGGCTGCGAGACTGGATCGTGTTGGGCACGCTCTCGCCGGGGGAAGTGCTGCGCGACCAAGACATCGCCGCGCAACTCGGCCTGAGCCGGACGCCGGTTCGGGAAGCCCTGCGCCGTCTGGAAGACGAGGGATTTGTAGAAACGGCCATGAACCGCTGGACTCGCGTCGCGCCGCTGGACATTTCGCGTGCCGCCGAGTTGTATCCCGTGATTGAAAGTTTGGAACTGCTGGCGCTTGACCGGGCCGCACCGCATTTGGGGCCGGAAGCGGTCAGGCACTTGGAACAGGCCAATGCCACGTTGTCGGCGGCACTGGCGGCTCGCGACGCTGCGGGGGCGCTGGCCGCCGATGACGCCTTTCACGGCGTGTGGATAGAACTGGCGGGCAACCGTGCCCTAGCCGACACGTTGGCCCAACTGAAAGTCAAACTACGCCGAGTGGAACTGGCCTACTTTGACCATGAGGCACGTTCGGAACGGTCATTGGCCGAACACGCCCTGCTGGTGGAGGCGGTGCGCGGAAACCAGTGGAAGGCGGCCCGCACCCTCCTCAAACGGAATTGGCGCGGCAGCTTGGAGCGGTTGCTGGCGCAGGAATCAGGAGCGCAGGAATCACTCGGCAGGCAGGAGGAGCAAGCACTCCCCGCCTCCCAAAGCCGCGAGCCGCACTCCTGATCTGTGAGAACCTCCCTCTGCTACAGAGCCTCCCAACCTTCAATATCAAACCTTCATTTTATTTTTCACCCCATTTCTCAAATGTTTCAGCCTCTACACTGACTCGACTCGATGATGATGACCTCATCCACGCCGCTGCTTCCACCTGATCTGGTCACCCTGAGTGACGCTCTGCCAACGCCCTTGATCTTGCTGAACCGGGCGGGACTGCTGCTGCACGCCAACCTGCCAGCGGCCCATGCGCTGCGATATTCTGCCGAATCGCTGGTAGGGCGCTGGCTGTGGGACGTTGTTTCTGGGCCAGTGAGCAGTGTTCAGACGAATACGGTGCAGCCGGGGCCGCTGCTGTGGCTGGACGCAGGCACCGGCGAACCTGTCCGGGCCAGCGTGGTGGCGGTGGGCGATCTGCTGACCCTGACTTGGACAGATGAGCAAGCGGCGGGACTGGTCGCCGCACGTCGGCAGGCTTTATCCGAAGTGAGTTCCGCACTGGTGGCTATCGTCGATTCTGCCGATGTGGTGCGCGTGGTGATGCAGGCGGGGCGGCAGGCGGTGGGGGCGTATGGAGCCGTGGTGTACGTGCTGGACACGGCAGGCCAGCGCCTTCATCAATTGGGGGCCAGCGGGTACGGCGAGATGCTGCCCAAGTGGACAGACCTTGACCTTCAGTTGGCGCTGCCGCTGACCGAGAGTGCCCGCAACGCCGCCCCGCTGTTTTTGGATCAGCAGACCTACCGGAAGTTCTACCCGGATTTGCCCCGTCAGAGCGCCACCCGCAGCACGGCGGTCTTGCCCCTGATCGCGGGCCAGCGCACGTTGGGCGTCTTGGGCCTGAGTTTTGACCATGACCACGCTTTTTTAGACGAAGAACGGGCTTTTTTGGAAACCCTCGCCAACCAGTGCGCCATTGCTCTAGAGCGGGCACAGGCCGTAGAGGCCGCGCAGCAAGCGGCCAAACGCAGCGGTCTGTTGGCCCAAGCCAGCGAACAGTTGACGACTGCCCTAAGTCCCAGCGCCGTGCTCGACCGGCTGACTTCATTGGTGGTGCCCACCTTAGCCGATTGGTGCAGCGTCGCGCTCGACGATGGGCAAGGGATGCTGGCGCTGACAGCCGTCGCCCACCACGATCCAGAGTTGGCCGAGCAAGTGCGGAACCTTCGTCGGCAAGTGCCTGTACGCATCGACGGGACTGGTTTGGTGGCGCAGGTCTTCCGCAGCGCAGAAGCCAGACTTTTTTCTGTGCTGGATGACGTTTCGGCCCTGCTTCCCGCCCAAGCTGACAACGCCGCTGTGCAGAAAATGATGCAAGCCGCCCCCATCCGCTCGCTGATGCTGCTGCCGCTGAAGGTGCGGGGCCAAACACTGGGCATCTTGAGTTTGATGTCCAGTACGCCGGGCTACTTTGGGCCAGACGACCTCCAGTTTGCACAGGAACTGGCGCGGCGGGCGGCGTTGGCCCTCGACAATGCGGCGCTGCTTCAGGCGGCACAGGCCAGCGAAGCCCGCTACCGCGCCCTGACCGAAGCCACCGATCAGTATGTGTGGACAAACTCTGCTGAGGGCGAAATGATCGGAGAACAGCCCGGTTGGGCCGCCCTGACCGGCCAAACGCCTGCGGAATACCGGGGCTACGGTTGGTCGGTGCGCCTGCACGAAGAAGACCGCGCCCATGCGGTAGAGGCGTGGCACGACGCCCTGCGCCTGCGGAGCAAATACGAGGTCGAGCAGCGCGTACAGGTCAAAGACGGCACCTACCGTCACTTTTTGGTGCGGGCCGTGCCGCTGCTGGACGACGGAGGCCAGATCAAGGAATGGGTGGGGCTGCACAGCGACGTGACCGACTTGCGGCAGGCCGAACTCCGGTTGCGGGCTTGGAATGAGGAACTGGAGCGGCGGGTGGCCCAGAATACCGAGGAACTGAGGGCCGCCAACGCCGAACTCGACGCCTTCAATCACAGCGTTTCGCACGATCTCCGCGCCCCGGTCAGGCATGTGTTGGGCTTTGCCGGACTGCTGCGCCGGGGGGCCGAAGAAAAGCTGGGGGCGCGTGAGCAGCGGCTACTAACCCAAGTAGAAACGTCGGCGCAGCACATGAATACCCTGATCGACGAACTGCTGGCCTTTGCCCGCCTTTCGCGGGAGCCGCTGCGGGCCACCGCCGTGAACCTCAGCGCCCTGATCGGTGAAATACAGGTGGTGCTGGAACCCGAAGTGGGCACGCGCCAGATCGAGTGGCACATCGGCACGCTTCCAGTGGTGTCGGGCGATCCACAATTGCTCAAATTCGCCCTGATCAACCTTCTGTCCAACGCCGTCAAATACACGTCTACCCGGCCAGTGGCGCACATTGAGGTCAGCGGCGAACAGCGCGGAAACGAAGTGGTGGTGTGGGTGCGGGACAACGGCGTGGGCTTTGATCCGAAGTATGCGGGCAAGCTGTTCGGGGTGTTTCAACGCCTGCACAGCCAACAAGAATTCGAGGGCGTCGGCATCGGCTTAGCCAACGTGGGACGCATCGTGGCCCGTCACGGCGGGCGGGTCTGGGCCGAGGGCGAGGTAGGCGTCGGCGCAACCTTCTTCGTCAGTTTGCCCCTGAATGCCGTGTCGCCGCGCCCGGAATTGTTGGGCTGAGCCGGAGCAGACAAGCACAGCTTCCGTGGTGCGGAGCCGTAAACGGTGAGTTCGAAGTTGTAGCGGATGAAGCTGAGTCCGCATGAGCCGCCTTGCCGCTTCAAGGGGTACAGGGAAAAGATGAACTTGAGTCACCGTAGCCCCCCGAGATTAAAGGGGGTGGGGGTGTGAATTCCTCTGAGAATGTGCTTCACTCAATGGACACGAGTTCATTGCTGTATTTGAGGGCAACAACGCCTATTTTATCTGATCTATCTGCGTGGCTGCTGTGCTGCGGCAGGGTCAGTCGGCTGCGTGCCCTAGGAAGGAGGCGCGTGCTCCAGAAGTCGGGCGAGTAGCACCATACGAATAGAGCCACCACGCTGCACTCTCTTTGTCAGCACACCAGTCTACTTTCAGGAGGAACGTTTTATGGGGTTGTCGCATAAGTGCCGTGTTTTTCCGTTTGCTTTCAGTGCGCTCCTTTGTTTGATGTTGACCTTGCCTTGTTCCGCCGAGGCCGCTGATTTGGCCCGCATTCGGAGCAGTGGCACGCTTAAACTTGGTTTCTCTACCAATACTCCCGGCTTGTTGACCCAAGAGGGCCAGAAAATCAACGGTTTCGCTGTGGAGCTCATGGGACTGATCGCCAAAGAGATGAAAGTGAAAACCGTCAGTTGGAAGAAGGTGGCGACCCAAGAGGGCTTGCTCAAAGACCTTGGCGCGGGAACATTCGATGCTGTATTCGATGCCCGCTTGCCTCAAGTACTGAGTGACGTGGATCAAAGCGCCCCACTGGGTTGCACGGGAGGCGTTCTCTTTGCTCGCCCCGGTGGGCCTAGTACCCAAGCAGGCCTCAAGGGAGCCAAAATTGCGATGACCACCAACGATCCGTATTTCAATTACATCCGCAATCTGCCTTTCGAAAAGAATGTCAACGTATTTCCTACGTCAGACAAAGGCTTGCTGGCGTTTTTGTTGGGTTCGGTGGATGTCTTGCTCCTTGACCGCTTCGACGCCTTGAAGATGTACAAAAAGGTGGGGCCAGAAAAGCTTCAGGTCAGTCCGCTGCTGTGGAGTCAGCCGATGTATATGGTTGTCAAGAGTGGACCTGACAAAGAAGTTACGGCAGCCATCAATGCAGCCCTCAAGAAAATTCAGGCCAATGGAACATACGCGGCCCTGAGCAAAAAATACTTTACTCAGGATGTGCGCTGTACAGAATAGAGAACCGCTAGAAAGCAAAATTATTCAAAGACATGCATTTACAAAGACACGCTTTTACAAAGGTGTGGACGCTGTGGGATACGGATGTGGGCAGAGTGGCACAGCCCGCGCCGCACAATGACCGCACCCTAGCTACAAGAACCCTGTCTACAAGAATAGGACGGCTCCAGTCGCATAAAATTGGCCTTTCAGTTTATCTGGGCAGACTTTTTGGCATGGGTTGATCTGAGGCAGGTGTGCTGCCCAGTGGCCCCCACCGTCTCAGAGTACTCACCCTCCGCACTCGGCTCAGGCTCATCACTCCGCTTCGGCCCATACTTCTGGTCATGACTTCTGCCCCGTTTTCTACTTTGCCCCTCAGCGCCCCGGTGCTGGCTAACCTTGCCACGCTGGGCTACCACCAAATGACGCCTATTCAGGCCCAGAGCTTGCCGCCCGTGCTGGAAGGCCGTGACCTGATTGCACAGGCCGAAACGGGCAGCGGCAAAACGGCGGCCTTTGGGCTGGGCCTGCTGCACCGCCTTGATTCGGCGTGGCTGGCGGTGCAGGGTTTGGTGCTGTGTCCGACTCGGGAGTTGGCCGATCAGGTTGCCAACGAACTGCGGCGTCTGGCACGCGGCGAAGGCAACATCAAAGTGCTGACGCTCACTGGCGGCGTGTCGTCGCGCCCGCAGGCTGCCTCGCTGGAACACGGGGCGCATATCGTGGTGGGCACGCCGGGCCGCATCCGCGATCATTTGCGGCGCGGCTCCCTTGATCTGGCGCACGTCAAAACATTGGTGCTGGACGAAGCCGACCGCATGACCGACATGGGCTTTTACGACGAAATTGCGGCCATCGTGGGTGCCTGTCCCCAGCCCCGCCAAACCCTGCTGTTCTCGGCCACTTACCCCGACGATATTCGCCGGGCCACCGCCGCTTTTCTCAATCAACCTGTAGAAGTGACCGTGAAGGCGCAGCAGACCACCGATCAAATCGAGCAGCGGTTTTATGAAGTGGAATTTGGCGAGCGGGACGCCGCCGTGGGCCACCTGCTGAAACAGTTTCGGCCCGTGTCTGCGCTGGTGTTTTGCAATACCAAAGTCCATTGCCGCGAACTGGCCGAAGAACTACGTGCCCAAGGTTGTTCGGCGCTGGCCCTGCACGGCGACCTAGAGCAGCGCGAACGCGACGAAATTCTGGTGTTGTTTTCTAACCGCAGTTGCTCGGTACTCGTAGCCACCGATGTGGCCGCACGCGGGCTGGATATTGCCGGGCTGGGGGCCGTGATCATTGCCGACGTGTCTAGAGATACCGAGGTGCATGTTCACCGTGTGGGCCGCACAGGACGCGCAGGCGAATCGGGCTTGGCCCTGACCTTGTGTGCGCCCAACGAAAAGAAGTGGGTAAGCTTGATCGAAACCTACCAAGGTGCCCCAGTGCAGTGGTATCCGCTAGAAGAACTGGACACCGACCACGCGGAGGCTTCGCCCGCCCCGATGGTGACGCTGTGCATTCGGGGCGGCAAGAAAGACAAATTGCGCCCCGGCGACGTGTTGGGCGCACTGACCGGAGACGGTGGCCTCAGCAAAGAGCAGGTGGGCAAGATCAACGTGTTCGAGTTCATGACCTATGTGGCGATTGACCGCCAAGTGGCCGACCAAGCCTTCGAGCGCCTGAACGGGGGCAAAATCAAAGGCCGCAGCTTCAGCATGCGCTTCGTAGAGGCGTGACTGGGGCACTTTGAGAGAAGGCCCATTTGCACAGCGTTTTTTGATTCCTGTGCGGCTGAGTAACTCCAAACGGGGCAAGCATCGACCGTCGATGCTTCCGGGCGAACCCCCCAGTCTGCTTGGCAGCCAGCCCCCCTTAAAGGGGAGCGCAACAGCACTTGTCCTCCCCTTTAAGGGGGGGCGTTGCGCGAGCAACGGGGGGGTTCACCTTCCAGCTCCATGTTCCCAAGATGTTGCCAACCTAAGCAAGAATCAATAAGCTGCACGGCGTTCAGTCAAACGCCATCCGATCAATCCGTTGATCGAATCTCGTCCAGCGTTCTGTAGGAGTCGGGGAGCGGCGAGTGGGCCGTGCAAAGCGTAGAGCATGTTTCCTTGTGCAGCTCTTCTCTTGCTGGGCAACAGAGCATCAGCCAACGCGCCCGCGATAATGCACCTGAGCCATGACCGTCGCCACCGACCTCCGAACCTTTTGCCGCCAGTATCAATTTCGTGCGCTGTGGGCCGACATCGACTTTTTGGAGAGGGTGGTGTATCCGCAGGCTTACGCCATCGACCCTAGCCTGCCCCGGCCCTCCATGCTGCGGGGGCGGCCCGGCGAAACGGGGCAGTGGCCGCTGCTGTTTTGGCAAATTGTGGAGCGCCGAATGGGTGAATATGAAGCGGCCCAAGACTGGAGCAAAGGCCTCAGCGCCCAACAAGTGTTGCTGAATTGGGTGGCAGACGTGAATCGGCGCGGCCAACAGCTCCTCACCGCTTGGCAGGCTCAAGAGGTTTTAGAGCGCAAAGTGTGGGGCGCTCCTGATGCTGAGCTGTACACAGGTTTGCACGCCGAACTCACCCGCAGCCTTCAGCGGGCCACGCTGTTCGGAGCCGCCGTCCAGCGGGGCGAATTTCAGGCCCGACACGCCCGCTACGTCGTGTGGCTTGCCCACCAGCAGGCCCGCGCCCAAGTGTCTCCGGCTCAGCCTGCCCAGCAAGTGCAGCTCTTTTCAAGCGAAGTCGCTCATGTTGTGTCTAGGGTCGGCGGGCCTTAACCTGCTTAAGCGTCAGCCCTGTTGCCTTACACGCAAGTGGAGTGGGTGCCGTCTTTCCCCTCCCGTGTGCTTTCAATACTGGTGGATCAGTGGCCGGGCGGGAAGGCTGGCCTGCTGTGGATACAGATTCGCCAGCAGCTCATAGGCGCGTTTGCGGTCTGCTAAGCGGTGCATCAGGCTGCCTACCATCAGTTCTTGCGCTCCCGTAACCTGCAACACATGATCTAGCCGCGCCTTAACGGTGTCTGGGCCGCCCGCCACCACGCGCCCACTTCGCTGCATCGCCCCCAACTGTGCGCGTTCGGCGGCGCTGTAGGGGTAGGCTTCCGCTTCTTCCACACTGGCAAAGGGGGCACCCTCCCCGCGCATCAGCCGCAAGAACATCAGGACCAGTGGCAGAGCCAGCCGCGCGGCTTCTTCGTCAGTGTCGGCCAAGATGACTGATTGAGCCACGATCACCTGCGGCTGTGCAAAGGTGGCCGAAGGCTGGAAGGCGGCGCGGTAATGCGCGATAGACTGCGCGGCCAACGGCAGATCGGGGTTGATGTGGGTCGCAAACGCCAAGCCCGCCCCCAGTTCTGCGGCCACCGCCGCGCCGTGCCCGGAGCTGCTGAGCATCCACAGCGGCGGCAGCGGTTGATCGTAGGGAGCGGCCACGATGCCCCGGAAGGGGTGGTCTGCCGGAAAATGTGGACGGGCGGCAGACGAGCTAGGAGGAGTCTGATCCGAGAAGGCCAGCAATTCGGCCAATTGGGCCTCGAAGTCGTCGGCCTGCACCGCCCCGCGAGATCTTCGGAGGGCCAGCGCCGTAGTCAGATCGGTGCCGGGAGCGCGGCCTAGTCCGAGGTCGATGCGGTCTGGGGCCAACGCCTCCAGCAGCCGGAAAGTTTCGGCCACCTTCAGCGGCGCGTGGTTGGGCAACATGATGCCGCCCGAACCCAGCCGCAGCGTCGTCGTGCGCTGGCTGAGGGCCGCGATCAAGAGTTCTGGGGCGCTGCTGACCAACGACTGCATATTGTGGTGTTCGGCCAGCCAATATCGCCGGTATCCCAGCGCCTCGACATGCTGGGCAAGGTCAATGGTGTCCAGAACAGCCTGCGTGCTGCTGCTGCCGGAAGCCAGCGGCACCAGATCCAGCACAGACAGGATGGGAGAAGTGGCAAGAAACGTCATAGCCGCAGTCTGAACCATTTGCCACCTTCAGACCGTTCTGGGCGTCCTTTCTGGCAGCGCTCCAGACTGGGTGAACCTGAGGGCGAGGAAGCTGACACGAATTTTATTCCCACACGCCCGGAACCGAGTCGGCTGCGCGTCCATAACGCGGCGTCCGTACACCTCCCACGCCCTCTGCCCGAATCGAAAGCCGAAGTGTGCGGCCCTCAACCGGAACTGGTTCACTTATCGGGTTATCATCTTGCCGGAACAAAGCGCGGCCCAGTGCTGCCGCGCAAGATCAGTTGCGGCTGAAACACGACGTGGCGGCTGTGGGCGTTCGGTTGCTCGATCAGGCGCAGGAGTTCGTCTAGGCTTTTGCGTCCCAGCAGGCCAAAATCTTGCACGACGGTGGTCAGGGGCGGATCGTAGTAGGCGGCTTCGGGGGTATCGTCGAAACCCACCACCGACATCTGTGTGGGTACATTCAGCCCCGCACCCTTGAGGGCCGTCAGCACGCCCAGCGCCATCTGATCGTTGCCCGCCAGCACCGCCGTGAACGATATTCCGGCGTCCAGCGCCCGCCGTGTGGCCGCAAAGCCGCTCCCCGGACTCCAATCGCCCTCGGCGCGGGGCAGCACAGTCAGCCCGTGCCGCTCCAGCGTTTGCACATAGCCCTGATGCCGCAACTCGGCGTCGCTCCATTCACGCGGGCCGCTGATGTGCAGAATGTCGCGGTGGCCAAGGCTGATCAGGTGTTCGGTGGCAATGACCGCCCCCTCTACTTGATCGATGCTGACGGTGGTGCCGTCCACATCGGCAGTGGCGTCTACCAAAATAAACGGCGTCTGACTGCCGAGGCCCCGCACGATGTCGTGGGCGTCGTAGGGGGCCAGCAACACTACACCGTCTACACCAAATTGTTGCAGCCGCCCAACTGCGCTCAGCATCTCGGCTTCCTTAAACTCGCGTAGCGTGACCAAAATCACCTCGTAGCCGTGTTTGCGGGCGCAGCGTTCCACATTCTGAACCACTTGCGACGGCCCGTATTGCTCGGTGCCGTAGGCCACCACGCCCAGCAGTCCCGAACGCTTGCTGACCAAACTTTTGGCGAGCAGGCTGGGGCGGTAATTCAGCTCCTGAATGGCCTTCAGCACACGTTCGCGGGTGGTGGCCGCCACACTGACATGGTTGTTGACGACCCGCGACACCGTTTGATACGACACCCCAGAATGGCGGGCGACATCATGAATGGTCACGGCGGTGGAACTGGTTTTAGACATGATTGCCTTGTGAATACAGTGCAAGCGAAACAAGGTGGAGCGCGGCAGCCATACGCGGCAATCTATCAGAGGCCGCCTAGAAAAGAGATCGGAATGTTAGGCAGCTATTCTGAAAAGGAGAGTCCGGTGCGCTGTATCTGGCACAGTGTTCCAGCGTAGAGCAGAACAGATATAAAACGGCTGTGAACGATTGGTCAACTCGGCAGTCATTTAAATTGGCGGCTGATCTTCATGCACCCCCTCAGGTCACACCGTCACCATGACCTTGATCACGCCGGGTTCGTACTGCGCGTGCCGTTGGAAGGCCCGTTCCACCTCGGCCAGTGGGTACACGTCGCTGACCAATTGGTCGACGTCCAGCAGGCCGCCCGCCACCAGCGCAATCGCCGCCGGGTAGGTGTGGGCCATACGCCGCGCAAAGATCAGAGACAACCCTTTGCGGCGGGCCAACGAATGCTGCACCGTCATCCGGTCATCGCCGGGGATGCCCACCAGCACCACCCGCGCACCGGGCCGGGCCAGCAAGGCGGCGTCCTGCACCGAGGCGTCGGCCCACGCTGCTTCAAAGACCACGTCATAGAGGCTGTCGTGCGGCGCAGAGAATCCGGCGTCGGTGCTGGTTGCGCCCATCTGTGCGGCCAACTCGCGCCGCCACGCCAGCGGTTCGGTCACGTGCAGCGCCGTTACCCCGTTCAGGCGCAGGAGGGCCACCAACAGCAGGCCAATCGGCCCGGCCCCCACCACCGCCGCCCGGTCGCCTACTCGCACATGCCCCAGCCTCAGCGCGTGCAGGGCCACGCCCAACGGTTCCAGCATCGCGCCGCCCACATCGGTGATCTGATCGGGCAGGGCAAAAGTGTTGTGGGCAGGCACGTTCAGCAGGGTTTGCAGCGCCCCGTCACGCGGAAACACGCCCATAAACGTGTGATTGGGGCAGAGGTTGGGGTGTCCCTCCAAGCAAGAGCGGCAGTGCCCGCAGGCCACATGGGGTTCCACCGCCACGCGCATTCCGGGGTGCACAGGCCGCCCCTCACCGTCCGTGCAGCCTTCCGGCGCAGTCACGATTTCGCCCATAAACTCGTGCCCCAGCACCAGCGGCGACAGAATTTCGGTGGTGCCGATCCGCCCGTCTTGGTACATGTGAATGTCGGAGCCGCACACGCCCACCGCCCAAATTCTCACGGTCACTTCTCCGGGGGCTGGCGCGGCAAGCTCGCGCTGCACGAAGGCAAAGGTGCCGGGGGCGGTCAGGACAGCGGCGGTGTGGGTTCTTGCGACTGTTTCGGTCAGGTGGATCATGGCGTGGCCTCTGGCGGTACGGCGGGCAGCGTGGGCCAGCCGTCTGCGCCCCACACGATGGGCGAGGTTTGCAGCAGCGGTGTGCCGCCGCCTTCGCCGTCATAAAAGTGATAGGCCAACATGTCGCCCGCTGGGGTCCGGAACACTTCTTGACCCCCCGGCCCGATGTAGCGGCCCTTGCTGGCCTGTAGTTCTGTGCCGCCGCCGTCTAGCAGGGAGCGTCCAGCGCGGTCTAAGTACGGCCCGGTCACGCTGCGCGAGCGGCCCACCATGATCCGGTAAGTGCTGCTGAGGCCCGCGCAACAGCGGTCAAACGACACGAACAGGTAGGTGTAGCCGCCGTGCTGCACCAAACTGGGGGCTTCTATCGCCCGGCCTCCGCGAGAAGCCAGCCGCACTTCGGACGTACCGGATTTGGTGAGGCCGCTCACCGGGTCGAGTTCGCGCAGGCGAATGCCGTCCCACCACGAGCCGTAGGTCAGCCACGCCCGCCCATCGGCGGTATCGAGGCGGGCCGGATCGATGGCATTGAAGGAGTCTCCCGCCTTGCTGGACAGCACCAAGCCCCGGTCTACCCAACCTCTGCCGGGGCGCTTGGGGTCGAGTTTGGGATTGGTCATCAGGCCGATACCGCTGGTATTTTTGCCGAAAGTCGAGGCGGAATAATACAAATAAGTGACGCTGCCCCGCTGAAACAGACTGGGTGCCCAGAGGTTGGGCGGCGTTTCTCCGAGCAATTTGGCAACCCACGCGGGCTGAGCGTTGCCCAAGTGTCCGGCGTCGGCCCACGTCACGCCGTCTGCCGAAGTTTTCAGGCGCAGCGTACCCGCGTCAATGCCCTCGTAGCCGGTACCCATTGCCACGTCACCGCCCGCCAAGTGCAGCACCGTAGGATCGTGAAGATTCAGGTCGCCGCGCAGGGTGGGTTGCGGCTTGGCAAGGCTGCCGCCGAGGGCCAAAGCTCCGCCGAAGAGGACTGCACCGCCTAGGAAAGTAAGCTTTTTCATGCGCACCCCTTTCATGCCCTCAATCCCTGTGCCAGCACGTAATACAAGTCGTTCAGGCGCAAGTTCTGGCGGAAGTCGCGCAGTCCCGTCGATTCATCGATCACCGCCAGTTCGATGCCCGCAATAGCCGCAAAATCTTCGATGTGTTCGGTGGTCACGGCAGTGCTGTAGCCCGTGTGGTGCGCTCCGCCCGCATAGATCCACGCGGCGCAGGCGGTCTTGAAATCGGGTTTGCACTCCCACACGGCCCGCGCCACAGGCAACTGGGGCACATCGGGATGCTCCACCGATTCCACCTCGTTCACGATCACCCGGAAGCGGTTGCCGAGGTCGATCAGCGACACGTTGATGGCCGCGCCCAATGCGGCGTCGAACACCAAGCGCACCGGGTCGTCTTTGCCGCCGATGCCCAGCGGATGCACTTCCAGCCGGGGCCGCGCCGCCGCTATGCTGGGGCAGATTTCCAGCATATGCGAACCCAAGACTTGATGCTGACCGGGGGCGAGGTGGTAGGTGTAATCTTCCATAAATGACGTGCCACCCGGCAATTCGTGGGCCATCACCTTCATCGCCCGCACCAGCGCCGCCGTTTTCCAATCGCCCTCACCGCCAAAGCCATAGCCCTCGGCCATCAGGCGTTGGGTGGCGAGGCCCGGTAATTGGTTCAGGCCGTGCAGGTCTTCAAACGTGTCGGTGAAGCCCCGGTAGCCGCCCTCCTCCAGAAAAGCCCGCATGCCCGCTTCGATGCCTGCGCCGTCGCGCAGGGAACTGTGCCGCTCGCCGCCGGGTTGTAACTCGGGGGCCACGTCATATTCGGCTAAATAGGTTTGAATCAGAGTGTCGATTTCTCCGTCGGTCACGGCGTTCACGCGCTGCACGAGGTCGCCTACCGCATGGGTATTCACGCTGAAACCGAAGCGCAGTTCGGCACTGACCTTGTCGCCCTCGGTCACGGCCACCTGGCGCATGTTGTCGCCAAAGCGCACGAATTTCGCGCCCTGCCAGTCGCTCCACGCCCACGCCGCCCGCGCCCACACGCCCAAGCGGGCCTGCACTTCGGGGTCGCTCCAGTGGCCTACTACGACTTTGCGTTCCAGCCGCATGCGGGTATGCAGGAATCCGGCCTCGCGGTCACCGTGCGCCGACTGGTTCAGGTTCATGTAGTCCATGTCGATGCTGTCCCACGGCAGATCGCGCCCAAATTGGGTATGCAGATGAACGAACGGCTTGCTGAGGCTGCTAAGGCCACCGATCCACATTTTGGCGGGGCTGAAGGTGTGCATCCACAGCACCAAGCCCGCGCAGGAGGGGTCGGCGTTGGCCTGCAAGCACAGGGCGCGAATCTCGTCGGGCGTGGTCAGCACGCCTTTGGAAATGATCGGCAGCGGCAGAGCGGGCGCGGCGTCTAGCGCCTCAGCGATGGTATGGGCATGAGCCGCCACTTGCTCAATCACTTCGGGGCCGTACAAATGCTGCGAGCCGCAGACGAACCAGAGCTTGGGGGTGTCGAGCTGTTTCAAGGCGTAGGTTCTCCGGGTTGGGCGGCCCGCTGACCATAGACGGTGGTATAGCGGGTGTAGAGGCGGTCGATGTCGGCGGGGGCGAGGGGCACGGGTTGTCCCAATTGCACGGCAAGAAAGGCAGTGCGGGCCACGTCTTCGCACATCACAGCGGCTTTCAGGGCGGCCTGCGGCGTGTTGCCCACCGTAAACACCCCGTGATTTTGCAAAATGATGGCGGGCGAACGGTGGCCGCGCAGCACCCGCACCACTTCCGCGCCTATTTCCTCGCCGCCGATGGGGGCAAACCCGCCGCAGGGAATCGGCCCACCAAATTCGTCGGCCATAGCGGTGAGGAAGCACGGAATCTCGCGGGCGTTGGCGGCCCACGCGGTGGCATATGGGCTGTGGGTATGCACGATGCCACCCACGTCGGGCAAGTGGCGATAAATGTACGCGTGGGTGGCGGTATCGCTGCTGGGGCTGAGGCTGCCGCCGTGTCCAGTGTGGTCTAACACTGTGGCGTGCAGGTCGGTCAGCACCATCTTTTCGGGAGTGAGATCTTTAAAGGTGACGCCGCTGGGTTTGATCAGCATTCCGCCCGCCACCCGCGCACTGATATTGCCGCTCGTCCACGTTACGAGGCCGTTTTTAGGCAATTCCAGATGCAGCCGGGTCAGGTCTTCGCGCACGCTTTGAAGCGAATCAGGCCGCGTCACCGGGCCACCTCTAGTGGGGGTGCGGAGATAGGGTCAGAGACCGCAGGAGCAGCCGTAACCGCTTCCCCTGACAACCGTTTCAGGCGCTTCATCACGTCGTTCAGGCCGCGCCCGAAGTAGTCGTGCAGGGTCAGGTATTCGGCATACAGTTGGTTGTATACCGCGACGTTGCTGGGGTTGGGCGTGTACACGCCGCGCTGCACTTGGCCCATCTTCTCTGCCGCCGCCCCAATATCGGGGTAGACCCCCGCTGCCACTGCTGCGTGCATGGCGCTGCCCAACGCTGGGCCTTGTTCCACGTCCAGCACGCTCAGGGGGCGGTTCGTCACGTCGGCGTAAATCTGCATCAGCATGCGGTTTTTCTTCAGCCCGCCTGCGATCACCAGTTCATGTACAGGGACGCCACTGGTCTCGAAGTTCTCGATGATGACGCGTGTGCCGTAGGCAGTGGCTTCGATCAGGGCGCGGTACAGGTCGGGGGCGCGGGTGGCGAGCGTCAGGCCCACCACGACGCCGCTGAGGTTGGCATCCACCAGCACGCTGCGGTTGCCGTTCCACCAGTCCAGCGCCATCAGGCCGTGCTCGCCGGGGCGTTGGCGGGCGGCTTCCCGTTCCAGCACAGCATGAATAGTCAGCTGCTCCCGCTCTGCCTGTGCGAAATACTCGGCAGGCACAGCGTTTTTCACCAGCCACGCGAAAATATCGCCTACTCCGCTTTGGCCTGCTTCGTAGCCGTAAGCGCCGGGCACGATGCCGCCGTCGACGACGCCGCACATGCCCGGAACTTCAGCCCGCTTTTCTGCGATCAGCACATGACAAGTGCTGGTGCCCATAATTGCCACGAGTTGCCCCGGCCCAGTGACTCCTGCGGCGGGCGCGGTCACGTGGGCGTCTACATTCGCCACCGCAACGGCTGTGCCGGGCAAGAGGCCCGTCCACTGCGCGGCCTGCGTGGTCAGGCGTCCGGCCAGAGCGCCCAACGGACTGAGTTCGCGGCCCAGTTTTTCATCCACCACATTGGCGAACGCTGGATTCAGCGCGGCGAAATAGTCGGTGGGAGGGTAGTTGCCGCCCTGCACCATCGCCTTGTATCCGGCGGTGCAGGCGTTGCGGGTTTCCACACCCGTCAGTTGCCACACCACCCAGTCGGCAGCCTCGATAAACCGTCCCGCGTGGGTGTACACGTCGGGGTCTTCTTCCAGAATTTGTAGAGCTTTGGCAAACAGCCACTCGCTGCTGATTTTGCCGCCGTAGCGGGCCAACCAAGGCTCGCCGCGTTCTTCGGCCAGCGCATTGATGCGGTCTGCTTGTGGCTGCGCGGCGTGATGTTTCCAGAGCTTGACCCAAGCGTGCGGGCGGCCCGCGTATTCGGGGAGGAAGCACAGCGGGGTGCCGTCATGCCAGGTTGGAAGTACCGTGCAGGCTGTGAAATCTATTCCGATGCCCACAATCTGATCTGGCGCAATTCCGGAAGCGGCCAGTGCTGCGGGCACGGCTTGCTGAAGTACGTCCAGATAATCTTGCGGATGTTGCAGCGCCCATTCGCGGCCCAGTGGGGTGCCGTCGGGGAGGCGGCGATCCATGACCCCGTGCGCGTAGGGCGTGACCGCTTCGGCCAGTGCGAAGCCGTCGCTGGTGCGGATGACTACGGCCCGGCCAGATTCGGTGCCGTAGTCGATGCCGATGGTGTAGAGGGGAGGTGCGGCCATCACGGGACTCCTTGAGGGACAGAGAGGGAACAGGGTGTGAACGTTCACTGATGATTGGCGCGGCTTAGAGAATCACTGCTGCCGCTTCAGCCTTTGAGCCCTGCCGTCGCCATCACGCCTTCGGTTACGCGGCGCTGGAAGATGAGGTAGGCGAAGATGGTGGGCACGGCTGCTGTCACTGCCGTCGCCATCGTTTTGGCGTAGGCGACTCCGTAGGCCGACTGAACCTGCGTGATGCCCACCGGAATGGTCAGCTTGGCGGTGTCGTTCATGACGATAAACGGCCATAAGAAGTTGTTCCAAGCGGCGATGAAGGTGACGATAGCCAGCGAAAACGTGATGCTCCAGTTCAGGGGCAAGAAGATGCTGAACAGCACCCGCGCTTCACTGGCTCCGTCGATGCGGGCGGCGTCTCCGAGTTCGCTGGGGATTTGATCGAAAAACTGTTTGTAGATCACCACCGCGACTGGCGCGGCGAGTTGGGGCAAAATCAGCCCCATCACGTCGTTCACCAGTCCCAGCTTGTTCACCAGAATAAAGAGAGGAATCAGGCTGGCCTGAAACGGAATCATGAAGCCCGCCAGAATCAGCCAGTAGAGCCAGCGCCGCCCCCGAAAGTTGATTTGTGACAGGGCGTAGGCGCACAGCATGGACAGCAGCAGCACCAGCACCGTAATGACCAACGAACTGACGACGCTGTTGAGGTACCAGCGCACCACCGGGCTGTTCTGAAAAATATAGGTGTAGGCGCTGAAATCTATGGTTTCGGGCCAGAGCTTGGGGGGCAAGGCCACCGTATCGTTTTCGGGCTTGAGGGAGGTGATGAAGGCCCAGTACAGCGGAAAGACCCACGCCCCGGCCAGCAACACCGTGAGGAACGTGACCACCGCACCCGGCAACCGCGACAGGCGGCGGCGCAGGGTGAGGGGCGGACGGGTGGCGGCCACCGCCGGGGCAAGGGGAGGGCTGCTGGTCATGAGCGTTCACCTCGGTTGAGTAGGCGGAACTGGATGGCCGACACCAGCAAGATCACGGCCATCAGCACAACGCCGATGGTGGAGGAATAGCCCCCGTGCTGTTGCTGAAAGCCTTCGCGGTAAGCGTAGAGCAGCAGCACCAACGTTTTATCGAAGGGGCCGCCCTGTGTCAGCAGATAAATCTGATCAAAAATCTTGAATTGGGCGATCAGTTGCAGCAGCAAAATCAGGCTGGTGACGGGCCACAGGTTGGGCCACGTAATAGACCAGAACAGCCGCCAGCCCGCCGCGCCGTCCAGCGCCGCCGCCTCGTAAATTTCGGGCGAAATGTTCCGCAGACCGGCAATAAAAAGCAGGATGTTAAATCCAACCGTCCACCAGATCGTGACGAACGCCACCGAGGGCAGCGCCCACACCGGGTCTTGAAACCAAGTGACGGTGCTGCCCGTGAGGAAATTGAACAGGCCGAAGTTGGAATCCAGCACCCAGTTCCAGACATTCGTGACGACGCTGACGGGCAGCACATACGGTAAGAAAAAGGCCGCCAGCACCAGATTCTTTAGCCGGTTCAGCCGCAAAATCAGCAGCGCCAGCCCCAGCCCGATCAGGGTATTGGGCACCGCCGTCAGCAGAATAAACAGCAGGGTGTTAAGCAGCGCCGTCCAGAAAGTGGGTTCTCCAAAGAGCCGGGTGTAATTTTGCACGCCCACGTAAGCACCGTTGCCCGACAGGTCGGCGTTGGTAAAACTGAGTTGCAGCACGCGCAGGGTGGGATAGATCAAAAACAACAAGTACAGCGCCACGAAGGGCAGCACCAACAGCGCCGCCGTCAGATATTTCTGACGAACTTGGCTGGCGCGGCCCGGCGGGGGAGGTACAGGGGCGGCGGGTGGGCGAGCAGGAGGACTGATCATAGGCGCTCAACCTCTTCTGAAACTGGTCTGTGGTTTGGTGGGAAGGGGAGAGGGAACACCACGCCCCGCCGTGCAGAGGCAGGCGGGGCGGTGGGCCGTTCTCCTCAGGTTTTAGTCGAAGATTCCTAATCAGGAATTCCTCAACTGGCCCGCTTACTTCACGAAGCTTTGCAGGGCCGTTTTCAGTTTGGCGATGCCCTGATCGGCAGTGGCTTGCCCCAGCAACACGGGCGTAAAGTTCACGCCGATGGCGTCGTACACGGGGCCACCCACGCCGAAGATCGGAGCGGTGGGTTCCAACCGGGCGTCTTTGGCCGAGGTCGCGGAGTACTGGGTATTGGGCTGCATACCCTTATACGCGGCGCTGGCCTGCGTGGGCAAGTAGGCCGGAATATGGCCGCCGCCCGCCCAAGTGTTGCCGCCCTGCTTGTTCACGTAGCCGATAAAGGTCATGACGGCCTTCAGCTTTTCGGGGCTGAGGGGAGTCTTGGCGTTGCTGGGAATCGCCAGCATATGCGAGTCGGCCCAAGTGCTGCCATTGTTGCCGTACAGCGCGGGGAAGCTCATGATGCCGTAGTCGAACTTCAGTTGGCTCTTGGCTTTGGCGTCTACCATCGTGGGCACTTCCCAGTTGCCGTTGAGCATCATGGCGGCGCGGCCTGCCGTAAAGAGTGCCACGCCCGCCGGGTAGGTCACGTTTTTGGTAATCAGGCCCGCCTTGCTCCAATCGGCCATGATTTGCAGTGCGGCGCGGCCTTTGGTGTCTAGGTCGGTCAGAGACAGTTTGCCGTCTTTGACCAAGCTGCCGCCCTGCTGCAAAAACAGGCTGTACCACAGCCGCCACACTGAGGCCGAATCCTGATTGCTGCTGAGGGCAATGGGCGTCACGCCCGTTTTGGTCTTGATGGCTTGCAGCGTCTTGGTGAGGTCGGCCACGCTCTTCATCGGCATCAATTTGCCGTCTGCACCCAGCACGCCCGCTTTTTTCAGCACGTCTTTGTTGTAGTACACCACGAAGGTGTGGGTATCGAGGGGAATGCCGAACAGACCGTTGGTTCCGGCATTCTTGGCATCGGTGGTCAGGGTCGCCACCAGATTCGACTGGAAGTCGCTGGACTTCAGGCCGCCCAGCGCCAAATCTGCCGTACTGAAGGCCCGCAAATCTTTTCTCTGAAGTCCAGCGGGTGTGGCCGAGAGGTGATAGGTCATCACGTCGGGCGTCTGGCCGGAAATCACGGCGGTATGCACCTTAGTATAAAAGGGGTTACCCCACGTCTGGGTGGTGCGCTCTACCTTGATGGCCGTCTGGGACGCGTTGAATTGATCGACGATCTGCTTCATGCGTGCGCCGTCGCCGCCGCCGAAGAAGTCCCAAAAGACCACAGTGGTCTGGGCGTGGGCTGCGCTGGTAAGGGCCAAACCGAGGGCGAGCAGTGGGGATAGACGCATATAACTTTCCTCCAGAAGGGGGTGTGCCGTACAAGGCACGCAGGATGAGAGCGAAGCCGCACCGCAGCGGCCAGAACGTCGCGGCCAGAACAGCGTATCCAACGGCGTATTTAACTTTGTGAACGATCACATCTTACGGACAGCCGGTGCGGGATGTCAAGCCCCATGCCGCACCTTCGCCGCGTGCCGCTAAGGCTGAGGGTGCTGAGACAGCAGGGTCGTAAAGGAGAGCGGCGGCAGCAGCAAGGTGGCCTGCGAGCCGTGCACCACGGGTGCAGAGATAGGCTGAGCGGTCACGGCGTCGGGTGCCTCGAAGGAGTTGCCGGCCATCGGATCAACGTCGCTCATTTGCCATGCCTGCGTGATGGCCTGCGGTGCGCCGTTTTCCCACGTCACGGTCACTTGGAGCGGCTGGGTTTGAGAGCGGTTCACCAAAAAGGTCGCGCCCTGTCCGGTCGTTTCATCGAAGCTGGCCGATACGTCCAACTGGGAAACGCCGCCATACCGCTTGGTGTCGTGCATGGGCGCACGCACCAGCGCGGCAAGGGCGTGCCCAGCGGCATGGTTGCTGAACAAGGTCAGCGGATAAAAGATCGTTTGGCGGAACATAGCGTCCCGGCGCGTCATGATCGGCGCGATCACGTTCACGATTTGGGCGATGCAGGCGATCTTGACCACATCGGCTTTGTTGAGGAAGGTATTGAGCCACGTCGCCACCACCAGCGCGTCTTCGAGGTTGTACTCCTCCTCCAAAATGTGCGGCGCTTCGCTCCAGTCGCCGTCGCCGCCTTTGGCGCGGTACCACACGTTCCATTCGTCCCAGCACAGGTGCACGTCACGCTTGGAGCGGTTTTTGGCCTTCGCCACCCGGATCGCGGCGGCCAGCGTATCGGCATGTTCGGCAAAATGGATACTGCTGGCAAGGTAGGAATCGGTATCCAGCGGCAGACGCTCGGTATTGGAGATGGTGGGATATGGGTTGGCCGCGTAGTGGTGCATGGAAAAATAGTCGATCTGGTCGTAGGCGTGATTCAGCACGGTCATGTCCCAATCCGGGTAGCCGGGCATAGACGTGGCCGACGAACCGCAGGCGATGGTTTTGATGCTGGGATCCATCCAGCGCATGAGTTTGGCGGCCTGCACCGCTTTTTCAGCGTAGGTGGCGGCGTCCATCTGCCCGATCTGCCAAGGGCCGTCCATCTCGTTGCCGAGGCACCAGTATTTGACGCCGTAGGGGTCTTGCTGCCCGTTGGCCGCCCGCAGGTCGCTGTACAGCGTGCCAGTGGGCAGATTCATGTATTCCACAAGGTCAGCGGCGTCCTGAATGCTGCCCGTGCCCAAGTTCACCGCCCACATGGGTTCGGTACCCAGTTCGCGGGCAAATTCCATAAATTCGTGCGGCCCGAACTGGTTGGTCTCTATGGAGCGCCACGCCAGCGCACGGCGGCGGGGGCGGTTTGCTTTGGGGCCAATTCCGTCTGTCCAGCGGTAGCCCGACACGAAGTTGCCGCCCGGATAGCGCATGATTCGGTAGTTGGTTTCGCGCAGGGCGGCCAATACGTCGAGGCGCAGGCCGCGTTCATCGGACAGCGGCGATTCGGGATCGTAAATGCCTTCATAGATGCAGCGCCCCATATGCTCGGCAAATCCGCCAAAAATCAGGGGTGAGATTTCTCCGATGGTGCGCCCGGTATGCAGGGCGACGCTGGCCTGCGCGGGAGTGGCTGGAGTGGGAGTGGCCTGTGAGCCGGACTGAACTTGGGTCAAGAGGATCGAATCCTTTCCGGGCCGTACAAGAGCGGGTTCCCGGCATGAGGGCACTGTGCCTGCATACGGGCAGGACAGAGAAGAACACCCGCCCCACAGTGGGCGGAGAGAGCAGCAACAGACCCCTTCAGCATACATTGTGATCGTTCACAGTCAAGAGGGGCCGCACGAGAGCTGCTGCGGGATGGGGCGTCCGTGTGTCCCTCTGGTGTGCAACCCGGTGAGACTGTGCCCAACCCTGTGCTTGTGTGCGTGCTGCCGCCACCAATTCCCAAGCTGTCAAGAGTGCGGAGGCGGAGGCTTCTGCACCGTCTGCTTGGCCCGCCGCCGTACACTATGAGCATCACCCATTGGCCCGCTTCCGTCCCGTACCGGAGAATCCATGTATGCCTGACCTGACCTTGCCACTCGAAACGTTCCGCCGCAATGCCCGTGTCAATGCCGTCCTGCTAGCCGCCCTGACCCCCGCCGACTACGAGTTCAGCGATGGCCGGGGCGGCTGGACGGTCGCAAAGCATTTGACCCATATGGCTGGATTCCGCGCCGATTGGCTCTCCAATATTTCTCCGGCGCATGTGGAACCGCTCTTTGTGTTGGTAGACGGCAAGTATGTGTGGCGCTGGGAAGGCCGCGCTCCCGCCGAACTGCGCGAGGCCTTCACGGTCAGTGACGAGGCGGCGTTGCAGGCCGTACACAACGCCATCCAGAACAACCAGCCTTTTGCAGACCCTTGGAACGAGGGCACGTATCAGTCGAATCCGGTGCATTTTTTGATGCATACGGTGGTTCACGACAGCCACCACCGGGGCCAAATCATGAGCGTGCTGCGCTTGGGAGGCCATTCCCCAGAACAGATGGACGCTTTAGAAAACCATTGGGCCATCTGGCGCGAATAGAGCGGCTTTGCACGGAACCCAAGTGTTTGTATCATCAATGGTTCGGACGGTTTTTGGTTCCAAAACACGGATCATGTAAAAATGTTGTCTGGGACGCCTTGCCTGTTCCCCCCTCTGCTTTGCAGCTCTGCGAGGCCCAATCTCCCCCGCAAGGGTAGAGGAGCCAAAACACTGCGTTTGTCGCCAGCGCTACCAGGACTTGGGCAACTGGCCGAACCATTGCTCGTACGGACTTGAATTGTGTCCTTGACATAGAGTAGGGACGCCGCTCGCACGCCCCCTCACCCCGCTGCTGACGCAGTGTCCCCTTTACTCGTGGGAGAGGGGAGAAAACATATCCGAGAAGCTTTCTAGTCCCGTATGAGGTAGGTTTTTATTCCGTTTGTTCGCGCCCCTCTTGGCTCTGGCTGTTGAGGAAGGCCACAGTCGAAAACGCTTGAAACGCCGTGTTGATCGCGGCGTTTCAAGCGTTTTTACACTTGTATAAGGGCTAAAGTTTATTCCGCCCCATCACTTTCCAGTGAAGACTTACAAAACGGTTTGATCAGTCGCCGCTTCTGCCCACAACTGGCCTGTTGTCTTGGCCTGTGATGATGTAGACCAACGCCAGTCCCAGCACCAAAAACGTGGCAAACAAGATCAGGATGCTGAGGACGGTGGTGTCGGTGGCAAACAAGTTGGTCTGCAAAGTGGCAGACGCCGCGCTGAACTTGATGGCCGCCATGCCAGTGTAGTGCATACCCACGATGGCCGCGCCCATGACCAAACCTGCTCCAATTTTTAGCCTCAACAGCGTTCCACGGGCCATTTGGAGGGCACGCTTGGTGTTCACCTGTGCGAACAAGAACAAGGCGATAGTAGCTGCCGCAATTGCGATGATGACCGAGAGAATGAACGGCACAGCAAGGTACGTGGTCGGTGCGCCCGTTTGCAGGGCCATCATTCCGGTGTAGTGCATGACGCTGATGCCGAAACCTGCCACCACGCCTCCCGCCAGAAAGCGTCCCAGATTGGGCGTACCGCCGTTGACGATAAAGAGCGCCGCCGTTACGAACCCAACCGCAGCCAAGCCAGATGCCACCGTTGTCACGAGGTTGTACTGAACCAGTGCATCCAGATCGAAGGCCAACATGCCGACGAAATGCATGGCCCAGATGCCGTAGCCGAGCAGCGCTCCTTGGGCCAGCAGGCGGCGTTTGCGGCCCGCTTGGTCGGTGCCCATGCGGCTGGCCAGTTCCAGTGAAATATAGGCGGCGAACGCGGCAATAACGTAGGAGAGGGCGACGTACCCCCAGTTCCAAGTGTGGGCGAGATGTTGCGTGTGATCCATAACGGCTCCTTTGGGTTGGCCGGACTGCGGTGGGCAGCCAGCAGAGAGAGAACTTGGAAACGGCAAAGCCTAAAGTTGTTAGACATAGGGCAGATGGCCCGAAGTCTTAAAGTCTTGGGGAAGCAGGTGCTTGCCGTTCAGGGCGGGCAGTTGAGTTGTGTGTGGACGTTGGCGGCGCTTCCGTCTCGGGGTTACCCGCAACAATGCCCCATGATCGGCCACTCACCGTCATCTCTTTGGGGCAACGTCATTTAAATCTGGTCTACGGTTGCTACAAGTAAAGCGCTCTTGCTTGGTGAAAACAGACGCCTGATATGAATCATGAATGAAGTGAGGTCAACATGAGTCTTGATTAGTGTGATCACCCAAGCTCATAGACTCTGTGGGGTCTCATACGAATCGTGGGGTGTTAATGGGGGTATTGGGGGCGGTTGATGACTTAAGGGTTGATTGAGTAGGACGCCGCTTTTTGGTCTCAATGTTCCTCGATCACAATGCTCACGCTGCACGCTAGAGCTTGTTGCAAGCCCTATAAATGCCCTCGTAGCTCTACAGTCCCTTCCCCATCAAAGTTGTTAATGACCATCGCTTCATTCGTGCAAATGTCGCATTAGTTGTATCTTTGGACCTGACGCTACGGAGTTAATTAACAGACCGTCATTACAAAACGGGTCTCCAAATGCAGCCCACATCATCACCTTTAGCGGAAGGCATTTGGAGACCTGTCGATCTGTTGATTCCTGTCCGGCTGAGCAATGTTCAGACTTGACGATTCTGGGCGAACCCCCAGTCTGCTGTGCAGCCAGCCCCCCTCAAGGGGAGCGCAGCAGCCCTTGTCCTCCCCTCTAAGGGGGGCGTTGCGTGAGCAACGGGGGGGTTTACCTTCCATCTCAACAGTTCAAAGTGTTGCCTAACAAGGCAGGAATCAATAAATTCGTTCGCTCTGCTCAGGCATCTGTTGCCACATATGCCAGAGCGACGCGCCTGAGCAGCTTTCGCGGCTAGAGACTCACGCACAGTGCGGGTGTGAGGCAACCTCCGCGATCCCTCTGTCTTGCCTCTTAGGGTTGGGTCGCGGCCTGCATGGGGTGCAAATTCAGGGTGTAGCCGAGAAGTTCGCGGCCCAACAAGACCGTTCGCAGGTAGCCGTCAAGGCTGACCTGCCCGTTTTGCTCGCGCCGAACAAGGTACACATTGGCGCGGTGGCTGCCGTTCTCGTACAGATTCAGCGTCAGCTCTGTGCCGTCTTGCAGGCGTTTAAAGCTGCCGCTGCCTGCATAGGTCTTGCGGCTCTCCAGATTCACCAAAGTGCCGCTGGCACGTCCGTCGCGTTCTACGAGACTGACGGTCAGGCGGTACGGTACGCGCCCTGTGGGGCCGACGCCGACACCTTCGTACATGCCATTAACTTGCCGTTCCAGCGCCGTGCTGGGCGGCAGATAAGCGCCCCACGCACAGCCTCCCAACAGCGGGGCCAACAGTAAGGCAGGATGGGGCAATCGCAGGGGCAGGCGGCGCATGGAGCGCAGCTTACGCACACCTCATGAATTGGGCCTGATGCTGAAGAAAAATTAGCGATTCAATTGACGGAATTCCACTTTGCCCCTTAAGAGCCTGTCTGGAAAGCGTGCTGGTTGGGGAATGGCCCGTAGGATACTCTTTTTTTAATGACGCGGCGACCCACTTACCCCAGCGACACTAGCGACGAAGAGTGGGCCATTCTTGGCCCACTGATCCCTGCCCCCCGACTTGGCGGGCGTCCTGCTCACGTCGTTCGCCGTGACATCGTCGATGCCATCTTTTACGTCAAACGCGGTGGGGTGTCCTGGCGCATGTTGCCCGCTGACTTCCCACACTGGAAAACGGTCTACGATTATTTCCGACAGTGGAACAAGAGCGGTCTGTGGGCGCGCGTCAATGACGCGCTCCGCGTCCGGACGCGGGAAGGTCTGGGACGCAATGCGGTGCCCACAGCAGGAATCGTCGATTCGAGGAGCGTGAAGACCTCGCAACAAGGGGGGTTCGAGGCTACGACGGTGGTAAGAAAGTCAACGGACGAAAGCATCATCTGATCGTTGACACCCAGGGCTTGTTGCTGGGGGTCAAGGTCTTGCCCGCGAACATTACCGATCGGGAGGGGAGTCAGCAACTCCTTCAGGAGTTGCGCCAGAACCAGCCCCAGATGAAACTCCATCTCTTCGCAGACGGTGGATATAAGGGCAAATGGGAGGGCTGGGTCAAAACGACCCTGGGCTACTCCGTGGAAATCGTGCAGCGCTCCGACGCCAATACCCGAGGGTATTGGCTCCCACAGGGGCAGGAACTGACCGAGGAGCAGATCAAAACGTTTCGGGGTCACCGAGGCTTTGTGGTGATCAAAAAGCGCTGGGTCGTGGAGCGCAGCTTCGCCTGGTTGTCCTTCGACCGTCGACTCAACCGTGAATATGACCTGCTACCCCAGACCACCGAAGCGTTTATCTTCCTCGCGTTCATTCGCTGTATGATTCGCAGACTCGCTGCTTTTGCCCAGCCAACCGCAGTTTCTCCTTGATTCCTGCCTTTCCAGACAGTCTCTAATCATCACCAGAGAAGCGGGAGTGGGAAGAAGACGGATGCTGCACTTTGGACATGTTGATCGCTGAGTGTGGTCATGGCGTAAAGCACTGCGTCTGTTCATGACGAATACGCCTGTATTTATCTCCGCAGTACAGGAAATTTGCCCCTCAGCTCGGTCATTCAGAGAGGCTGTTCCGTCACCTGCCCTATTCCCGGTTGGGGCGTGGGCCGACAGGGGCTAGGGCGATCAGGTAGCAAGCGCGAACGGCCCGCCCTGTGCCTGTAGGATGCTTGCTGTGGCCTACACGGAGACTTTGAATACGCTGTCAGACTCGCTGTGCCCTGCTGGATTCTGCGTGTCGGAGCCTGGCGTGTAAAAGCTTTTGCCTAGCCCAAACCTTTGCCTACACTTTTTTCTGACCTGCCTGAAGCTGTGAGGAGCAAGAATCATGACCCCAAATGAAGCTGATCTTAGGCCCACCCAACCACCCATTCTCCACGCCACGCTCGCAGAATTGGTTGCGCGGGCGCAGGCCCTCCAAGTGCCCGGAGAACGGGGCATTCTCGGCATTACGGGTGCGCCGGGTGCCGGAAAATCTACCCTCTGTGCGGCCTTACTGGAGCAACTGGGCCAAGCGGCGGCAGTGGTGCCGATGGACGGCTTTCATCTGGCCAATCAGGAGTTGGCCCGTCTTGGACGCCGCGAGCGCAAAGGCGCACCCGATACCTTTGACGCCGAAGGCTACGCCGCCCTGCTAGAGCGGTTGCGGCAGCCAAAAGGCCACACCATCTATGCCCCAGTGTTTGACCGGAGCCTCGAAGAATCGATTGGCAGCGCCTTGCCGGTCTTGGCCGAAACGCCGCTGATCGTCACGGAGGGCAATTACCTGTTGCTGAACGAGGGAGGCTGGCCGCGTGTCCGGGCCGCCATTGACGCGGTGTGGTATTTGGAGGTGCCGGACAACCTGCGCCTAGAGCGGTTGGTACGCCGCCATGAGGTATTTGGCCGCTCGCCCGAGGAGGCTGGCCGCTGGGTAGAACAGGTAGATCAGCGGAATGCCGAAGTCATCGGTGATACCCGTGACCGAGCCGACCTGATTATTCAGCTTGTGGCAGAGGTTTGAAACCGGAGTGACCAGAGCCGCTTGATGTTGGCTGCCGACACGGAATGAAGACGGTCTTTAATGCCTTCTCAGCCCGTCGCCTAGTGTCAGCCTCGCAGCACTGCAAAGCAGAATGAACTACCGGAAAAGTCGAACATCCAAAACTTAAGAATTGTTGGAACGGTGTGCAACTGACTTGAAAGCCCTAAATTGTGGGCGTTCAAGTCAGTTACGTCTGGACTGTCAATATCCCTGCCGATATCAGTAACCGAAAAGTGTGCCTCTACTTATCTTGGCACGTTAAACACGGGCGTATTAGCTTGTTGGCTTGACTCACTCAACTTCTACAAAGTGTTTTGGAGGAGCAGTTCGTCTATAAAGTTGTGACTTTTATCACATCGCCTCTGAACTTTGGAGGGCGAATGATACGGCTCTCATGCGATCTCAATCTTCCCACTATGTTTCCTTGCGAAAACCGTTACCTTACGCTTATGTCTTTCCCGTCCAGCTCGGAGGCCTCTGCGCGCGTCTCCCTGAGTCAGCGCCTCCAGACCGTCACCGAGGCACTTGCCGCCGCTCAAACCCAAGCCGACGTACTGGAAATCGTGTTGACGCCTGCCCTCAATGCGCTGGACGCGATTGCTGGGGCTGTGTTGTTGGTCGATTCCTCAGGCCAGCGCTTGGAGCGGATGGCGATTCGGGGCTATACGGGAGAAGCGCAGACGCTTTGGCAAGATGGCCCGCTGGAAACCGATGTTCCGGCAGGCGACGCCCTGAAACGCCGCGAGGGGCTGTTTTTCGAGCGTCAAGGCGCTTTGGTGGAGGCGTACCCAGAGTTGGAAGCGCGGACGGGCGGGGTAGCGGCAGTGGCTACCGCCGTGTTGCCGATGTTTTTGGATGACCGACCCCTCGGGGTGTTGATTCTGGATTTCAAAGAACCTCACCACTTTACGGAGGACGAAATCCGTTTTTTGCGGACTTTGGCAGCCCAGTGCGCGGTGGCGTTGGGCCGTGCCGCGTTGCAGCAAAACTTGGAAGCGCGTGTGGCGGCCCGCACCGCCGAACTGGAGGGCGAACGCGCCGCCCTCGACGCCTTTGTGCGCTTCACCGAGGCGTCCGCCCGCACCACCGATCCCCTGAGCTTGGCCCGCGAAGCCCGCGACGTGTTGCAGACGGCCCTCGGCGTGCAGGTCGGCTACTCCGAACTGGAAGACGGGTGCTGGAAGGGCCGAATTTTTTCTGACGATACGCCCCCAGAGGTGATCGTTCAGTCGAGGGCGGGCTTTTCTGCCGAGTTGCCCAGTTTTGCCCGCCCCTTTGAGCAGGGGGACGTGGTCTTTGTCGACGGCTGGAATGCCCAGCAAGAAGGGGCCAAGCACACTGAAACCTACGGGGCCGCCGCCTTGTACCCCTATGTGGAGGACGGGCAGCCACACGGCCTGCTGACGATGGGGATACCCGAAGCGCGGCCTTGGACGGAACGGGAGCGGCAGGTGTTTCAGGCTGTAGGGCGCAGCTTGGCCCTCGCCATAGAGCGAACCGAGCAGGCCCAGCGCCTTGTGGTTCAGAACGCGGAACTCGACGCCCGCACCCGCGCTCTAGAAGGGTTTGCCCTCCTGACCCAAGACTTGGCTACCCAAAGCGATCCCCATGAATTTGTGCGCCGGGCGCAGGAGTTTACCTTGTCGCTTCTTACTCCGGGCTACGCGCTGTATTACGAGCGCGACACCCGGCAGTGGCGCAGCCGGGTACAGGTCGGAGACGTAGGGAACGCCGATTTGCAAGCCTTCATCGACGCGGGGCCGCTGGTGGGCCAAACCCCCAGCATAGACGTGCCCTGGACTACCCAGCAGCCGTACTACCAAGAGGATTATGTGCGCGGCAGCGATACCCCGCCCGAAATGGTGCAGCATGTCACGACGGTGGCCTCCCTGCCTGTGCTGCGGCATGGCGTGTTGGTGGGCGTGTTCGTCACGGTGTTGTTCGACTCTCGGTGCTGGACTCCTACCGATAAAGTCGTGCTGGAAACGGTGGTGGGCAGCCTTGGGTTGGCGCTGGAGCGGGCCGAGCAAGCGGGCGAATTGCAGCGCCGAACCGCTCAACTGGAGCGCAGCAACGCAGAACTCGAACAGTTCGCCTACATCGCCTCGCACGACCTACAAGCCCCGATTCGGGCCGTGACCAGCTTTGCCGGAATGATCGAGCGCCGTTACGGAGACGTGCTGGACGAGCGGGGCCGCCTGTACCTGCGGCAAATCGTGGGTGGGGGCGAACATATGAAGCGCCTCGTGGACGACCTGCTGACCTTCTCGCGGGTTCATACCGAACAGCGCGAGTTTATGCCCGTGAAAGTGGCAGCTGTGTTCGACACCGTTGCCCAGCGTCTGCGTGCCCAAAGTCCCGAATCTCAGATCACTTGCACGCCGCTTCCTGTCGTGTTGGCCGACGCGCCGCAGCTCGATCAGTTGTTTCAAAACCTGATCTCGAACGGCCTGAAATACCGCCGGGATGGAGTCGTTCCACGTGTGAAGGTGTCTGCCCAGCGCAACGGCGAAATGTGGCGTTTCGCGGTGGCTGACAACGGCATCGGCATAGAACCCCAGTATTTCGAGCGAATTTTTGAAATCTTTCAGCGCCTACATGGGCGGGATACCTACGAAGGCACTGGCATCGGCCTAGCCGTGTGCAAAAAAATTGTGGAGCGGCACGGCGGGCGACTGTGGTTGGAAAGCACCCCCGGCGAGGGCAGCACGTTTTTCTTCACCCTGCCGGGTTTGGAGGACTGATCTCAGCTGCGAAACAGTCTGTCATCAATACACGCCGATGAGGACGCTTGACTGCTGCGACACAGCGCTGGATGAACAGGCGGTGATTCTGCTGAGAGGAGAAGGCCGATTGGATGGGAATTACAAGAATCTGCATCACCCATCTGGAACTAAATTGCTCCTCTCCTTCCTATTGGGTGCAACAGCGTCTGCTCAGCCCTGTTGCGCTGCTGTGCAGAACCCGTTCCAATCCCGGCTCACCTGGCCCCCTGCAACAGCAGTGGCCGTCTCAATCTCAAACGGCCACTGCTGTTGCAGGGTTAGCCCCGCCTACAGCCCATTCAGCGGGCGAGGAAATTCAGCAGCACTGTATTGAACGCCTCGGCGTGCGTGGCATTCAGGCCGTGTGGCGCGTCTTTCATAACGTGCAGTTCGGCGTTCGGCTGATATTGCGCCACGCGCTGCCCGCTGGCTTCTAGCGGCACGATCCGGTCGCTGTCGCCGTGAACGACCAGCAGCGGCACCGTCAACTTGGGCAGGTCGGCGCGGAAGTCGGTCATTCCGAACGCCCGCACGCATTCCTGCGTGGCAACGGGAGACGCTTGGAAATACAGGGACGCCGTGAAATCAAGGAATTCATCGCCAAGTTTTTGGGCCGTGTCGCCGTGATCCCAGTTCAGGAAGTTTTTCGTGAATCCGGCCAAGAACTGCGGGCGGTTCTGGGCGACGTGCTGCACCATGCCCTCTACGTCACCTTCGGTCAGCCCACCATCGGGGTTGTCGGCGGTTTTCAGCAGGTAGGGGGCAATCGAGGAAATCAGCGCCGCGCTGCGGAGGTACTGCGTGCCGAACAGTCCGGCGTAGCGGCTGACTTCTCCGCCGCCCATCGAGAAGCCCACGACCGTCACGTCGTTCAGGCCCAGACCCTCGATTAGGTCGTGCAGATCGGCGGCGAACACGTCGTAGGTGTAGCCAGTCGCGGTCTTGCCCGACTGCCCGAAGCCGCGTCGGTCATAGGCGATAACCTGATACCCAGCGTGACGCAGCGCGTCGATTTGGGGTTCCCACATGCGGCCCGAGAGGGGCCAGCCGTGAATCAGAATCACGGGGCGGCCCTGCCCGTAGCTTTCGTAATATAGCTCGGTCTGGGGGCCGTGGGCGTGCTTGGTCTGGATGGTGGGCATGGTGAAACCTCCTAGGGGAAAAGGGCGAAAGGCCGAGTCTACCTTCAGTTCAGTGCGCGGGTTGTGGCGGGAAGAGTGCCGCCTTGCAACAGTCCCACCGCAGCGTCTTGCAGGGCGGTCAGGGCCACACGCTGGGTAAACGGGCCAGTCGAGAGCCGCGCCACCCCCAACGCTTGCAGCTCACGGGCAGGAAGACTGGCACCAGGAACGCTGATCAGCGTGAGCTTCCGCGCTCCGAGGGCGTCACTGACCTCCTGAATTTCTTCGCGCACCAGCAGGCCGGGCACAAAGACGACGGGGGCACCGGCTTCCAAAAACGCCCGGCCCCGCAGGATCACTTCGGCAATCACTTCAGAGCGCCTTTGGTCTGGCTTGGCCCGCACCACGGCGTCGGTGCGGGCGTTCAGCACGAAGTCTAGGCCCGCTTCACGCCCCGCCGCCATCACGGCTTCCACGGCAGCCACCGCCTCCCCGAGGGGCTTCATCTGATCTTCCAAGTTGCCGCCGACGACCCCGACCTCGATAGCCCGGCGGGCCGTGTCTCCGGCATTGCCGTAGCCTGCCTCAAAATCCATAGAAACGGGGAGTGACACGGCGCCCACGATGCGGCGCACCATATCGAGATGCAGCTCTAGGGGAATGTTCTCTCCGTCCGGGTAGCCGAAGGTAGAGGCGATGGAATGACTGGCAGTGGCGAGGGCCTGCACCCCCGGCGTGGCTGCGACGACTTGGGCAGAAACCACGTCCCAAACGTTGGGCAGAATCAGGATATCGGGGGCCGTGTGAAGGTCGAGAAGATGGCGGGCAAGGTCGGCGCGGGTGGTGGGGGTCATGCGGTTCTCCTAGAGGGCGACAAACTCTTCACCAGACATCCATCAACGAATGGTCTTGGCCCAGTTGATGATCGCCGCGTTGGCCGCCGCCGCTTTCTCAAAAATGGCGGCGTGGGCAGCGCCGGGAATAATGACCAGCGTAGAGCCGGGGATATTCTGCTGCATTTTCAGACTGAACTCTGGGGGATAGACCGTGTCTTCTCGGCCTTCCAAAATGAGGGTCGGCACCGTAATGGTCTTGAGGGTGGGCAGAGAGTCGGGGCGGGTGGCGAGTACGGTGGCTCCGGCCACATCGCCTGCCACGCTGGCCTGTTTCACGATGCCCGTCAGGAACGCGGCGTCGGCGGGGCGGGTGGCCCGCGTCTGGCCGGTCAGCATGTCCTTCAGCAGTTCGGGGGCCAAGGACTGCGGCCCAAACGTCGCGGCTTTTTGGGCCATGCCCTTCCAGATGTTCTGCTCGACAATGCCTGCCGGGTTGGCGAGGGTATTGATCAAGATCAGCCCCAAAAAGCGTTCGGGGGCGCTGCGGTACATCTCGAAGGCGATGGGGCCGCCCATCGACATGCCGCCGATGATGGCTTTGGGAACGTTGAGTTGATCCATGACGGCCAAGGCGTCTTGGGCGTAGGTTTGAAGGCTGCCGGGATCGCTGGCAGGCGCGGTGCTTTGGCCGTAGCCCCGGTGATCGATGGTGATGACCCGGTATCCGGCGGCGGCAAGGGGAGCGCGGTTGCGGGCAAACAATTCGCCGGACAGGGGATAGCCGTGCAGCAACAACATGGGCGTGCCGCTTCCCTCCGAAACGTAATGAATTTGTGCGCCGTTAACGCTGAGCATGCCTTCCTGACGGCTTTCAGTTCCACCAGCCAGAGCGGAGGTCGCCAGCAAGGCCGAGGTCAACACCACAATTTTGGACGTCATCATAAGGCTCCTTTGGAGATCCATCCCAACTGCATCCCAATGTCAGTTGGATTTCTGACTTATACTAAGGGCGGCGCGACAGACGAACGTGCGCCTGCACTTCATGGCATCTTGTGATCTTGGCAAGCGGAGGGAAGATGCGCAGCAAACGAACCCAAATCATTACCGCCGCGCTCAGGCGGTTCCGTACCTTTGGGGTGTGCGGCACAACTTTGCAGGATGTGGCAGAGGCCTCTCAGGTGCCGCTGGGAAACTTGTACTACTACTTCAAGACTCGGGATGACCTTGTGCTGGCGGTGCTGGAGGAGTGTGAACGGGAGTTGACCTTGTTGTTGACCCGGCTCGCCCCGCTACCACCAACAGCGTGGCTCGCCGGATACTTCGAGTGGCTGCTGGCCGATCCTGAAGTGGCGGTCCAGTTGGGATGTCCGTTCGGAGCGCTGGCCACCGAGCTACGTGCGTTGGGCCACCCCGCCGCTCCACGCGCCGCAGACATCGTGCATACCTATCTGAGGGCGGTCAGGACGCACGCCGAGAGTCTGAATCTGCCCGCTGGAACCGGCGATGATGTCTTTCTCACCGTGCAGGGGGCGTATGTGGTGTCGCGGGTGTCTGGAGACGCCGCGCTGTTCCGGGCCAGCATCGAGCGCCTACGGATTCGGACTTTGGGGGCTTGAGGACGGTGAAAAAGACTGCCTCGACAGGAAGTGCTTTGTGACCAATGGTGCGGAGAGGTTCTACAGTTCTGTGGCCGCCCGCCATGAACACAAGATTTTAGCTCCTCACCCTTGTCTGGTACAGCCCGAAGGGAGGGGCTGAGCGGGCAAAGCGTTGTAGACGACGTTTTTCTCTGACTTATTTTTCGAAACTACAACGGTCCGAACCATTGACTAGACCGTCTTTGTCCACCGATAGGTCTGGGCCTGCGCTGCGACTTGCGGTGGGGCAAAAAAGTACCCTTGTCCAAGCTGGCATCCCAAGTGGCCTACGGTGTCCATGTGGTGCTGCGTTTCTATGCCTTCAATGATGACCAAGATGTTCAGACTTTGGGCCAGCGTGACCATCGCCTGAATGAAAGCGTGCCCCCGGCTGTCCACCTGCTTGATAAAAGAGCGGTCTATTTTGAGTACATCTACGGGGAGTTCTTGCAGGGCGCTGAGGCTGGAGTAGCCCGTGCCGAAATCGTCGAGGGCGATGCGAATGCCGAGCCGACGAAGCGCCCGGAGTTGGGCGGCTGAACTGGTGACGGCGCTGATGAGGCTGCGTTCGGTCAGTTCCAGTTCCAAGGCCGATCCGGGAAGTTGCCGCTTGGTCAGCAGTTCCGCTACATCCGACGCAAAATGCTCGTCCTCGAACTGCGACGCGGCCACATTGACCGACACATACAGTTGCGGCCACTGCGACTCGCGCCACCGCGCCACTTGGTCGGCGGCCTGTGCCAGCACCCAGCGCCCGATGGCAGCAATCATGCCGCGTTCCTCGGCCATCGGAATAAACGTGCAGGGCGGCACCCAGCCCAGTTGCGGCGAATTCCAGCGCAGCAGGGCCTCGAAGCCCATCAAGGCACCGTCGTCGAGGCGCACCAACGGCTGATAATGCAGCACGAATTCGCCCCGAGCGAGTGCGCCGCGCAGCAGGGTTTCCATTTGCAAATCGGCTTGCAGCCGCTCGTTCAGGCTTTCGTCGGTATAGCGCCAAGTGCCTTTGCCCACGTTTTTGGCCCGGTACATGGCGGCGTCTGCCCCAGCAATGGCTTCTGTGGGGGTGGTGGCGTCTGCGGGGCACAGCGCCACCCCGATGCTGAGGGACACGCTCAGTTGCTCGCTGCCCACCCGAATCGGCTGATTGACCTCGGACAGCAGGCGCTCGGTCAGGCGTTCTAGTTCTGGCCCGGCGTCTAGGTCAGGCAGCATCAGCACGAACTCATCTCCGCCGAAGCGGGCCAACGTTCCCCGCTCGGCCACCACCGCCGAAAGCCGCGCGGCCACTTCACGCAGCACCGTGTCCCCGGCAGGATGGCCGTAGGTATCGTTGATGAGCTTGAGCCGGTCTAAATCCATAAACAGCAGGGCCGCAGTACTACGGTGCTGCACCGCATGTTCGATGGCGTCTTGTAAGCGGCCTTCCAGTTGCACCCGGTTCAGCAGTCCGGTCAGAAAATCACGTTCGGCTTGCTGGGTCAGGAGCCGCGTGAGCCGCTGGGTGTCCAGTAGTCCCAACGCTTGGCGCAGCAAAAACAGCGGGCCTAACACCAGAGGCATCCAAAACGTGCCGGGCACCGCGTCCCACCAAATGGCATAGACGGCCAACACCGCGCTGCCCGTCAGTTGCGGCAACAAGGCGATGGCACGCGCCCGGCTGGGTTGCAGGCGTCGGGCAGTGGAGCGCGGTTGCTGCCCCCATGAGGCGGCCAGCCCTAAAGACAAAGCGAAGCCGTTCCACGCGATGTCCATCCATGTGCCGGTGTGGTAAGTGTCCTGTGCCACCTGATAGGCGTAGACCAGATCGGCCCCCAAGTACGACACGCCCCCCAGCATTAGCGCCGTGAGTTGAGCCACCGACAATTCGCGGGGTCGCCACAGCAGTAGCATCACCAGCAGGCCGCTGAGCAGCAGATCCATCAGGGGATAGCCCAGTGCAATGGCCCCGGCCAACGGCTGAGTCGCGTAACTGGCCGCCACCTCGCGCAAATACAGTTGCCAGAGGGTATCGCCGAGGGTCAGCACCACCAGCAGGACATCCAGCACAAAGCTGGCGGTTTGCAGCGGCCCCTGTGCGTCTCGCCGCAGCAGCAACACGCCCACGGCAATGAAGGGAATGACCAACAGATAGGCTGCGTCTGCCACCGAGGGAAACACCGGGAGCTTAAGGAGTGCCAGCAAGGTGTACAGCACTTGGGCGGCAAACCAAGCCAGCGCCCCGCTGCCGATCCAGCGCCACACCGAGGCCAAGCGCGGCCCATACCGTCCACTGGCCCGGAAACACAGCAGCGCGGCCACTCCCCATACAGGCAGTGAATTTAGATTGCCCAACGCTGGCAGTTTGTCCAGCAGCGGCGTCCCCGCCACAATCCACAGCGCATGGGCCACAAACACGCCTGCCAGTACCCACAGCAGCTGCTTTTCGGTCAGAAACCTCAGCATAGGGAGTGGCAGACCAAGTTAAGGAAATAGACCGGCCTGAAGTGACAAGCCCCAAAGTGACCCAGCATTGGCCTGAGCCTAAGGCCGTTCATCTGTCACGCACCTGACAGGGGGACGTCTGAAGGAAGAGCTGCACAGCGCCGAACGGACAAACCGTGCACGAACCGCAGCCCACGGACTACTCTGTCCGAGAAAACGAAAAAGCGACCCGCAGGCCGCCTTTGATTCCTCTACTGTAGCCCGGTATGCACGCCATGCACAGGAGATGCATCACATTTGACCGAATAAGGGCGGAGTGGTGTGTGGGACGGTATTTTTTGTCTGATCGCCAACTGCAAGATAGGCCGTTCAACCCGTCGGGCGAAGAGGGTCTGCTCAGCGGAGCGGCGTAAACGATACGGAATTAAAATGTATCCCTTGCCTTGGGCGGGGACGCCGCTGAACTGCCCCCTCACCCCTGCGTAACTCCATGAGTCCCGCAAGTGGAGAGGGCGGCAACACAGATGCACAACTCTTTGTCATCCCGTATGACACCTGCGGCTGACACGCTAGAAACACGCTTATACCAATTTCTGGTCAGTCGCCATTGAATCGCAGAACTGGGTTGAAGGTGACCCATTCGCTGCCCGGTAGGCCAAATCCGGAGGCCATCTCAAGAGAGCGTCGATTTCTTTCATGCCCTGCCCGCTTTGGGTGAGGTCAACTGAGGTCGTCCGGTGGCCATGCTTGTTGGCCCCTCGTCTTCCTCTTCGCCCAACTGTCTCAGGAGGTTTGCCTATGCTCGACTCTGCCCTCAACCGTTTGCCCGATGCTCTGTGGCGTTCGGCGGGCGTGTGGCTGGGCCTGGGCTTGGGCGGCTTTTTTGACGGCATTGTGCTGCACCAGATTCTTCAGTGGCATCACTTGGTCAGTGCAGTCTATCCGCCCACCACGCTTCAACATCTGAAACTCAATACGCTGGCCGATGGCGCATTCCACGCCGCCACATGGGTTTTTACGCTGATCGGACTGGCGCTGTTGTGGCGCAGCACACGCAACACACAGGCCCCGCGCAGCACCAAGGCGTTTGTGGGCGCGTTGCTGCTGGGCTGGGGCCTGTTCAACGTGGGCGAAGGCCTCGTGTCTCACCAACTGCTGCAAATTCACCATGTTCGTCCCGGCCCGAACCAATTGGCCTATGACCTCGGCTTTTTATTGTGGGGTGCAGTGATGCTCGTGTTGGGCTGGCGTTGGACGCGCAGGCGCTGATTTTGCTGCTTGGCCCATGCCCGCTAAACGAAAAAGCGACCCGCGGGTCGCCTTTGATTCCTCTACTGTAGCCCGGTATGCACGCCATGCACAGGAGATGCATCACATTTGATTGGATAAGGGCGGAGTGGTGTGTGGGACGGTGTTTTTTGTTATCTTCACTCGCAGCATGAGCCGTCAAAGCGGCCCACTTCAAGCCGCTCGATGTATGGCGGGCCCCTTCTGGCTTCCAGCTGTTGCGCTGCGGGGTGGCAAACAGGGGAGAAGTGTGAGGGCAATTAGGGCGTGGTCATCGGCACATGCACCGAGGTGAAATTGCCCAGAGGCGCTTCCCCCGAGGCGGCATGGGTGACGGCCCGGATCAGGTGTTCACCGCCCACGAAACAGCCCTGCCACGATTCGCCGTAGCCCCCGAAGGCTTCCTCACGGTCACCCCGAGAGCGCAGGGCGTTGACCCCTACTTTAAAGGCCTGCAAGCGGGGAGAAACCTCGCGTGCGACCCGGTCGTCTTCGGTGGCAATGGTCGCCACCAAGCTGCCGCGTGAGACATTCATCTCGTTGATCAATTCGTCGAGGGTATCGACAAGAACGAAGGTGTCGACTGGCCCGAACGGTTCGGCGTGATACAGGGCAGATCGTCTGGGCACGTTCAGGAGCGCCGTCGGCGCAGTGTAGGCGCTGGTGTCTTGGCCCTCCAGAAAGCATGAGGGATCAAGCGTGCCCTGATAGATAGGCACGGCTCCCAAGGCCATCGCCTCCTCAATCCTCACCTGAAGGGAGCGCACTTTGTCGGCACTGATGAGTGGGCCATACGTGAGGGCCGGGGCAGCGTCTCCGTCCAGCTTCAGCGGATGGCCCACCTTGATCTGGGCCATGGCCCGCTGGTAGGTTTCGAGGAACTGCGGAAAGAGGCGGCGCTGCACCACGAAGCGGGCGTAGGCGGTGCAGCGCTGCTTGCCGTACTCGTAGCCTTTGGTCAAGTGTTGTTCAAGCAGCGTCCAGTCGCTGAAGTCCCACAGGCCATAGGCATTGACGCCCTCCATTTCCAGCATGTAGCGCTTGCTCCGGTCAACGAGTTGCTCGGCCACCGTGCGTCCGTGAGCGCGGCCACCCACGAAGGCCACCGCGTCTACCTCTTCAGAGCGGATCAGCACTTCACCAAGCTGGCTCCCGCTGCCGTGCATCAGGCACAGGGGCACGCCAGCACGCCGGGCCAACGCGACGGCGAGGGTCACGCTGGCTGCGCCGCCCGCACTCGGAGACTTGGCCAGCGCGATGTTTCCGGCCAGCGCCTGCACCAGCATAGAATGCACCAGTACCGAAAGCGGGTAATTCCAAGAGGCGATGTTGCTCACGAGGCCTACGGGTGTCCGGCCCTGCATGAGTCGTCCCGCTTCCATCAGGTACCACTGCACCCCCTCCACGGTGCGGTCAACGCTTGTCCGGGCCTGTGCCAGCGGCTTACCGATCTCCCAAGCAAGCAGCAAGGCCAACGTTTCGCGGTGTTCCCGCAGGGCGTCCACCGCCCGTTGTACCCGCGTGCAGCGTTCGTCGAGGCTGAGGGCGGCCCACGCGGGCGCTTCTTTGGCCGCCGCTTGCACCGCCCGCTTGGCCTGTTCGGTGTTCAGACTCAGCGGCGAAGCCAGCGGGCTGTTGTCATTGGGAGAGAAGGTAGGACGAGGCGTCCCATCTGCCTGCCAATTCCCACCCCAGACTCCGGCCAGATGGCCGTCAGGTAAGAAGGCCTCCGGAACGAGCGCGCCAATTTTGCTGTAAAGCAGTGACCAATCTCCGCCGTATAACATACTGAACCTCCAGATAGAAATTCAGCTTAAGGACAACTGGCTGTCAGGTTAAGTCATAACCGATGCATTCCGTCTCAGTAGAGTTGTTTGGAAGCGGGGCAGTGATATTCAGCAGTGGCAAAAATGCTCCGAGAAGTGGGAACTGCAGAGTCAGTAGAAGTGTCCTCTAGGGGGACTGGGAAACACTGTGTTTGGTCAGGCTGAATCCAAAAGTTGCGCCTTCCCCCACTCGCCCATCGGCAAATACCTGCCCTCCGTGTTTCAGGATCAGCCGACGAACGCTTGCCAGCCCGACGCCTGTGCCGGTGGCTTCCTGCGCGGTATGCAGGCGCTGAAACAGATTAAACAGCCGGTCTTGGTAACGCGGATCGAAGCCGAGGCCGTTGTCCTGCACGAAGATTCCCCACGCATCGTCTTGATCCACCGCATAGACCTTGATCACAGCGGGGTCGCGGCTGTGGGTAAACTTCAAAGCGTTCTCCGTCAATTGAATCAGCACCTGTTTCAGGGCGGCTGCGTCTCCCCAGACCGGCGGCAAGGGGGCCACCTCCCACTCGATATTCCGGGCCAACAAATCCGGCATCAATGTGTTTTGAATCTCCAGCATGACCTTGTTGAGGTCGACCACCGTTGGCCTCAGGGGTTGCTGGGTGGCGGACGACAGATGAAGCAGGGCGTCGATCAGGGCGTTCATCTGCCCGCCCGATTGCTCCACCACGTCCAGGTAGCGGGCGCTGCGGGTGTCTAGCTTGCCCTCCAGCGACTTTCTCGCCAGCTGCAGAAAACCGAGCATGTGCCGTACGGGGGTACGCAGATCGTGTGAGACTGAATAGGAAAAGGCTTCCAACTCCTCGGTGGCGACGGCAAGCTCCTGCGTCCGGGCAGCCAGTGCGTCACGCTGCTCCCGCAGTATCTGGGTCTGTTGTGCCCGGTCAAGGGCCAAGTTCAGGCTGCGGCCTACCGCCCGGAAAATGCCTTTGTTCCGATCAGTCCAAACCGCTGACGTGCGTAACCCCACGATGAGGACGCTCTGCATCTCGAGGCCTTGAAAGAAAGGATAGCCAGCCACCGCATGAAAATGTACGGATTCCAGAATCCACTGGGCTTCCGCGTCCCAGTGGTCAATAAATGCGGGCGTGTTGTCCCGCAGAATCAAGGCCAAGCTGGACTGTTTGAGCGGAAAGCCGTCTTGCAACCGGGACAGGAGGGCGGGATCGAACAGCGGGCTTGACATTTTGGCCTTGAACAGTTCGCCTTCACGTTTGAGATACACGACGTCTGCCCCGCAGGTCTCCTCCAGCAGAGTGATGGCTTGGCGAACCAAAACCTGCACGTCGGTTTCACTGCCCACCTGCTGGGTAAAGCGCGTGAATGCCTCTAACGCTACCCGTTCTTCGTCCAGCGTCCGGGTTTTGGCCGCGCGGTCGAGGGCCAGTTCAAGGCTCTGCACCGCCGTTTCCAGCAGCACCCGGTCAACGCTTGACCAACTTCGCTGATGAAACAGCGCGATTGCCAATACACCGATCATTTGGCCGCCGATCCTCAGGGGCAAAGTTGCGGAGGCGGCGATATGTCCGGTCAGAGGCGCCGTCTGGTCGAGGGTATGATCGTAGACGGTTTGGAAGTAGGGTTGCCCCGTCGTCCAGGGAATTAGCAGACTACGAGTTTCGGCATAAGGAAGGCCGGTGTCGATGGCGGCCTGCAACTCCGGGGCGTGCAGGGTGCCATGCTGGACCCGGCAGTACCAACGCTCACCGTCAGGTTCGTAGTACATCATGGCTCCGTCTGCGAGCATGGACATCACCATTTGTTGGGCGCGTCCTATCAGCAGGAGCGGCTCGGTGGTCAGGGCCAAATCACGGGTCAGGTTGGCAAAAGCTTCTAGGGCACGGGTTCGCGCCTGTAGCTCAGCGTTTTGAAGCATCCACTGTTGGGCCGTCTGGGCACGTTCTAGGGCCAAGTTCAGACCCCGCCCGATGGCCCGCACGAGTCCCCGCTGCGCCTCGCTCCACTTCAGGGCGCTTTTCAGCCCGACCGATAGCAGCCAGTGCAGTTCTCCGTTCACGATCAATGGGTAATTGGCGGCGGCCCCATATGCTCCGCTTAAGGCCACACCTTCCTGATCGGCGTTCCAGCCGTCGGTGAAGACCGGCTGCCGAGTTTGGACGACCTGAGCGAAGATCGGCGTTTCTAGCGGGAGGCCAGCGGAAATGAAAGCCGCCAGCTCGGGGTTCATATCATCACTCCAAAACCGTGCCTTCCACAACCGATCTTCCTTCTGGTAGTACGCGACGGTAATGCCTGGGAAATGGTTCTGAAGGACGGTAATCGCGTGCCGAATCAGAACGGGTAGATCGGTCTCGCTGCCAACGGCCTCGGTGAAGGCCACAAAAGCTTGCTGGGCACGGGCGTCCTCTAGGCTCCTGCGGGTTCGTTCTTCAAGCCGCTGAGCCAGCAGGTGGAGATTCCCGGCCCGGTCGAGCGCAATCGTGCAGTGAGCCGCCAAAGTTCGCAGAAAAGAGCGTTCTTCAGGCGTGAACGTGTGCGGCGCTTTGAAGTCTAGAACCAACGTGCCGAGTGGACGGCCATCTAGGAACATGGGCAGCACGGCGCTCGCCACAGCCGCAACTGCGCCCGTCCGCGCTTCCAAATCGGGATAGGCGGCGGTCAGTGCGCCAGCATGTTCAAAGTAGTGCGCCTCGCGTGTCTGCAACACGTCAGTTGCAGGCGTTCCGGTGTCGGTGGGGCTGTCTTGCCAGAGGACGGCGCTCCCCAAGTCGTAGCCGAGGTGCCCAGCCAACCGTAAGACCTGACCCTCCTGATCAATCAACAGCACTGCTCCGGCAATCGCCCCCAGAGCCTTCAGTGCAGGCCTAAGCACGATGTCCAGCACTTCAGATTGCGTCTGCGCTGCGGCAAGCGCCTGAGTCACGACCTGAAGCTGCACAGTCAAGGCAGAGAGAGTCCCAGTGGACTCGTCAGGCAGAGTGGGCATTCCTCAAGATACTGTGCTGCAAAGACCCTATTCCATGAAAATAGCCGTTCACATTGCTCGGGACTCACCCACATTCATGCCAATCATGGCCCGCTGAGACTGCAACCAAACGTCAATGAATTTCTCTATTTGCTGGAAAAACGTCTGAAAATGAATAGACTTGATGAGGTAGCCGCTGGCCTGAAGCGTCTGCGCCTGCGTCATGTCTCCGGGGTTGGCGGAGGTGGTAAGGATCACCACAGGAAGCGCCCTAAGCTGCGGGAGGCCCTTGAGCGTGGCTAAAACCTCGAATCCATTGAGTCCCGGCATGTTGAGATCAAGGAGCACCACATCGGGCAACACAGCGCCGGGCCGCTGAAGTTGTGTCAGGGCCGCCAAACCACTGTGGGCAGTCTCTAACGTACACGGCTGCTCCAGCAGTGCGAAGGCCTCTTCTGCCATCAAGCGGTCTAGCGGATCGTCATCTACCAGCAAAACCCGCAGGGCACGCATCACCGCCGAGGCTCCTGACTCGTCATAAACATGGAATACATAAAGCCTCGATGAAGCATAAACTAACTCTACCTTAATAGATGTTGCCGACTTGGTACGTTGAGGTACTGGTTGTGAGATCTTCCCGCTGCCTTTCAACCAGTCAGAGAAGCACTTTGAGCTTGGCGCATCTGTCACAGGGTTTATGTGGATAGGCTTCGGTAACATGCACTGAGGGCACTGGCGAACTGCCCCAATTAGACAACGTCAGGGGAGGCGTGAAGTTCAGGCTGCCCCTGCTTGTCTGTTGTGCACCTTCTCAAGTCGGAATCAGCATACGGATCACAGCGAAGTTCATGGCGCACACCTTCTCCGAACAGTCGACTGAGGATGTTGCACCATGCGCGGCCACTCTCGGGGCTGACTTGAAGCCCGAGCCGATGCATCAAGTCTTGAATATTTTGGTCAATCAATGAGCGTCACTGATGCAGCCAGACGGTGTGCTATTGATCTCGGCTGAAGTAAAAGACGATAGATTGTGTGGGTGACCGACCATTGG
>NZ_SSNW01000022.1 GCF_004801315.1 Deinococcus sp. Arct2-2
CTTTTCCGGACGGTGCTGTAGGGGGCGATGCCACTCACACTGGTGGCACGGTTCAGCAACGCGGTGACGATGCTGAGCGGTAGGCTGGAGGAGCGAGGCATAGACACTTCGCATGAAGGCCCATGAGACCGGGGAATTTCAATCCCCACCTCTTGGGCCTTCGTTGGTGTCGCCATAAATCCCTGCGTGGAAACTCTTGTTATCACCTCTTGGGTGAGCATTTGCACGCTTACGAGCAGCGTTTGCCTTTGCCCGCTGCCGAACCCCGCGAAATCGTGCGGTTTCTGATGGATCAGCACGGCCTCAAGCAAAGAGAATTGCCCGAAATCGGTTCGCAAGGCGTGGTCAGTGAAATCCTGAGCGGAAAACGCGCCCTGAATATGCGTCAGACACAGGCATTGGCGGGGCGCTTTGGGGTGGATGTCGCCGTGTTTCTGGCTACCCCGGCAACGTAAACACCAGCGTCGTTCCCTGTCCCGGTACGCTCTCCACGTCCAACTCACCGCCTGCCAACGCCACCCGTTCGCGTAGCCCGATGAGGCCCAAATGTCCGGCCTGAGCGCGGGCCTGTGCCTGATCTGGCGTGAAGCCTTGCCCGTCGTCGGTAATGGCGACGCGCACCCCATCCGGCGTGTACTGCACGCGTATGGCGGCACTGAGGGCGCGGGCGTGCTTGTCTACGTTGTTCAGGGCTTCTTGGGCCAATCGGAACACGGTCAGTTCGATGGTGGGCGGCAGGCGGCGGTCTTGCCCCGCGACTTCTAGGCGGGTATCGGTGACGGCCTGAGTTGCCAGCCATTCCAGCGCGGGCAGCAGCCCAAGGTCGTCTAGGACGCTGGGGCGCAGGTTGCGGGCAAAGCGGCGCACGCTTTCTATGGCGTTGTCGAGGTCGGCGCGAATATCGTCGGCGCGGGCGCGTTGCTCTCCGGTGAGGTCGCGGGCGAGGCGGGCCACGCGGCGGGTCGTAGCGGTCAGCACCTGCGCCGTATCGTCGTGCAGTTCGCGGCTGATGCGGCGGCGTTCTTCTTCTTGTGCCTGCGTAAACAGCGTCAGGTAAGTACGGAGTTCGCTTTGACGGCTGGTGGCCGCTTCCAGCGCCTGCCCGCGCCGGGTAATTTCGTCGGCCAGCGTTTGCAACTCGCTGAGGTCGCGGGCCACCATCAGCACCGAGGGCGCGGCAGCAGGTTGTCCGGGGGTTCGCACGGCGCTCAGACGCACTTCCAGCCGGATCGGGTGATCGGTGCCGCCCACCTCGATTTCGGCGCGGCCCCCCACGGCACGCACGCGGGCGGCGTCCAGCGCGGCGTGCAGGGCGGGGCGGGTGGCGGGGGTCGCCAACGTCAGCAGTGGTTGCCCGGTCAGTGGCCCCAGCAGCGGCCCCAAGAGTGCGGTGCTGGCGGGATTGGCGTAGGTAATCACGCCGCCCTCATCGGCAGACAGGATCAGGTCGTGTGCGCCCTCCGCGAGTTGACGGTAACGGGCTTCCTCGCGGGCCAGTGCCGACAGCAGGCGCTCGCGGGTCAGGGTGAGGGCGATCTGGTCGGCCACGCTGCGGGCCAGTTGCAGCACGCGGTCACTCGGCGGGTCGGTGCCGGGGTCGTCAGCGTACAAAAAACCCAGCACATCGTCCGCGCTCCGCAGAGGCACGATCAGGGCGCTTCCGGCCACGGGCAAGGCGTATTTGCGGGTCAGCGGGCGTGGCCCCCGGCCCAATTGCGCGGTCAGGCCCGCCAAGTCTGTGTCGTTGGGCGAGTGCAGATTGAAGGCGGCGCAGCGGCTGATGCTTCCTGCTTCACTGGTCAGGGCGATCAGGCCGCGTGTGGCGTTCATCGCCAGCACCGACAGACGCACCGCTTCACTTAGGGTGGCGTCCGACTGGTCTTCGGCCAGCAGGCGGCCCACGTTCAGCAGCACGGCGGCTTCTCGCTCGCGGCGCAGTTCTTCTTCGTACAGGCGGGCGTTGGCAATGGCAAGACTGGCCTGAGCCGCAAACACTTCGGCCAGCGCCAAATCGTCGGCGTCCAGCGGCAACGGCTCACGGAAATACAGCGTAAGAGCGCCAAAAATGCCCGCTCCCGTTTGCAGCGGCAGGCCCACCACGCCCCGGAACGGGTACGCCCCCTGCGCCAGCAGTTGCCGGGTATATCGGCTGCCTCCACCGAGGCCTCCGGTAATCGCGCCCTCGGTTTGGGGATCGGCGTGATCGCGGGGCAAGTCGCGGGCGGCCACCATCGCGCGGCGCTCTACCGCTCCGCCCGTCACGCCCGCCCCCACTTTGGCCCGCACCCGCAAGACGTATTCGCTGGGCAGGCCCACAGCATTACGAATAATCAGCGTTCGTCCATCGGGCAGCAGTTCCGAGACGCCCGCTGCATCGGCGCGGAACAGGGTCACGGCCCGCTCCAGCAGTTGCGCCAGCGTATCGGCCAGATGCAGGCTGCCCGCCAAGGCCGCGCCCGCTTCGCGCAGGGCTTCGGCGGCCTCGCGTTTGCGGGTTTCTATGCCGTACAAGCGGGCATTGTCTATGGCGAGGCTGGCTTGCTCGGCCAGCGCCAGCACCAATCGGGCGTCGTCTTCGGTGGCACTGGCTCCGGGCGTGCGGCTGTCGACGTACAGGAGTCCCAAGGGCCGCCCCCGCGCCGTGAGGGGGGCAATGACTGCAGCCACCGGATTCAGTTCCGCCAGCCCTGCCGCGAGGGGCGTGCCCGCATCCCGCCCGCGCTCGAAGCGGATGGCCTCGCCGCGCTGCACCAACCGCTCGAAGCTGACCGGGCCGACGCCGATGCCGCCCGAAAACTCGCCCTCGAAGCCGTGCGTAAAAATCTCTCCGGTGCGTGCGCCCGCTTCCCCAAATTCGCTGAACAGGCCCACGAAGGCCCGCCCGAACCCAAGGGCCAGCGCCGCGCTACGGGCCGTGACGGTCAGCACTTCCGGCAAATCGAGGCTTCCGCCGAGGCTGCGAACCAGACCTTCCACCGTTTCGGCCACACGCCCTCGCCCGCGCCGGGCTTCCCGCGCCTGCACGCCCTCCAGCGCCAGTGCCAGCAGCGGCGTCAGCCCCTGCAGACTCTCTACGCCCGCCGGGTCAGCGCCCACGAATTCCAGCACACCCGCCCCAAACGGCAAGCAGGCCAACATGCCTTCTTCCAGTACCACGCCGCCCGCCAATGCCCGCGCCGCCAAGGTTCCGTCGCTGAGGGCCAGCCCGCTCCCTTCTTCGGCCACTGGAATCAGCGAACCACCCGATACCGCCCACACCCGCACGCCGTGTGCCCGCACCGTGCGGCAAGCGTACTCGGCCAGCGCCGCGCCGTAAGTTTGCACGTCCAGCGCGGCACTCAGGCTGGGCGGAAAAGCAGGCAAAGCAGCAGGAGACGGCGCGGGGGCGGGCATGATGGCCCTGAGTGTAGATCAGACTTGCCCACCCTGAACCCCTCCTGAGTGCGTCCTCATCTGTTCATGAGAAAGGCGGGTTAGGATTTCTCATATGTTTGACCGCGATGACCGTCATTTCCCCGTAAAACGCCTCTTGCTGCTGGGCGCACTGATTGGCGCAGGCGCGTACTACCTGAGCCGCGAACAAAACCGCAAGGCGCTGGATCAAAAACTGGCCGATTTGGGTCTGAAAGACACCGTGCACGACATGGGCGATAGCGTCGCCAAAGGCTGGGAGAAGACCAAAGACGCCGCCCAGCACGCAGGCGACGTGATTGCCGACAAAGCCGGTGACGTGAAGGACGCCGCCGCTGGTGGTGCAGAGGCCGCCGCAGCCAAAGCCAAAGAAGTCGCGGGCGACGTGAAGGTGGCTGTGACCGGAGCCGCCGACAAGGCCAAGGATGCTGCCGCTGACGTAGCTGCCGACGCGAAAGACAAAGCAGGCGACGTGAAGGCCGCAGCAAGCAAAGCCGCCGACTCGGCCACCGATAAAGCTAACGACGTGAAAGCCGATGCCCAAAAAGAAGGTCAGAAGTTTGTGGACACGGCCAAAGACAAAGCAGGCGACGTGAAAGCCGACGCGGGCAAAGCCGTAGACGCTGCCAAAGACAAAGCGCAGGACGTGGCCGCAGGCGCTCAGAAGGCTGCTGACAACGCCCAGAACAAAGCCGCCGATGTGACCGCCGACGCCAAAGCCAAAGCGAACGAAGTCAAGGCCGATGTGAAGGGTGCAGTGCAGGACGCCAAGAAGGGCTAATCAGCCAGCAATTCAGTTGTCTACCCCCTCTGCTCCGTAGGTGAGTGGAGGGGTTTTATTTGTGGGCTGGGGAGGGCGAAGGGCAATCGCTGGCGCTCATTAACCCCCTCTACTGCGTAGCTCTGCGAGTCCCAACCTCCCCCCTCAAGGGTGAGGGGCTAACACCACCACACTGCCACCCCAGATCGTCCCCGCCCCTCTCCGTGTGAGGCCGTCATCCGCGCAGCGGGTGGGCCAATTCCAGTGTCAAGACGACTGGCAATTCCGCTTCAAATGGACGGGCTAGGCGAGTTTGGACGCGACAAGATCAATCCTCCTCAGCGGAGCGACCAACTCCCCTGCACCCTTTGGGGGCGGGGGCTGGGGGGTGGGGGAAAACGTGGGAGCAACTCCAAATCCCCTCACCTACAGCCTCGACAGCCACACACCGTAACCCCTGCCCCGCCCCCCTCCGGCCAACTTCGCTACACTGCGCCCATGACGCGCCGGAACACTCCAGACAGCGGCACGCAAACGCTAGACCGCACGACGACGCAGCGCCCGCGCCTTTACCGGGTCTTGCTCATCAATGACGATTACACCCCGATGGATTTCGTGGTGATGGTGCTGGAACGCTATTTCCGCAAGGGCGAGCAGGAAGCGCAGTTGGTCATGCTGGCCGTGCATCACAAGGGGCGCGGCGTGGCGGGCGTGTATACCCGCGAGGTGGTCGAAACGAAGGTGGCGCAGGTGACGGCCCACGCCCGGCAGGAAGGCTTTCCGCTGATGCTGGTGGCCGAGCCAGAGGGAGAAGAATAGTGATCGGAGATCATTTACAGATAACGATTGGCCGCGCCGCCGACTATGCGCGGGAAGCCGGGCACGAATACGTGACGCTGGAGCATCTGCTGCTGGCCCTCACCCACGACCCCGAAGGCCGCGAGGCGCTGCTGGCACTGGGCGCAAATGTGGAACGCCTGCGCGACACGCTGCAACAGACGCTAGATACCTTCGAGGTGCTTCCAGCCGACGAAACCGACCCAGATGACGGCCCTGATTTCACACTTGCTGTACACCGGGTGGTGCAGGGAGCGGTGCTGCAACTGCACGCCAGCGGCAAAGGCAAAGAGGCCGCCGATGGAGCGCGGGTGCTGGTGGAACTCCTGGAAGAGGAAGATTCGCCCGCCCGCGCCGCGCTGGAGGCTCAGGGGATTACGCGGCTGGATATGCTGGGCTACGTGTCACACGGCACAGCCAAGGTGGCAGGCCGCAGCCGCGAACGCCTGACCGCTGGTATAGACGGCCCCGCCGAAACTCCTGCCGAAGACGTACCCCTAGACCCGATGGAAGCCTTTACGACCGACCTGACCGCGCAGGCCCGCGCCGGAGAATTTGACCCGGTGGTTGGCCGCGACGCCGAATTGACGAGGGTGGTGCATGTGCTGGCGCGGCGTGGGAAGAATAATCCGGTGCTGGTGGGCGAACCCGGCGTGGGCAAAACGGCGCTGGCCGAAGGCTTGGCCCAGCGAATCGCCGACGGCCAAGCGCCCGGATTCCTGCGCGGCGCATCGGTGTACGCGCTGGATTTGGGAGCGCTACTGGCGGGCACGCGCTACCGGGGCGATTTCGAGCAACGGCTGAAAGGCGTGCTGGCCGCGCTGGACGGTCAAAACGCGGTGCTGTTTGTAGACGAGCTGCATACGGTGGTGGGGGCCGGAGCCACCGAGGGCGGCAGCATGGACGCCGCCAACCTTCTCAAACCTGCACTGGCACGCGGCAAACTGCGGCTGATGGGGGCCACCACGCCCGCCGAGTTGCGCCACCTCGAAAAAGATCGGGCGCTGTGGCGGCGCTTTCAGCCGGTAGATGTGCCGGAACCGTCCGAGGCCGACGCCATCGCCATTTTGCGGGGCCTCGCTCCCAAGTACGCCGCCCATCACAAAGTCACCTACACCGAAGCCGCGTTGGACGCTGCTGTGCGCCTGAGTGCGCGGCATCTGCGTGACCGCTTTTTGCCCGATAAGGCCATAGACGTGATTGATGAGGCGGGCGCGGCGCGGTCTTCGGTGGGCACGGGCGGCGAAATTGCCGAGGCCGACATAGAGGCGACGGTGGCGCGAATGGCCCGTGTGCCGGTGGGCGCGGTGAAGGCCGAAGAAGTGCAGTCGTTGGCGACGCTGGAAGCCGATTTGGGCAAGCGGGTGCTGGGGCAGGCGGCAGCCGTGACTGCCGTTGCCAGCGCCGTCAAACTGGCCCGCGCTGGCCTGCGCGATCCGCAAAAGCCGCAAGCCGCCTTCCTGTTTGCTGGCCCCACCGGAGTCGGCAAAACCGAGCTGGCCCGCGCCCTCGCGGAGCGCCTAGGCGTGCATCTGGCCCGCTTCGACATGAGCGAGTATCAGGAAGCGCATACGGTGGCCCGCCTGATCGGAGCGCCTCCCGGCTACGTGGGTTTCGATCAGGGCGGCCTGCTGACCGATGCCGTCGCCAAAAACCCTCATGCGGTGGTGCTGCTGGACGAGATAGAAAAGGCCCACCCCGACATCTACAACCTCTTTTTGCAACTGATGGATCACGGCACGCTGACCGACCACACGGGCAAAAAGGTAGACGGGCGCGGCCTGCTGCTGATCTTTACGACCAATGCCGGAGCCGCCGACGCCAGCCGACCCGGTTTAGGGTTTTCGCAAGTGTCCCGCACGGGCGAGAGTGCCGAAGCCGTGAAGCGCACCTTCAGCCCAGAATTCCGTAACCGCCTTGACGCCGTGCTGCACTTTTCGCCGCTGGCCCCCGAAATTATGGCCGGGGTGGTGGACAAGTTCCTGCGCGACCTGACCGCGCAACTGCTGGAGCGGAACGTGGCGATTACAGTCACGCCCGCCGCCCGCGCACTCTTGGCAAAATTGGGTTACGACCCGCAGATGGGCGCACGCCCGCTGGCCCGCGTGATTGAGCAGAAGCTGAAGCGCCCACTGGCCGACGAACTGTTGTTTGGACGCTTGAAGGGCGGCGGCAAAGTGACGGTGGGGGCGAGCGGCGAGACGCTGACCTTCAAGTGACATCAAGCATGAACCCTTCCTCGCTGTTGCTGCGGCCCGCGCTTCTGCCATGATGCGCCCGTGACCCTGCCGCCCTCCGCGCCTCTTCCTGCCCCCCAAGCTGTGTCCATTCGGGGCCGCCGCCCCCGCGACCTGCCCACGCTGCGGCGCTGGCTGACCGACCCGCAGGCGCAGTGGCGCGAGTGGGACGCGCCGTATTTTCACGCGGCCAGCACGACGGAAACGATGAATGCCTACGTAGACCAACTGGCGGTCACTCCCCCCCATCCCGATGAGCGCGTGATTGACGTGGGCGGCGTGTGCATCGGCATGGTCAACCGCTCTGAGGAAGCTCCGGCAGGCGGCGGCTGGTGGGATTTGGGCATTTTGGTGTACGACCCGGCCCACTGGGGGCGCGGCGTGGGCACGCGGGCGCTGGAGCTGTGGGTCACGGCCACTTTCGAGGAAACCAACGCGCATGTCGTCACTTTCACCACTTGGAGCGGCAACGAACGCATGATCCGGGCGGCTCTGCGGCTGGGCTTCCGGGAGGCGGGGCGGGTGCGGGAAGCGCGTGTAGTGCGCGGTCAACGCTACGACAGCGTGCGGCTGGACATGCTTTGTACCGACTGGGAGAAGGCTGACCGGGAAAGGGTCAAACGACATGAGCGCCAAGCCTGAGAAGCAGCCCCTGAACCCTGCTGGATATCTGGCGACGCAAGACCTGAAGGAGCGCGGCTGGACGGCGGCCCTGATTGCCAAATTTTTGGGCACACACGACGGCACGCGGCCCAACGGCCTGAAGATGGGCCGCCGCAAATTGCCCCCGGTGAAGCTGTACACCGAAGCGAGGGTAGAAGAAGCCGAGCGCGACGAAAACTTTTTGATCGGTCAGGCCCGCGCCGCCGATGCCCGCGAACGCGCCGAGAAAGCCAAAGCCGCCCGCACGCTGGCCCGCGCCGCATTGCTGGAAGCCGCCGCCACCTCTTACCGCCCCGTTATTCACCCCGAGCCGCTGAGGAAAGGCGCGGTGAAGATGGCCCGCGAGCCATATTTGCCCAAACTGGAGGAACTGCGGGCCAGATTAGAAGCCGAGATCGGCAAGGTCAGCGCTGGGGAATCGGCAACGCTCGCTGCCCTCTTGCGGGCAAGGTTGGATACCGCTTTGGCCGCCGCTTATGAATGGTATCCAGACCCAGCCGCCAAAAAACCGGAGACCGAATCCAGCAAAGCCAAAACGAGCAACGCTAAAGCAAGCGACTGGCGCAAGTGGGACTGGGACTGAATTTGGTCATTTCCATGCCCTGCGAGACGGGCCATCAAGAGCGTCCTAGCCGCCATTTGACTGCTACTCTCAAAAACCAGACGCCAACAAAAGCCAGTGGGCCGGAAGCAAAAGCCCCGGCCCACAGACACTTACAGCCAGTCTACTTCAGCAGTTCCAGCGCCTTCTTCACTTGGGCGTCGGCCACGATGTCTACGCTGGCTTCACCCTGAGTCGTGCTGCGAACTGGCCGCTTCGCCTCACCTGTGTAGGTAAATTTGCCTTCTTTATCGGCAGTCACGGTCACGGGCTTTCCGGCCACCGTCAGCGTGATCTTGCTGCCCGCCGCGATGCCGCCGCCGCTGAAGTTCAGGGGCGTGACAGAGCGGGTGTCTTTGACCAGGACATCCGGCGTGATGCCCTTTTTGTGAATCTCGCGGCCCAACGGCGTCAACCACGAACTGTTCACGATAGCGACTTTGCCGCCGTCTACCGTGGTGATCGGAATCTGGGCCACGCCTTTGCCAAAAGTCTGCTCGCCCAAGATGGTGGCCCGCTTTGCATCTTGCAAGGCTCCGCTGACGACTTCGCTGGCGCTGGCGCTGTTTTTGTTGACCAGCACGATCAATTTGCCCGTGTAGTCGCTGTTGCGCTTGGCCGCTTTGCCGTACACGGTGGTTTTGCCGCTCCGCTCGCGCAAACTCACGATGTTGCCCGTTTGCAGGAATTGATCGGCTACGTCTACTCCCGCACTGAGCAGGCCACCGCCGTTGTCGCGGAGGTCAAGGATCAACTTGGTCACGTTCTTCTTCTTCATATTGGCGACGGCAGCGGCAAATTGATCGCTGGCCTTCTCGTTGTAAAAGGTGTTCAGAGCGATGTACCCCACGTTTCCGGGCAGCATGGTTTCTTCCACACTGACGATCACAACGGGCTGGCGCTCCATCTTCACGTTGTAAGTTTTGCCGCCCCGCGCAAAGGTCACATTGACGAACGTGCCTTTGGTCCCACGTACCAACCGCACGATTTCATCGAGCTTGCTGTTCAGCACGTCTTTGTCACCGATCTTAACGAACACATCACCGATTTGGACGCCGTTGGCCGCCGCCGCGCCGTTTTTGTACACGTTGTCGATCTTGCCGCCCGTGCCGTCAGCGTTGGCGGCATTCAGCGTCACGCCGATGCCGTAAAACTCACCGCTGAGATTCTGCTGGTCTACGGCGTTGTTGGCGGGTTCGCTGTAGTAGGTGAACTCATCGTTCAGACTGCCGATTGCGCCGTTGATTGCGCCGCGTAGCAGTTTTTCTTGGTCTACGGGGTACAGGTAGTACTGGTTCAGGTCGCCGATGACCTGAAGCAGCGTCTTGCCTGTGGCCGTTTTGGTGAGGTCCGATTGCGTATAGCCGCCCAGTTGTGCGTAGGCGACGGCGGCAGTGGCAGCGAGCGTTCCGGCCACGAGCGTCAAGCGTTTTGCGTTCACAGGGTCAAGATAGTGCGTGCGGGTGAAGGGCGTTTGAGGCGGAAGTTACCACCTGACGCGCACTCATGAGGCCGCCTTCATGGTTCGGTGAAGAGGCTGGGTTATGCTGCACCGCGAGCATGACTCTATTCTTCCCTTTAACGCTGCCCAGCATCTTTGTTGCCGGGGAACGCACATGATCGATTTCAAACACGTGACCCTCGAATATCCCGTGACGCGCACGCTGGCCCTAGACGACGTGAGTATGCATGTCGGCAAAGGCGAATTCGTGTATCTGGTCGGCCATTCCGGGGCCGGAAAGAGCAGTTTTATGAATCTGGTGCTGAAGCGGGCGCTGCCCAGCAAGGGGGAAGTGCGTGTGGCCGGAGAGCCGCTGGCCCGCTACCGGGGGGGCCGCACCGCCCTGCTGCGCCGCCGCATGGGAACCGTATTTCAGGAAAACCTGTTGCTGCCGCACCTGAATGCCTACGACAATGTGGCGTTTGCCCTGCGCGTGACTGGGGTAGCGCAGCGGGAATGGCCTGCACGAGTCACGACGGCCCTGCGAACCGTAGGGTTGGAACACAAGAAGTACGCGCTGCCGCTGCAACTGTCTCAGGGCGAGCAACAGCGGGTGGCGATTGCCCGCGCCATCGTGTCCGATCCGCCGCTGCTGCTGGCCGACGAACCCACCGGAAACCTTGACCCCGACAACAGCCGAGAAGTGCTGAAGGTGCTGCAAAACGTGAACTTGCGCGGCACAACGGTGGTAGTCGCCACCCACGCCCGTGACCTCGTGGAAACCTTCCGGCACCGCACGCTGACGCTGCGGAAGGGCAAGCTGGTGCGCGATGATCCGTATGGCGGGTACGCGCTGTGACCTACCACTTCCGGCAAGCCTTAGTCGCCATGCGCGGCAACTTTACGGCCACCCTCGCCACCCTGATGACCATGACCCTGACCCTGCTGATGCTGGGCTTCGTGCTGCTGCTCACGCTGAACGTGAACCGCACGCTGGAGCAGTTGGAATCTCAGGTGGAAGTGGCGGCCTTTCTGAATGCGGGCACCGATGGCGCGGCCCTGCTGAAGCAGGTGCAGGGCTTTCCGCAGGTGCGCGAGGCCCGCTTGGTCAGCAGCGAGCAGGTGCTGGAAGAAATGACCCGCGACTCGCCGTATGCCCGCGACGCCGTATCGTTGGTGGGCAACCCATTTCCGACCACCGTGAGGATGAAAGTGGGCCGGGTCGAAGATTCGCGGGTGGTGGCCGCCGCTGTAGCGCGGTTGCCGGGCGTCGGTGACGTGGAATACGGCGCGGGCTACGTCGATCCCACCGTGCGGGCGCTGACCGCCATTCGCGCTGCCGGATACGGCTTGGTGGGGCTGCTGCTGCTCGGCACGCTCTTCAACATCCTGAATGCCGTGCGGGTCGCCATGTACGCCCGCCGCAACGAAATCAGTGTGATGCGCCTGCTGGGGGCCACACGCGGCTTTATTCGGATGCCGCATGTAATTGAAGGCGTGCTGCTGGGCGTGCTGGCCGGAGCAGTGGCGCTGGCCGTCCTGACGCCCGCCTACTTCGGCTTGGCCCGCCGCGTGCAACTGCTTGCGCCCGTGTTTCCGGTGGTCACCGACCCCGCCATTCTCGCGCCGATTTTGGGCGGCGTGGCGCTGCTAGGCATCACGATTGGCCTGCTGGGCAGTCTGTTTGCTTCTCGCCGCTATTTGCAGGAGTTGGAATAGTGCGGGTAGGACGGCGAGTTGCTCTGCTGTTGGTGTCGGCGGCGCTGTTGGCTGGGGCGCAAACCACTTCTGAGCGTCTAGAGCAGTTGCAGCGCGACCTTCAGCAGCAGCGGCGACTGAACGCAGCGCAGGCGCAGGAGCTAGAGCAGGTGCGGAACACGATTCAGAACCTGACCGTGCAGCAAAAGGCCACCCTGACGCGCCTAGATGGACTGGGCCGCAACGTGACGCAACTGGTGAACGAAGTAGCGACTGTGGCCGCCCGCACCCGACTGGCCGAGCAACTGCTGGCCGATACCACCGCCGCCAAAGGCCGCACCGAAACGCGGGTGTCGCGCCTGCAAGAAGACGTGCGCCAAATTCTGAATACCCTCTACCGCGAGCGGAGCGGGCGCTACCTGCAACTGCTGTCTCAGTCCCGCAGCCTGTCCGATTTGCTGATTCGGCTGAATTACAACAACATGGCGGGGAAATACAACGTCAAAATCATAGAAACGCTGCGCTCCGAAGTGGCCTCGCTGAAGCAGCAAGAGGCGCAGCAGGCCCAGCAGACCGCCGCCCTGAAGGACTTGCAGACGCAGCGGGCCGAGGTCTTGGCGAATTTGAAAGAGCGCCGCCAAGAGCAACAAACGCTGCTGGCAAGTCTGAGGAAATCCGAGCAGGGCCAGCGCACCATTGCGGTCCAAACTCAGGCCGAACAAGTGCTGACTGGGCGCACGATAGACAATTTGGTGGGCGCAGTGGTGCAGGAACGCGCCCGCATAGAGGCCGAACGCCAACGCCGCCTAGAAGAAGAACGCCAGCGCCGCTTGGCCGAGTTACGCCGGATTCGGGAAGCTCAGGAACGCGCCCGCATAGAAGCGGCACGCCTCGCCGCCGTGCGTGCTGCACAGGAACGAGCCGCCAGAATAGAAGCGGCACGCGTAGAAGCTGCACGAATTGAAGCGGCGCGTGTACAAGCTGAACGCCTCCGCGCTGCCCAAGCTCAGGCCGCCCGAACTCAGATTCTCCGCGAGCAGCAACAACGCGCCCAAGCCGAGCGTGACCGCCTTGCGCGGGAACAAGAAGCGCGTGCGTTGGCCCAACGCAACTCTGAAGCCACCCAAGGTGCCCGCCGCGCCGCTGTGCAGCAAGAGCAGGAGCGGCTGGCCCAGCAGCGCCAAGAAGCCGAAGCCGCACAGGAAAGAGTTGAGCAGGAGCTTGCGCCGCTGCCGCCTGCCAGTGGCCCCAGCGGATTTCCTTTGCCGGGCGGATCGGTGTCGCAGGGGTACGGGGCCAATGGAGCGCAGTGGGTGGTCCTCAGTGCGCCGGGAGGTACGCAAGCTGCCGCCACCGCTGCGGGCAACGTGATTGCGGCCACCTACTACAACAGCCTAGGCTGGGTCATTCTGGTGGATCACGGCACTACCGTCAGCGCCTACTTTGGGCTGCAAGACCCGCAAGTCAGCGTCGGCAACCGCGTAGCACAGGGCACGCCGCTAGGCGCAATCGGTGGCAGCCCTATTTTTGGCCCAGACCGGATGGCTTTTCAACTGAACAGAGTCAACGGGAGTACCCGTCAGCCGGTGAATCCGGGGTTCTAGGACGCCTTAGCTGTTGCCGCAGCCCTCCTTGCCGCGTTCATACTTGCCCCACCCGCCCCGGTCTGATACTCTTCCTCGGTGCGCTCCCGGTTGGCTGCTGACGGGCGTATGAACCCTGCCATCCTTGCAGGCGCTTTACCCTCAGTACATCTACTTTCAGAGGTTCTTCTCATGGTCAAGATTCGCCTTTCCCGCTTTGGTTCCACCCATAACCCTCACTACCGCATCGTTGTTACCGACGTTCGCCGTCCCCGTGACGGTGGCTACATCGAGAGCTTGGGCCACTACGACCCCCGCAAAACCAGCGAAACCTTCCTGAAGATCGACGCCGAACGCGCCGCCTACTGGATCGCCAACGGCGCTCAGCCTACCCAGACGGCCCGCCGCCTGCTGAAGTCTCAGGGCGTCAAGGTCGCGTAAACCGGCCCCTTCCGGTTTTAATCAAAGCTCCTTCGGGGGCTTTTTTTGTTGCCTGAGATGGTAGGGGCTTGGTCTAAGGGTCTAAGCGTCTGAGGGGAGGGCGATCGCTGGCGCTCACTCACCCCCTCTGCTTCGCAGCTCTACGAGTCCCCAACCCTCCCCCATAAAGAGGGAGGGAGCTAAAACCATGACACCGCCACCGCAGATCGTCCCCGCCCAACTCCGTGTGAGGCCGTCGTGCGTGCAACGCGCAGGCCAATTCCATGTTCGAGACGGCTGGCGATTCCGCTTCAAACGAACAATCTAGCCGAGTCGGGATGCGACAAGATCAATCCTCCCGAGCGGACTCGCAGAGCTGCGAAGCAGAGCGACCAACTCCCCTGACCCCTGTGGGGGCGGGGGCTGGGGGGTGGAGGAAAACGTAGGAGCCACTCAAAAACCCGAAACAAATTTTGCCGTTCAAACACTGGCCCCACCCGGCGCTTCCAACCTACCAAGCTCCCCACTCTGCCCCCAACACCCCACATTTACCCGTTCTAAGCGTGCAAAAAGCCTGATTCTCCAGCCAAATGCTGTAGACTGCCGCCCATGAAAACCGACCCCGTAGACCTGACGTTGTTTCTGGCACAGAGCGTGGTAGATCAACCCTCGCTGGTGCGGGTTGCCAAGCGTGGGCCGACAGTGGCGGTGCGCGTCGGCCCCGGCGAGGAAGGCCGGTTGATCGGGCGGCAAGGGCGCGTGATTCAGGCCATTCGGACGCTGGTACGGGCGGTCAGTGACCCCCGCGAGCGCCTAAACGTCGACCTAGACGCGCCGCGTAAGCAGCAGTAAACCTCTATCTCCAAACAAAAGTAGGCTGGATGACACACATGACACACACTGGGCGGCAGGTATGACCGCGCCCGCCGACACGACCCGGCTGGGGTACTTTTTGGGGCCACACGGCGTACAGGGCGGCATTAAGCTGTACGTACTGGGCGACGCGGGCCAAATTCTGAGCCTGCCCCGCGTCTACGTGGAGGGGCGTGGGTGGCTGAGGGTGCGCCGGGCCGACCCACTGGCTCCCGGCGTGGCGCTGCAACTGGCCGGGATAACCGACCGGGAAGGTGCGCAACCTCTGCGCGGCGCGAACGTGTACGCCGCCGATGCCGACCTGCCGGGGTTGGAAGCGGGCAGCTTTTATTATCACGACTTGCGCGGCCTCCCGTTGTTGGATGCGGCGGGCACGGTCTTGGGCAAGGTAAGCGATGTGATCGACGCTGGGCCGCAAGATTTGTTGGTGGTGCAGCATGGGGGCAAAGAATCGCTGTTGCCCCTGCAAGCGCCCTATGTGGACGTGCAGACCGAGGCGGGCCGCCCTGTGAGAGTCGTGCTGACTGACGACGCGCCCGCTGGCCTGCTGGACGATGACGCCGAAGAATCGCCCTGACCGTCTATGCTGACTTTCTCTTTTCTCACGCTGTTTCCTGAACTGCTGACCCCGTTTGCCAGTGAAGCGATTGTGGGCAAAGCGCGGGAACGTGGCCTGATCGATGTGCAGTTGGTAAATTTGCGCGACTTTGCGGGCAACCGTCACGCCAAAGTAGACGACACCCCGTATGGTGGCGGCGCAGGCATGGTCATTCGGGTGGATGTGGCCGAGCGTGCGGTGGCAAGCCTGCCCGACTTGGAGGCCGGGACTGATGAAGTCATTTTGTTCAGTCCGGCGGGACAGCCGTTTACACAGGCGGTGGCTGAGGAACTGAGCGGCAAGCGGCATCTGGTGTTCCTGTGCGGGCGCTACGAAGGCTTTGATGCACGGGTAGAAACACGGGTCACGCGGGAACTGAGCATCGGCGATTTTGTGATGATGGGTGGGGAAGCCGCCGCCGCCTGCGTGCTGGAAGCTGTCGCGCGGTTGGTTCCGGGGGTGCTGGGAGACGCCGATTCCCACCGCGCCGATTCCTTTTCCAGCGGTTTGCTGGATTACCCCGAATACACCCGCCCGCTAGACTGGGAAGGCGACGCCGTGCCCGATGTGCTGCGCGGCGGCAATCACGCGGCTATTGCCACTTGGCGCAGGCAAGAGGCGTTGGCCCGCACCCTCGCCCGCCGCCCCGATCTGCTGGCCTCGGCTGGCCTGACGCCCCAAGACACCGCCCACTTGCTGACGCTTGGCGTCTCTGCCGGGCAGTTGGCCGCTTGGAATGCGCCGCCCCCGCCCGTGCCCAAGCGCAAGCGGACAAGCCGGGCCACTCTTGAAGTGACTCCTGAGACCGTTCATGCTGAGGCCCAGAATCATGATCAGAACCATGACCCCACCCCTGAAAAGTAAGCTCTGCCGTAGCTGTTCTGTAGCTTCCGCACAAGTCATCACCCCCGTTCAGGGCGCAGGATAAACGCACCATGTCCGCGCCTCCGGTTGTCCCTCTTTTTCCCTTGCCAAACCTCGTGCTGTTTCCGGGGCAAGTGCTTCCCCTGTATGTCTTCGAAACACGCTACCGGGCGCTGCTGGTGCGCGTGCAGGAAACGGGCGAGCCGTTCGGCATCGTGCGGGTGCGTGAAACCAGCGACGAATCCAATCTCCCCTTTCACGAGCGGGTGTCTATGGTTGGCAGCTACGCCCACCTGATGCAGGCGCAGGGCCACGAAGACGGCACGAGCAGCATCATCGTGGTGGGCGGCGACCGGTTCCGCGTTCAGGACTTTGACCTGACCGAGCCGTTCCTGAGCGCCACCGTGGAAGACTGGCCGCTGGAACCTGACCCCCTCGGCCTGCCCGCCACCGAAGCAGTGGCCCGCCGCCTGCTGGCCGACCTGCTGAGGCTGCGGCCCAGCGACGCCGCCGCCATCCGCGACAATGCCCCCGACGAACCCTTGCTGCTGGCAAGTTTTGCCGCCGCCCTCCTGCCCCTCACGCCAGAACAGCGGGAAGAGGCGCTGGAAGGCAAGACCCTGCTCGACCGTCTGGACGTGCTGATTTCCACGGTTCCAGCCGGGGCGCGGGAACTGAATTAGGTCTGATACGGATACAAACGGCGCTGAGAGTCTTACACTCCAGCGCCGTTTTCATGGCCTTGAGATCAGGCTTAAAACACTACCGTCTTATTTCCGTAGACCAATACCCGGTCTTCTACGTGCGCTTTCACGGCGCGGGCCAGCACTTGCCGCTCTACATCTCGGCCCATTCGCATCAAAGAATCGGGCGTTTCGCGGTGCGTGACCGGAATCACGTCTTGGGCAATAATCGGCCCGGCGTCCAGTTCCTCGGTCACGTAATGGCTGGTGGCCCCGATCAGTTTCACACCCCGCTTGAAGGCGGCCCGGTATGGGTTCGCGCCGATGAAGGCAGGCAAGAAGGAATGGTGAATGTTGATGACGGGGCGGCCAAAGCCCCGCAAAAAGTCGCCGCTGAGAATCTGCATATAGCGCGCCAGCACGGCAAAGTCTGCCCCCGCCTCATGCATCAGGCGCACTTGCTCGGCCTCGGCCTCGGCTTTGTTCTCTTTGGTTACGGGCACCACATGAAACGGAATGCCGAACATATCAGCGTCGCGCCGCAAGTCCTCGTGGTTGGAAATGATCAGCGGAATTTCTATGTGCAGTTCGCCCCGGCGTTTGCGCCACAGCAAATCGAGGAAGCAGTGGTCGTAGCGGCTGACCAAAATCGCCATGCGCTTGGGCTGGGCCGTGTAATTCACGCGCCACCGCATTGCGAAGGGCTGGGCGATAACGCTTTCGAAGGCCCGCTCGAACGCGCCGCGCGCCAAATCGAGGCCGTCTAAATGAAATTCCATTCGCATAAAAAACTGGCCGCCGCTGGGGTCGGTGGTGTGCTGGTCGGAATGCAGGATATTCGCGCCGTGATTGAGCAAAAACTGCGACACGGCGGCTACGATGCCCTTGCGGTCTGGGCAGGCGATGGTCAGGGTGGCCGTATTGTTGGGGTCAAGGCGGGCGGGTTCGGATGCACCCGGAGCGGATTTGACAGAGTTGGAGGGGGTTGGGTCAAGCGGGGCCGTCATAGCCGAGCAGGATAGCACCGGGCCAGATGGTCAGCAGCGGGGCGGGGAGGCTGGGGGCTGGATGTTGAGGGGCGAAGACGCTCAAGTTGGAAGGTGAACCCCCCCGTTGCTGGCGCAACGCCCCCCCTTAAAGGTGGGGACAAAAGCTGTTGCGCTCCCCTTGAGGGGGGCTGGCTGCGCAGCAGACTGGGGGGTTGACACGCAATCGTCAGTATTGAATGCTTACCGCACAACCTTTCCGCCTCCCTACTTTGGCCCGATGCGGTAGGCTGGCCCGCGTGCAGAACAACCCAGAAGCGGCCCCACATGCAACCCTCTTGGCCTACGATCCGCGCCCACACGCCGAATTGTTGGTGGCCTACTGCCTGAATGTGCAGCCGAGCGAGCGCATTCTGATCGCAGGTGGCGTGGCTGGTCTGCCCCTCGTGCGCGAAGTGGCCCGCGCCGTACTGCGGGCAGGCGGGCGGCCAGCAGTGAGGATGGATTATCCGGGCCAAGACGACGACGTGGCGGCGCTGGCGGCTGACGGCGTGCTGGACGTACTTCATGCCGCAGAGTTGGCCGATATGGAGGGCATGGACGGCACCTTACGAATCCTGACGCCGGGGGCGGGCCATGTGGACGCCGTAGACGCCAGCCGACGCGCCCGCCTGACCGCTGCCCGCTCCGCTTTGGCCGCCGCCCGCGCCCGCAAAAAATGGAGCCTGACGCTGTATCCCACCGCGCACGCCGCCGCCCAAGCAGGCATGACCGAGGCCGATTTTGGGGCGTTTGTGATGCGGGCCATCTTCCTAGACCGCCCTGATCCGGTGGCCGCGTGGGGAGAGGTGCGCGAGCTTCAGGCCCGCTTGATCGAGCGATTGAGCCGCGCCGACACGGTAAAAATCGAGGCCCCCGGCACCGACTTGACCCTGCGCGTAGGCGGGCGAACATGGGCCAACAGCGACGGCAAACGCAACATGCCCAGCGGTGAAGTGTTTACCGGGCCACTAGAAGACAGCGCGAATGGATTTATTACGTTTGATGTGCCTGCCGAATATGCGGGCGTAATGGTGCGCGGTGCACGGCTGGAATTTCGGGACGGCGTGGTAGTAGATGCCCGCGCCGACGAAGGCGAAAGCACCTTGCTGGCAGCCCTGAATACCGATTCCGGCGCACGGAAGCTGGGCGAATTGGGCATCGGCTCCAACAGCGGCATTCAAACGCCCACAGGCAACATTTTGTTCGATGAAAAAATCGGCGGAACGGTGCATTTGGCGCTAGGCCGCTCTTATCCGGAAACGGGCGGCCTGAATGCCAGCGCGATTCACTGGGATTTGATTACCGATTTAAGGCAAGGCGGACGGATTTCGCTGGACGGCGAAGTGTGGCAGGAAAACGGGCGATTCTTGTAGAGAAATCAAAAGCTGTCCGGCCTGAATCCTAAGTATCAGATTCCGGCTGGACGGCTTAAAGCGTATTTGTAAAGGCTCAGCGGTTTTTCCAAGTGGCGTGTAAACAGCATTCGCTGCGCTCACTCCCCCCTCCCCAGCCCTCCCCCGCAAGGGGAGAGGGAGCAAGAGACCGATCATCACAGCATTCACAGCATCCTGAGAAGCTGAACGAACCCTTATAAACACTCTACTTATGCAACTGGCTCTTACGTTTACACCCGCGTCAAGTCTTTGGGCAGCGGCAAGAATTCAATTTCGGGGTGCTGCTCCTGCGTGTAGCTCAGGTCGTACTTAGACCGGAACAGCATGACCGGGCGGCCCTGATCGTCTTCCACGTGGCGGGCAAAACGGGCCACAGAGTGGGCATCTCCAGCCAACCAGCGCACCAACTGATAAGACGTGACGTTCATTTCCACGTCTACGGTGTATTCCTCCAGCAAGCGGGCCTGAAACACCTCAAATTGCAGCGGCCCCACTGCGCCCAAATACGGATCGCGTGCGCCGTCGGTGGGATAGAACACCTGCACCACGCCTTCTTCAGAAAGCTGCTGGAGACCCTTCATAAAGGCCTTGCGCTTGCCCACGTCGCGCAGGCCGATGGTGGCGAAGGTTTCGGGCGTAAAGCGCGGGAAGCTGGGCAGCACGACTTTGCCGTTCACGCTGATCACGTCGCCAATTTGGAACACGCCGGGGTTGACCAGCCCCACGATGTCGCCGGGATAGGCGTCCTCCACTTTTTCGCGGTCTTGGGCGAACAGCGTATGCGCCTGAGACAGCCTCAGCTTGCGCCCCGTGCGGGTATGGGTCACGTCCATCCCGCGCTCGAAATGCCCGCTCATGACGCGCATGTAGGCGGTGCGGTCTCGGTGCTGCTTGCTCATGTTGGCCTGCAATTTGAAGATAAATCCGGCAAACGGCGCTTCCGGCTCGCGCTCGCCCAGATTGGTGTCGGTGGGGCCGGGGGGCGGAGCGAGTTCCACAAAATTGCTGAGGAAGTGCTCGATGCCGAAATTGTTCATGGCACTGCCGAAAAAGACGGGGGTGAGTTCGCCGCTCAGGAACTCGGCGGCGTCAAATTCGGGCAGCGCGGCAGAGATGAGTTCCACATCGTGGCGCAGTTTGGCGGCCAAATCCGCACCCACCAAGCCCACCAATTTGGGATCGTCCAGCCCTGCCGTCTGCATAGGCGCACGCTGCTTGCCGCCCGCCGTGCGCTCGAAGGCCAGCACTTGTTTGGTTTGCAGGTCGTACACGCCCTTAAAGTCGGGGCCGTCGCCAATCGGCCACGTCAGCGGCACCACCGTAATTTTCAAAATGTTCTCGATCTGCTCCAAGAGTTCAAACGGGTCTTGGGCCGGGCGATCCATTTTGTTGACGAACGTCAGAATCGGAATGCCCCGGTTGCGGCACACCGCGAACAGCTTTTCGGTTTGCGTCTGCACGCCACGCGCTGCGTCCAGCACCATCAGGGCGCTGTCGGCGGCGGTCAGGGTGCGGTAGGTGTCCTCGCTGAAATCTTGGTGTCCGGGCGTGTCCAGCAAGTTGATGTGGCGGCCCGAAAACTCGAAGGTCAGCGCGGAACTCGAAATAGAAATGCCGCGCTGCTGCTCGATGCTCATCCAGTCGGACTTGGTATGAGAGCGGCCTTCTTTGGCGGTCACGCTCCCCGCTTCCAAAATTGCGCCTCCGTAGAGCAGCAGCTTTTCGGTGATGGTGGTTTTGCCCGCGTCGGGGTGAGAAATAATGGCAAAGGTGCGGCGGCGGGCAATCTCGGCGGTCAGGGTTTTGTCGGCCAACGCTGCGGCTTTTTCGGTGGCCGTCGGTTCGGCAATCGTTTCTAAGATGGCTTGCTCTGGTACGGTGGCCCCGTCCTGCACGTCGGGCTGGGTGGGAAGACTGGTCATACGAACTCCTGCGGGCCTGAGTTGGAGCGGCCCGGATGATGAATTGTGGCTGTGGACTAGAGGCTCACGGGGCGCGCCTTCAGTTCACGCTGGGACTGTACTGGTAACGAACTGTGCTACTCATCACCTGTATCAATCATAAACCGCGCCGATCACATTCCGAGGTTGCCCAAACAACGGGCCAACTCTCCATTTCCGCTGCACAGTCCTTCTTCGCTTCTGGCTTCGCTCGGTTCATCTGAAACTAAACGGCGAGGTCACTAGGTTGGCGTTAGGCGGCGCGTCATCCACACAGTATACCGCGCCGTTCCGCAGCTTTCACCCTGCCCGCCGCCTTCTTTATCTGGGTGGCCTGACATGATCCGGCGGTGCAGCCTCCTGCGGCTGACACGGCGCTGAACAATGCCTGATCTTCTGAAATCAGGCCGGAAGATGAACAAGCTAGACGCCTAAGCACTGCGGCCCTAAATATCATTGAAACATCTCACTGACAGATCAATTTCCCATTTGAGGAGACACCATGAACTCCACACGCCTGTCCACCCGCGCTCCACTCACCACCTGCGCCCTTATCATGTTGGCTCTCGTCTCCGGTGGCCAAACGCAAACCAGCCCGAATGTCATGAATGTGGCGACCAGTCCCAATGGCTCTACGGCTGCCGACATGTTCCGCGACCTCGGACGGGTCTGTACCTCAGCGGCCTTCTTGCGCCAGCGGCAGACTTCAGGCAGCGTAGAAAACATCGAGCTTTTATTGGAGAACAAAGTCGCGCTGGCCTTCGTGCAGCTTGATGTTCTCAAGGCCCGTGACCAGATTGACCAAGACCCCCGCGCCAAAGACCTGCGGGTGCTGTTGCCACTGAATTTCGATGAGATTCACTTGATCGTCAAACGCCCCAGCAAAGACGTATTTGGCCGGGTGAAGGGCATCGCCGCTTTTAGTGGCTTAAAAGGAAAGCGGGTAGGCGCATGGGGCGGCAGCGTCATCACGGCTCAAATCTTGAAAGCCAAAGCGAAAAACGACTACACCATTGTCTCTCTGAATGACCGCGCAGCAGCCTTAGGCGCGCTGAATGCGGGCCAAATAGACGCTGTACTCGCGGTGGTGGGCCAGCCTGCCGACTGGGTCAACACCCTAAATCCCGCCGTGTTCACCCTCGCGCCGCTCGATATTCCGCAGGGCAGCCTGAACGGCTTTTACCGTCCTGCTCGGCTCCTGTACCCGAAACTTGGCGTGGCTACCAATACCTACAGCGTGCAGCGCCTCCTCATTACTCGCAATTTTAAAACCCCTGAACGCAGAATGCCGCTGCTGGCCTACCAAAAATGCGCCCTCGCCAAGCTGACCACCTTGCAGGAAACCGAAGGAATGCATCCCAAATGGAACGACGTGACCTTCAAGGAAAGAGACTGGCCTCTGTTTAAATAAACTCGAGTTTGTATGAACTTCGAGCCAATCTGGGGGGGTAAGTGGCTTCTTCAGGCTTCCGCGTCGGCGGGATCAATGCCGCACCACAGCATTAAGGTGACACGCAATCCAGCCACATCCAACAAATTCATAGCTGCCAAAATCGCCGCCGTTACCTTCTCGCGGTCAGACGGGTCGAGATAGAATCCGTTTTCTTCCAAGATATTGAGCATGACTTGTAGGGCGGTGCGCTTGTTGCCGTCGCTGAAGCCATGATCGCGGGCCAATGTGTAGCCAATAGCTGCCAATTTGGTAAAAAAAGTGGGGTAAGCGTCTTCGCCAAAGGCACTGTCTACGGCTGTGGCGGCGGCGCTTTCGATCACACTTTCGTGGGCAATACCCACCCGACCCGGAGACGTTTGCAAAATGCGGTCATGGGCGGCATAGATGAATGCAGGCGTAGGGTAATCCTGCCCTCTGTGACCGTAAAAATACTTTTTTGAAGGCCCCACGCTCAAAGGGTGGCGAGGAGATCAAGAATCTTTTTGTCGGCGCGGATTTCCTGCTCCATCCACGCCTCGATTTCGGCGTCCGTCTGTTCGGGGCGGGCTTCCGGCTTGATTTCTCTCAGCGTCCGGAATACGCGGGGCTGGTCGTCGTTCTGATTTTTGTCAGTCTGTACAGTCATCTTTTCCCCTCCCCACCCTGCGGCGCTCCCCTTCACTATGCCACAGCCTACGCTCCCAGCTTTCTGACCACCCACACACTCTCCAGTGTCAATTCGGCCCCATTCTTTCGGATGATGTACACATATGAGAAGCGTGTTAGCGTAGCTCATGACCCCATCCGTGCGCTTGCCCAGCGCCATTATTGCGACTGCTATCGCCTCTATCGCCTTTTTTGCCACCGGATTTGTGGTCGTGCGCGGGCTGGCCGACGTAAAAAATGCCAGCGACGTGATCAATGTGACGGGCAGTGCCAAACGCAACATTACCAGCGATTTGGCGGGGTGGACATTCACGGTTCGCAGCAGCGATGACGGCAATCTGCAAACGGCTTACAAGAATTTTCAGGGGGCGCAACCTGCCCTAGAGGCGTTTTTGCGGGCGCAAACCTTTTCTACAGCCGAACTGAGGCGCGAGCCGGTGAATGCGGGGCCACAAAACTACACGGTCATAGAAGACGTGAACGGGGAAAACGCGGAAGTGGAGCGCACCCGCTATGTGGTCAGCCAGACTTACCGCGTACAGTCCAGCAACATTGCCAAGCTGCAAACTGCGGTGGGTGCGGCGACGGCGGCCTTTGTAAATGCCAGCACAGGCGGCGTGAGTATCGAAAGCGGCGACGTGCAATACCTGTACACCAAGCTGAGTGACGTGCGCGTGCAACTGCTGGAAGAAGCCAGCAAAGACGCCCAGCGCCGCGCACAGGCCATTGCCCAGAGCGCCGGAAACTCCATCGGGGCCGTGAAGAATGCCCGCGTGGGGGTGTTCCAGATTACGCCCCGTTTTGAAACCAGCGTAGAAGACACGGGCAGCTACGACACCACAGCGTTAGAGAAAGACGTGACAGCGGTGGTGGAAATAGACTTTGTGGTGAAGTGAAAGACCGTCTGAGGGTCTAAGAAAGGCATTCGCTGACGCTCACTCACCGCCTGTTTAAGCCCAAGAACCGGACTGACTCTGCACCTTAGACCCTCGACCTTTAGACCTCCCCACCCACCGCCCCAAACGCTGACAACGCCGCCTCCAACGTCCCCAACCGCGCCGCGATCAGCGTTTGGGGATTTGTGTTGTAGCCGCCCGCCATGACCAGCCCCAGCGGAATGCCGCGTAGGGCGGCCCAGCGGCACACGCGTTCATCCCGTTCGCGCACCCCGGCAGGCGTGAGGGCAAGGCGGCCCAACTGATCGCCTTCTAGCACATCGGCCCCAGCGAGGTAACAGATAAAATCGGGGGCGAAGGCGTGCAGCGCGGGGAATACTGAATCCTGTACTGCTGCCAAATACACCGCGTCACCTGTGCCGTCTGGCAGGGCCACGTCCAGCCCACTGACCTCCTTCTGAAAGGGGTAATTGTTGGCTCCATGCACGCTGACGGTGAACACGCGGGGTTCGGCGGCAAAGATGGAGGCCGTGCCGTTGCCCTGATGCACGTCCAAATCGACGATAGCGATGCGTTGGGCGCGGTGTTCGTCAAGTAGCCATTGGGCGCTGATCGCCACGTCGTTGAGGAAAGAAAACCCCTCGGCGTGGGCGCGGTAGGCGTGGTGCGTGCCGCCGCCCAGATTGATGCCGAGGCCCAAAGCCAAAGCGTCCTGCGTGGCCGCCAAGGTTGCGCCGCTGCTGGCTAAGCCGCGCTCTACAACGGCAGGAGACCAAGCAAATCCCAGCGCCCGTTCTTCCGCCCGCGAAACCTCTCCAGCCCGCCAGCGGCGCAGATAATCGGCGTCGTGGACACGCTCGGCCAATTTCCAGTCCAGCACCGGGGCATCCAACAGCGGCAGCCTCTCCCCTGCTCCGGCCAGCAACGTTTCACGGAATTCGGCGGGCAAGAACTGACGGCGTGGCGGCGGGCCAGCGGTAAAGGACGCACCCAGAAAGGCAGTGAATGCGCGGTAGGGATGTAGAGCAGTGTGTGGAATAGGGGACACTGAATCCAGCCTATCCTGCGGGCATGGCCGTGACCCTGCGCCCCTTGCGAGCCGGCGACGAGCAGGCCGCCGTGCGCTGGGCCGCCGATTCAGAGTTTTGCCTTGCCGCAGGCTGGACGCCCCACCTTGCCCCGCGTGTCGTGCAGACCCACTGGAAGCGCCTGATTGCCGGAGCCGGGCCGGACTTTTTGCGGCTGGGAATCGAGGAAAACGCAGAACTTGTGGGATACGTAGACCTTGCCAATAAGCAGGCGCATACGGCAGAACTGGGCGTGGCGATTGGCGAGCGGGCGCAGTGGGGGCGTGGGCTGGCGCATCAGGCGTGCAGATTAGTGCTAGCACACGCATTCGGCCCGCTTGGACTACAGACGGTCACGGCACAGGTTCACGCGCCCAATCTCCGTTCTCATCGGCTGATGCTGGGGCTGGGATTTACCGCATCGGGGCGGGCTGAGCCGGAACTGTACCGGGGGGAGTGGGTGGAGGTGGTGTGTTACCTGCTAGGGCGGGAGAGTTTTTTAGGCTGTGGGTGAACCCCCCCCGTTGCTAGCGCAACGACCCCCCTTAGAGGGGAGGACAAGGGCTGTTGCGCTCCCCTCTAAGGGGGGGCTGGCTGCGGACTGGTACAGCCGCGAAGCGGAGCAGACTGGGGGGTTCACCCTGAATCTCACCCCTAGCCGTTCGGATAGGCCGCCGCCCCCACCATTTGCCCGGCGCGGTTTTGGGCCGCTGGACGCATGCTATGGGCATGACGAATTTCAATGACATGAGCAAGATTTCGGAAAGCTTAGCGGACGCCGCGCAAACGGCGGGACAATATGTAGTGACAGTGTTGGGTGGACGCCCAGTCAGCGGCACGGTAGTTGCCGATGGGCAGGTGTTGACGGCAGCGCATGTACTGCACAGCGATGAAGTGACGGTTCGCACGGCAGATGGCCGCGAACTGGCTGCCACCGTTGCGGGGCGTGACCCGGCCACCGATTTGGCGTTGCTGCGGGTAGAAGGGCTGAATATGCCCGCGATTGCTGCAAGCAATGGAGCGCGGGTAGGCGAATTGCTGCTGGCGGTGGGCCGCCCCATGCACGGCCTACAGGTCACGTTGGGCCTGATGGAACGCGCCGAAGCGCCTCAGCGTGGGCCGATGCGCGGCTGGCTGGAGGCCGGAGCCGCTCCTTTTCGCGGCGTGACCGGGGGCGCACTCGTAGACGCTCGGGGCGGCTTGGTGGGCATCCTGAATGCGGGCATCAGCCGGGGAACCCTACTGGCCGTTCCCGCAGCCCGCGCCCTCCGGGTAGCCGAGTTGCTGAATACGGCGGGGCGCGTGCCTCGTGGGTATTTGGGACTGGCAACTCAGCCCGTTCACTTTCCTGAACAACAGCAAGCAGAAACGGGCAATGAGAGCGCCGCAGATGCACCCAAACCCGAAGGCAAAACTGAAGAGCGCGGCGAACATGGCCCACGCCGGGGAGCCGGACGGAGCGAGCGCGGCGGCCCCATGTGGGATGGACGAGGAGACGGCAGGCGCGAAGCCATGCGAGAAGCACGCGGCTGGAATGGGCGCGGTGGCCCCGGCTGGGGTGGCCCGCACGGTGGACGGGGCCGAGTTGGTCTGACGGTGGTGCAGGTAGAAACAGGCAGCCCCGCCGCCAATGCAGGACTCTTGGTGGGTGACGTGCTGCTGGCCCTCGACGGTCAGGCCGTGCGGCATCCCGGCGAATTGCTGGAGCGGGTGCGCGAGCGGGCCGGGGAAACCCTAGCCGTGCGTGTGCTGCGCGGCGGCCAAGAAACCGACGTGACCGTCACTGTCGGAGAACGCTGAGCTTCTTGCCCCCGCCCGTGCGCGTAGCATCAGGCATGACTGAACCTGCCGTCCCAAGCCACTTGCTGCCCTCGGTGCGGGTGGCGGTGCGTTCCGGGATGCTGCGGGCGGGGGTAGAAAGCCTGCTGGGGGCGGCGGGCGTACTTGTCGTTCTGAATGGAGAGGCCGACGTGCTGATCGTGGACGATGCGTGGCTGGCTGACCCCGACGCGCTGGCCGACGCCTTGGCCGACTCCGGAGCAATCGTGGCGATGGGCAGTGGCAACTGGGCCAACCTTCTTCCCGAACTGACGGGCGGCGGCTGGGCAATCCTGAGTGCCGACGCCACGCCCGCCGAACTGTTGGCCGGAGTGCTGGGCGCGGCGGCAGGTTTGGTGGTGCTGCCGCCCGCGCTATTTCAGGCCGCAGAGCTTGACTCAGAAGACACCGACACCCCGCCTTCCGACGTGACCCTGACCCCCCGCGAACACGACGTGTTGGTGCTGCTGGCAGAAGGCCTCAGCAACAAGCGGGCGGCGCGGGAACTGGGCGTCACCGAAAGCACCATCAAGTTTCATGTGCAGGCGGTGTACTCGAAATTGGGCGTGCAAAGCCGCGCCGGAGCCGTGGCACGCGGCATCGGGCTGGGGCTGGTCAGTGTGTGAGTTGTGGATTGGGAGTATTGGGCTTGGCGACACTCGGAGTTGGAAGGCGAACCCCCCGGTTGCTAACGCAACGCCCCCCTTGAGGGGAGGATTCGACAGCTTTTGCGCTCCCCTCAAGGGGGGCTGGCTGCAAAGCAGACTGGGGGGTTCACCCACAACCGCAATACACAAAAATTCAGCTCCATTCCTCTCGTTTATCACAAGAAGAATGGGGCTGCATCTCTGCTTACCAGTTCCTACCTGTTTACGCTGCCCATATCTGCGTACCGTTCCCCGCTGGCCGCACCAACTGGGAATACGGCGTCTATGGCGGCCAAATCGTCGGCGCTCAGGTGAACATCCACTGCACCGAGGTTGTCTTCGAGGTACTTCACACGTTTGGTGCCGGGAATGGGCACGAGGTCTTGGCCCTGCGCCAGCACCCACGCCAGCGCCAGTTGCGAGGGCGTGCAGCCTTTTTGGGCCGCCAAGCGCTCCACATGCCGCACCAAATCCAGATTTTTCTGGAAGTGTTCGCCTTGAAAGCGGGGGCTGTGGCGGCGGAAATCATCGGGCGCAAAGTCGTCGGGGGTTTGGAGTTGACCGGTGAGAAAGCCGCGTCCCAGTGGGCTGTACGGCACGAAGCCAATGCCCAATTCGCGGCACACGTCCAGCACGCCGTTTTGTTCGGGGTCACGCGTCCACAGGCTGTATTCGCTTTGCACGGCGGTAATGGGATGTACGGCGTGGGCGCGGCGCAGCGTGTCGGCGCTGGCTTCCGACAGGCCGATACAGCGCACTTTGCCCTGCTGCACCAGACTTGCCATTGCGCCCACCGTGTCCTCTATGGGCATGTTGGGGTCGACGCGGTGCAAGTAATACAGGTCGATATAGTCGGTGTTCAGGCGCTTGAGGCTAGCTTCGGCGGCGTGCTGCACGTATTCCGGCCTGCCACTGATGCCGCGCGTTTGGGTGGCAGGATCGCGCTGAATGCCGAACTTGGTCGCCAGCACCACGCGCTCACGCTTTCCGGCCAGCCAGCGGCCCAAGAGTTCCTCATTGGTATAGGGGCCGTACATGTCGGCGGTCTCGAAAAACGTGACGCCCAGTTCTAGGGCGCGGTCAAGCGTGCGGATATTTTCGGCGTCGTCAGCATAGCCGTAAAATTCGCTCATGCCCATACAGCCGAGGCCGAGCGCCGACACTCTGAGAGAACCGAGTTGGCGGGTGGGGAGTTGCGTAGAGTGCGCTATCATGGAAACTCCTTTGGTGCAGGCGGGGCGGGAAAAGAATGACAGACAGGCAAGGCTACTCCCCCGCTTGGGTAGAGGACATAGACCAATCGTTTAGCGAGGGCCAAGGCTTTACGGCGTTTGAAGAAGGTTCGCGCCGGTTCAGAATTAAGGTTCCATGTCACACATCGACAGCACTCCCATCAACCGTCCTGCGGATCACGCGCCACCTCTACCCGCAGCAGCGACGTGAGCAGCAACACACACAGCAGCAAGTGGGGCAGCGCCCCAAATATGAGACCTATGGGAATGGTCAGGAGCAGCACGGCAGCCAAACCGAGGCGCACCCAGCCGGGGCCGATGCCCACGATTCGGCGGTAGATCACGTCGCCCAGCAGGTACAGGCCGAGGCCGAAGGTCAGGTTCCAAATGCCGATGGTGTCCGGATGCCCGGTGGGATGGTAATGCTCCAGGAATGACTTCTAGAACTTGACCCTGCTGAAGCGAGGGACGAGCACACTGGAGAGCATCATGGGGAAACAACGGAACACCTGGACGACCGACGTCAAAGAAGCCACCTAACTGAGCGTCTTGCGCGGAGAGTTGGGGGTAGCAGAAGCGGCCCGACAGCATGACGTCAACGAGAGTTTGATCCACAGTTGGAAAGCTCAGTTCTTGGAAGCGGGCCGTGCCCGCCTCGCCGGAGATCGTCCGGATCAAGGGGTGAGTCTGTTGGAGCGGGAGAACGACCGACTGAAGCGCATTGTGGCGGAGAAGGAATTGGAGCTTGATATCGCGCGAAAAGTGCGGCGGCTCTGACGATGGACGACCTCATGGTCCTTCGGCAGAGCCATCCCCAGCTCAGCTTGCGGCGCTTGGCCCACTACGCTGAGATCCCGTATTGGCGGCTGCGCGACCATCAGCACAGCGAGCCGACTCGCTGTGCGCGCCAGCAGCACCGGGATGAGCTGTACGAGCAGGTGCGCCAGACAGCGTTGTTGCACCCGACTTCGGGCTACCGCTTGCTCTATCAGGACTTGAAAGCTCAAGGCCAAGCCATTGGCTTACACCAGATTCGAGTGGCGCTCGGTGAACTGCAACTGCATCCCCCGCAGCCTCGGAACACAAGGAACCCTTCTCCCACAGTGTCCAGTCCTCAGGACTGGCCCGAAGGACGCCGGGTGCAGATTGACGCCACACGCCTCTCACTCCCAGATGGCGTCTGCTGGATTTACTTTGTTCTAGACGTCATTTCACGCGTGGTTCTGGCCAGCCGGGTCGTGCGGAGTCTGTCCATGCACCTTGCCAAGCTCACGCTGGACGAAGCGGTCGCTGTCCTGCGGGCCGAGGGCTACGCGGAGACGATCCTCGTGCACAGTGACGGCGGCAGCGACTTTACCAGTGAGGTCTTCCAACAGGGGTGTTTGAAGTACGGCAGCTGGGTGCGCTCCAAGGTCTCCCAGCCCGGCGGCACCGGAATCCTGGAAAGACTCAACCGAACCTATAAATATCAATTTGCTTTCCGCCACGACTGGCAGTCCATGGCTGAGGTTCGCGCCGCCATGCCAGAATTTCACCGCTGGTACAACCACCAGCGCCGTCACTCGGCGCTGGGCTACGCCACGCCTTGGTCTACACTTACCTCATCGGCGAACGCTCGCAACGCCGCTTGAAGAATTTCTTGGAGCACTACCGATGGGCCACTCCAACCTTCAGGCCCGCCGCGATCAGGATGATGCCCGTAATCATGACAAAGTGGCCGTACCCGTAGCCCATAACCGCCATCCGTGTGCGCTGAGCGGGACTAGCCTGCAAAAAAGCATGTTCGGCACGCACATCGTCGCGGTGAAAATAAGTCCACCACAGCATGGCCGCCAGCGTCAGGGCCAGCACGCAGAAGGTCAACAGCGGGGCAGTCAAGGCCAATTTGCCCGCCCCACTGCCCACCGCCACGATGCTTTCTCCCAGCGCAATGATGAGCAACAGGCCTTGCCGCTCCGCAAAATGCCGGGGCTGAGTTGAAAGCCGTACTGGCGGGTTTGCACGCTGCTGAACATGAGCGTGGCGACGGCGGCCACCCACAGGGGCCAGTCGTAGGGCGGGTGGACAAAGGCCGCCGCCAGCACGAACACCACCGCGCCGAAGTTGTAAGGCGCGACCAACCAAATGGCCCGCGCACTGCTATTTTTGGATGTTCTGAAGAGCAGCACGTGAATAGTCGTGACCGTCAACAGGCCCAGCGCGTAAGGCAGGCCCCCCGCATCGAAGACAGTGGGAATGCTGAGCGCCATAATAAAAAATCCCGCCATTGCGGCAAAAGTCAGGCGGCGTCGGCTTTCTCCACCCAGTTCTATGTTGCCGCCCAACCACAGATAGCCGTTATAAATCCAGATCAGGGTCATAAAGACCAGTAACGCCTTGCCGTAGTCGGCGGGGCCGTGTGGGTGCGTTACCAAGCTGGTCAGTTGCGTGAGAGCGAAGACGAAGACCAGATCGAAGAATAGTTCGATAGTACCGACGCGCTGCACGGGCGCTTCAGTGATTAAAGTGACGGGAACTAGAGACGGGGTAGTCATTATTTCTAGAGTACAAGCAGACTGAATATTCTCCGCTAGGCTGATGTATGCGCGAAGGGTTCAGACTGGCTGTGTTTGGCGACGTTCACGGCAATTTGCCTGCTCTGACGGCGGCACTGACCGATATGGCGCGGCGCGGGGCAGACGCCTATATCTGTTTGGGAGACGTGGCGATGGACGGCGCGTGGCCTGCCGAATGCATCCGGCGAATTGCGGCGCTGGGTTGCCCGGTGGTACGCGGCAACGCCGACAGAATGCTGCTGGAAGAAGCCACAGCCTTTGCCCCACGCGGCTTCCCCGATGAAGAGAAACTGCACGCGATAGGCGAATGGGCCAGAACGCAACTGGGCCGCGCCGAACTGGATTTGCTCCAGACCTACACCGCCCGCGCCGAGTGGCCTGATCTGCTCTGTTTTCATGGCAGCCCAGAGCGCGACAACGAAGAATTGACGATGCATACGCCAGAAGCGCGACTGGAAGAACTGCGGGCCGAATTTGGGCATCAGGCCGTGTGGATCGGTGGGCATACGCATCAGCCGTTACACCGTGAGTTAGACGGCTGGGTGCTGCTGAATCCCGGTAGTGTGGGCCTTCCCTTCGAAAAACGCAGGAACAAGTACGTGAATTTGGCGCGGGCTGAATACCTGCTGCTGAAGCGTACAACGGCGGGCTGGCATCCGACTTTTCACCGAGTCGCCTACGACGTGGCCGATGTGAGGCGCGGCATCCTGAGCCGGAAGCTGCCGCACGCGCACTGGCTGGCGCGGGAATGGGTAGACGGCACCGTGGGGGATGAACTGTTAGACGGCTAAGCACCTTGAAGCTGCATCCGCCAAACTTGGTAGGCTAGGCCCGATGAGTCTTCACCTGAACGCCCAACCCGGCCAAATTGCCGAAACCGTCTTACTCCCCGGCGATCCGCTGCGTGCCCAGCACATTGCCGAAACGTTTTTTGAAAACCCCGTGCAGCACAACACCGTGCGCGGCATGTTGGGCTACACCGGAACCTACAAAGGCCAACCTGTGAGTGTGCAGGGCACGGGCATGGGCATCGCCAGTTCCATGATCTACGTACACGAACTGATCACGGGCTACGGCTGCAAAAACCTGATTCGCGTGGGCACGGCGGGCAGCTATCAGCCGCATGTGCATGTGCGCGATCTGGTATTGGCTCAAGCCGCCTGCACCGATTCCAACATCAACAACATACGCTTTGGGGCCAAGAACTTTGCGCCGATTGCCGATTTCAGCTTGCTGCTGCGGGCCTACCAAATCGCGCAGGAACGCGGGTTTGCCACGCACGTCGGCAACATCATGAGCAGCGACACGTTTTATCAAGACGAGTTTCAGCAGTTTCAGCAATGGGCCGATTTTGGCGTGCTGGCCGTAGAAATGGAAGCCGCCGGACTGTACACGCTGGCCGCCAAGCACGGCGTGCGGGCGCTGACCATCCTGACCATCAGCGACCACCTGATTACGCATGAGGAAACCACCGCCGACGAACGCCAACTGAGCTTCAACGCCATGATCGAAGTGGCGCTGGACGCCGCACTGGGGCTGGAAACGGAAGGCAGGACAGGCTAAGGTTTCAGGTAGGAAAGGGGTCACGAATTACCTTTATCCCCTCTTAGCAGTTCCAAAAAGAAAGGCCCCGAACGCACCGTGTAGCTCAGCGTTCAGGGCCTTTTTCCATCCCAACTGTCTTCCCTCAATCAGTTCAGAAACTCATCGGGGTCGGCGGAGAAGGTGAAATGGGTCAGGATGCTGTAGCCCAGCGCCGTCGCCGCGTCGTTACGGTTGCCGAGCGTGAGCATGATGGCTTTGGCGAGCGTATCGTAACGGTTGAGGGTAGTGGCCCACGTTTTGGGGTCAAACATCACGTAATCTTCGTTGGGGCCGGGCTTGTAGGCACGCTGAAGCTTGAGATAATTGGCGTGATCAGCCTTGGCCTCGGCAATCACGCGGGCGTAATGCTGGCCTGTGGGCGCACCCAAGGCGCTGCGGGCCAGCGCCCCGAGACTGCCCAGTTGTTCTTCTAAAAACGGATACATGCGCGGAACCTGATGAACGTACATCGTGCCGCCGCCTGCCCGGATTCCGGCCAATTGGCCCTCTATGGCCCGCATTTCGCGGTATTGCCTGCGTAAAGTTTGCAATCTGGCCCGCAGTTGCGGCTGCGTCGCCAAATCCTTGTCCAGCTTGGCGGCGCGGCACTGCGCCCAGTTGTAGCTGGATTCGTCCTGATCGACTTCGCTCCAGTTGGTGATGGTCAGCAGATCGTAGGTGGCCGAATCGACGGCGTTGGCAAGGGTGCAGTTGGCGGCGGTCTGCGCCTGTGCAGGAGCGGCGGCAAACATTAGCAGGGCGGCAACCAGCAATCCACTTTTGGGGAGCATAGGAGAAGTCTAGAGTAGAAGTCTAGAGTAAGTGTGCAGCAGCCGGGTCAGCCGAAAGTTGATCGCCCTAAGCGCCAACGCTGGCAAAACCCGCCTTGCTGAATGCTATTTTTGCTCTGTCCAGCTGAGGAGTCTGATCTCTCCAGCCTTCCCCAAGTCTTCTCACCCCAAGCGGCGCATCCGGGCTATAAAAAACCCGTCTATGCCGTGTTCGGGCACAGTCAGCACGCCTGCTCCGGCGGGCACGGTGGGCAAATGCAGCTCGGGCAAACGCTCCGCCACAAAGTCCGAGTGGGCGGCCAAAAACCCGGCTATAACATCCTGCCCTTCTTCTGGCATGACCGAGCAGACCGAATACACCAGCACCCCACCCGGCGCGACAACGGCGGCGGCTTGGGGCAGCATCCGGGCTTGCAGGGCCGCCATTTGCGCTACAGCTTGCCCGGTCAGGCGCAGCTTGATTTCGGGGTGAGAGCGCAGGGTGCCGCTGCCCGTGCAGGGCGCATCAAGCAGCACCAGTGCAGCGGGCGGCAGGTCTAGCGGCATGGTCAGGTCATGCGTCACAAATTCGGCGCTGAGGCCGAGGCGTTCCAAGTTGGTGCGGGCCGCGTCGTGCTTGTGCGGCATCACATCTACGCTGGTCACGTTGGCCCCGCGTGCCGCCAACATCGCCGCCTTAATACCCATGCCGCCCGCCAAATCCAGCACGCGCACGCCGTCCACATCGCCCAGCGCGTCTACGCAGGCCAGACTGGCCGGGTTGATCGGTTGCGCCTCGCCCTGCATATACGCCGCCGATTCGCGCAGGGGGCGGGCCAACGCCACGCGCCGCACGCTGTTGGGGCCGGGAAACACTTCGCTGCCTTCCTCTTCCAGCAGCCTCTCCCCCGCTTCCGAGAGGCTCAGCCAGAGGGGTTGCGGCGTGAGCAGGTCGGCCATCACGGCCTCTGCATGGGTGCCAAACGCCGACTTGTAGACCTGAATCAGCCACGCGGGAAGGGCGGCGCGGGTTCCCTCAGTTTCGGGTGGGAGGGCCACGCGGCGCAGCACGGCATTCACCAAGGCAGGAGGCGCAAAGCGGGCCTCGCGTGCCAGATTCACGTATTCACTGACTACCGCGTGCGCGGGCGTGCCCAGAATCAGTTTTTCAAACGCTCCGGCCAGCAACAACGCCCTTACTTTGGGATGCGTTTCTTCCGACAGCATCGGCGTCAGTACCGCTTGCAGGGTGGGCGCGTACCGCAGAGAGCCGTACACGATATGGGTGGCAAGGCCGGAATCTCGTCCGGGTAATTTGGCCCCTTGTAAGGCCGAATCCAGCGCAGAGGCGGCGTAAGATTCGCCCGCCAGCACGCGCAGCAGCACCCGCACAGCCAGCTCACGGGCGGGGTTGGCTTGGTCAGGGCGCGGGCGGAATTTGTCTGCCTTGGACACCGAATCTGCCCGAGAAACCGGGCGATCCTCTGACGTAGGAGTATCAGCACTTGCTTTGCTGGGTTGAGGACGGCGGGAACGGATCATCGGGCCAGCATACGGCGAAACGGGCCGGCCGAAGGAGCATGGCCGGAACAGAGGGCGGGCGACGAATGGCCTCCAGACCATTGGGAACAGACGATTTTTCTGGCGAACGTCAAAATTGTATCCACTCCAACAAAAACCGTTTTCTCTGACGACAACGTGAAATAAAGGCTAACCCGAGGTCAGGACGTGTTCTTGTCAAGTGACAAGGCGGCACCTATAATAGAGGGCGAACATCCCCGTTCATTCCCCCTTCAGTGCTGCGTGAGATTTTGGCTCGCGCAAATGACGTCCCGCGACAAGCTGGAGTACCCACGTTGCTGGAGCAATCTGAAGTCGGCGGCTCTGTTCCGTTGTTTATCCGTAAGGTTTTACTGGAAGCGGTTCACCGCCGATCCACTCAAGGAGCATTATGAAGAAAGCTTTGACCCTGTTGTCTCTCGCCCTGCTGGGCAGCGCCCTCACCTCTCAGGCCAGCGCCGCCACCCTGACGGTCTGGACTCACTTCGGTGGCCCCGAACTGGCATGGCTCAAGTCTCAGGCCGCCGACTTCACCAAGAAGACCGGAACCCAGATTTCCCTCGTCAGCGTGCCCTTCGACAACATTCCCGACAAGTTCATTCAGAGTGCGCCCAAGGGTCAAGGCCCCGACGTGGTTGTGACGCTGCCCCAAGACCGCTTGGGCCAGTTGGCCGCTGCCGGAGTCGTGGAGCCGATGGACAAGTACGTGACCAGCCGCGTGGATTTTGACAAGACCGCGCTGACCGCCATGACCTACAAGGGCAAACTGTTCGGCCTGCCCATGTTCGCGGAAAGCGTGGCGCTGGTGTACAACAAGAAGCTCATCGCCAGCGCACCTACCACTTGGCCCGCCTTCCTTGCTGCCGCCCAAAAGAACACGGGCAACGGCAAGTTCGGCTTCCTCGCCGACCTGAGCAACGCCTACATGAACTACGGCATTGTCAGTGCTTACGGCGGCTACGTGTTCAAGAACACGAGCGGCACGCTGAATCCTAAAGACATCGGCCTCGCCAACGCCGGAGCCGAAAAAGCCAGCGGGTTCCTGAACGACCTGCGCTACAAGTACAACCTCGTGCCCGAAGGCGTAGACGGCGGCGCAGCCAAGAGCGCGTTCGTAGACGGACGCCTCGCCATGTTGCTCACCGGCCCTTGGGACATCGGCGACATCAAGAAAGCAGGGATCGACTACGGCATCGCCGCCTTCCCCACCCCTCCCGGCGCAACCGGCAAGTGGAGTCCCTTTGTAGGCGTGCAGGGCACCATGCTGAACGCTTACGGCAAGCAGAAAGTCGCCGCCGCGCAGTTTGCCAAGCAGATTTCTTCCAGCACCGCGCAGGTCAGCTTCAACCAAGCCGGGGGACGCATTCCGGTCAGCCTGAGCGCCCGCACCAAGCTGAAGGCCGACCCCGTCGTGGCAGGCTTCGGCAAGACCATCAGCATGGGCACGCCTATGCCCAACATCGTGGAAATGGGGAGCGTCTGGGGGCCTTGGAGCGCCGCAATCGCCCAAAGCGTGCAGAAGCCCAACCAGAACTACTCGCAGATTCTGGACAAGGCCGTTTCCGAAATCAACAGCAACATCAAGTAACCGCAGCAGCTTTGTAGAAAAACGGATGGGCCTTCATCGCCTGTCCGTTTTTCTTTGGCCCAGCGGAGTCAGGCCAACCCGCGCAAACGATTACAGCCCATAGCTGACTAGATCAATGGTTTATGTCTTTGTGAACGTGGTTGCAGTCATTTCAGATGACGCCCACAATGGGACGAACTCAAATTAATGTTCTTTACAGGAGGCTTAGAGACCGATGACCACGACCCTGCCCCTTCCTGCCAAACGCACCTCTGTTCCGCCCGAAGGAACGCGCGGTGTCTTGATGGCTATTCTGGTGCTGGCGCTGGTGCTGGGCGGTGCGGCCCTGATCGGCTGGCTGCTGGCTGGCCTCACGGCCCGCGCCCTGCCCTCTGCCCCGCCGTACATGATTCTGGTGTACACGGTGGCTGCCCTGCTGGTGCTGATGCCCATTACCGGGCGGCTGGTGCCGTGGATCGCCAATTGGTACTACCTGTTTCCGGCGCTGGTGTTCCTCATCGCCTTCACGGTGCTGCCCATCATCCTGACCGTGAATTACGCGTTTACCAACTACAGCGGCCAAAACAGCGGCAATCCGGATTCGGGTGTGCGGACGGCGGCAACCCTAAGTGCTGACCGCACAGTGGTCACGCTGAGCGAGACGCCGGAGGCCGATTCGGTGCAGGCATACCTACGCTGCAAGGTGGCGACTTGTAAGGGCGATACGTTGGTCTTGCTGGATGCAGACGCTTCGTCGCCTGTGCGTGCGCGGATTGCCAGCGTTGCGGGTACGGCAGTGACGCTTTCTGCCCCCGTCGCGGCCGGATTCGCGCTGTCCGACGTGACCCGTATCAACCGGATCGAGCGCATCGGCCTCGCCAATTTCCAAGAAATTTTTGCCAAGGCCAGCAGTGCGCTGTGGCCCGTCTTTTTGTGGACGGTCATCTTCGCCTTTTCAACGGTGGTCATCAACGGTCTGGCGGGCCTGATTCTGGGGATCCTGCTGTACAACAAGCGCCTCAAGGGACGCAATATCTACCGCACCTTGCTGTTTTTGCCTTGGGCGATTCCCGCCGTCATCAGCGTGCAAATGTGGGTGGCGCTGTTCAATCAACAGTTCGGCATCGTGAATAAGGCGCTGGGCCTGTTGGGCATCATCGCCGTGCCGTGGCTCAACGATCCGCTGTGGGCCAAAGTGTCTATTTTGTTGGTGAACCTCTGGCTGGGCTTCCCTTACATGATGACGGCCACCATCAGCGCACTCGCCACCATCAACGAAGACTTGTACGAGGCCGCCAGCATCGACGGCGCGAGCCGCTGGCAGCAAATCCAGTCCATTACGCTGCCCCTGCTCCGTACTGCATTTACCCCTATTTTGCTGTCCGGGTTTGCGTTCAACTTCAACAACTTCGGCATCATCTATCTGCTTACGGCAGGCGGCCCGGCGCAAGAAGGCCGCGAAAGCACGGCACAGAGTACCGATATTTTGCTGTCGTGGGGCTACAACACCGCGTTTGCTAGCGCAGGTGGGCAGAATTATTCGTTGGCGAGTGCCATTGCCCTGATCATCTTTTTCCTGACGCTCGCCATTAGCTTGGTGAATTTCAAGGCCGCTGGCGTGTTCGAGGAGGCCCGCAAATGACCGCTGTTCCTACCCCCCAACAGCTTCCGCCGGGCGGTTACGTACACAAGGAGCCGAGCGCCCTCCGCCGCGCCGCGCCTTGGCTGGTGGCCGCCGCCGTCATCACCGGGTTCGTGGTATTGGGCTACTTTTTAGCCCGCAACATGGCCGACAATCAAAAGAGCTTCACGATCTACTTTGTCGAGCGCGGCTGGATTCGCTTCTTACTGTTCCTGCTGGCCGCCAGCGGTGTGTTGGCCCTGACCAGCCTGATCGGGCAGCGCATCGGCATGGCCCGCACCGGGCGCAAAATCAGTTATTCGGCGGTATTGGGCGACCAACTGACGCACCTGTTTCTCATTTTGGTGGTGCTGGTAGCGGTTTATCCGTTGCTGTACGTGCTGATTGCCGCCTTCGATCCGCGCAACAGTCTGTTTGCCTTTCCCAACTTCTCCGATCCCAACATCTTGTACCGCACAGGTCTCTTACCCAATTTGCAAGTACTCAGCTTTGAAAATTACGCCGCATTGTTTGAGGGTGTGACTATTCCGGGCTGGCAATTGGCGTTGGCAGTGGTAGTGGGCGCGGCCCTGACTGCGCTGCTGATTCTGGCGCTGATGGGCCGATTCGGGCGCGAAAGCGAGGGCATTACCAAGGCCCGCACATGGGCGATGCGCAGCCTGATCGCGGCGTTAGCCCTGCTGGTCATGTTTATGGTGCCTTCGCAGTTTACGGGCCAAAGCAACGAGAGCAAATTCCTGCTGTCGGTTCGCAATACGCTGTTGGTCTCGGGGGTCACGGGCTTTTTGGCAATAGTCCTGAGTACTACCGCAGGCTACGCGATGGCCCGCCTGCGCTTTCCGGGCCGCTTTCAAATGCTGCTGTTTTTCATCTTCATTCAGATGTTCCCCGTGTTTTTGGCACTGGTGGCCGTCTACACCCTGATGGTGATTCTGGGACTCGTCAACACCTTCACGGGCCTGATTCTGGCCTACTCGGGCGGCGCAATCGCCTTCAATACTTGGATTTTTAAGGGCTACGTGGAAAGCCTGCCCGAATCGTTGGAAGAGGCCGCAATGGTAGACGGCGCGACCCGCTGGCAGACGTTTATTCAGGTGGTCTTGCCCTTATCGGGCGGCATTTTGGTCTTCATTTTCCTGAACCAGTTCATCGGCACTTACGCCGAATTCATCCTCGCCAGCATCCTGATGACGGGCGTAGATCAGTGGACGGTGGGCGTCATGCTCCGCAGCTTTACCACCGGGCAATTCAGTACCAAGTGGGGCATCTTTTCCGCCGCCGCTACGTTGGGCGCGTTGCCGATTATCGCGCTGTTCTACGGCTTCCAAGGCTACTTCGTGGGCGGTACGGTGTCGGGCGGCGTGAAGGAGTAACAAGCCGCTCGGGTCATCCAAGCCAAACCAAAGAGAGCAGGCTCCCCGCCAACTTGGGAGCCTGCTCTCTTTGGTTTGAGAAATCGGTGCGCTTAGGCTTTGGCCGTCAGGCGGTCAATGGTGGCACGCACCGAAATGGGGAACTCGGTGTCGAAATCCAGCGTCAAGAACGACATTTCGGGGTAGCGGCGCAGGGTCTCCGAAGAGGGCGTTTCCTCGGTGATCTGCTGCCAGCCGACAGCCAACGCGTACACGTGCACGATGATTTTGAGGGTCAGGTCAGGCTCGAAAGGCATCTGGGCAATGACTTCTTGCAGCATCCGGCGCACGTCGCGCTTGAAGTTCAGGGTCAGTTCGGGGCGCACATTGCGCTCCAAGACGGTGCCCAGCAAGATCAGCAAACGGCGCAGAGCTTCGTAGCCCTTAGAAGCGTCAATGATCACGTCGGCCACATCGGTAGCGGTCTTGGGCTGGCGCTCGCCCAACATGCCGGTCAGGTGGGCCAACCACTCCTGCAAATGCTCGGTCAGCAGGGCCAAAAACAACTCTTCTTTGGTATCGAAGTACAGGTACAGGGTGCCTTTGGCAAGTTTGGCCTCACGCGCTACCTGATTCATGCTCAGGTCGGCGTAGGGCGTATTCGTCCACAGGCGTTCGGCGGCACGGAGGATATCGTCGCGGCGCTGAGATTTCTCTTCAGGGCTACGCGCACGGGCGGGACGGGGAGTATCGCTGACCACGAGTCAGACCTTATCCCTTTAACTATCCACTTGGCTGTGAACTCATTCACGGTTCACAGGAACACGTGTTCAATTATATGTAATGCCATAAAGCAAAAAACATACCCTCACAGCCCGTGTGCTATTCAAAACGGCCATGAGAATTATGTGCTCAATCGTTCAGCGTAGAGCAAAATGACGTTGAGGCGCTTGTAGAGCTAGAATGTCGGAACTGGGCCAAAATGTAAAGGCGGTTGCTTACGCACCGTGTCGGATGCCTCACACCCCTCAGACCCCCCCAATTGGGGGCAGTGGCACCATCTGTCGGGGGTAAGAGTCACGCCAGTCCACAGGCCCGTTGAAGCAGCAGATGCAGTTCGTCGCGGCCCAAGCGGCGAGGCACGAGGGCCAACTGTGCGGGCAAGGTACTAAGGCCCGGAATGGTGGGCAAATAGCGGAACTCTGGGCGGGCGATCAGGTCGCGGTTGGCGGTCAGGGCCACCACGAAATGCAGTTGCAGTTCAAAGTGAGCGTTCAGTTCGGCCCGCAGCGGATCGGCGTCGCCCGACAGCAGGGCCAGCAGCGCCGGATGGGTTTCGAAGCCGTCTTCGAGTTGGCTCAGCAAGCGGGCGGTATCGAGAAAGAGAGCCGCTCCCGGCAACGCATACCCAACGATTCGGCGGCGGCACAAGTCAGGCGAATCGCCGCGCACCACGCTGATTTCCCGGCCTGCTCGAAGCGCACCGCCCAGCAATCCCCACAGGCGGCCCAAGCTGGAGTAGCGGGCCAATTCCACGTATCCGGCGGGTTTGGCAGGCAGCGGGCGAGTGGGCCGGTCTGCGGCAGGCAGCGTCATCGGGCCGCCGTCAACAGCATAGGGAAGTTGTCCTTCCGGGCAACGTCGTTCAGCGTTTCTCGAACGGCTCTGAGCGGCCTAATTTTGGGCTGTAGGCCATACATCATGACACCAAAAAGTATTTCGGAGATTGCTTCAACCAGAGGCGATTTGAGGAACATAACCCATGCTAGAGGCGCGTGCTTCACTCCTCTGCTGGTCTCTAAAGGATGGATAAACAGCCGCGCCGCCCAATCGCGGGAAATAAAACTTTGTACCGAGTACAAAATGTGTCACACTGTGGTCATGACCTCTCCTGCCAAGGATGCGACAGCCCCTAACCCTATGGATTTGCTGGCCCAGATCGACCTTCAGGCGTTGGGAAAACTGAGCGGACGCGTAGACCTACCCGCCCTATTGAACGCCGCCTCGCGCATGAGCGACAGCCAACTGAAGGGCTTGACGCGCATGCTGGCGGGCGACACGGGCAAAAAGGCTGCACTGCCCACTGCTGACGGCGACTTTTACGGCCTGATGGACACCCTGACGGACGCTGAGCGCGAAGTAGCCGCCCAGACCAAAGCGTTTATGCACACGCACGTCGCGCCGATCATGAACGAGTACTGGAGCCGCGACGAGTTCCCCAAACATCTGATTCCTGAACTGAAAAAGCTGGATTTGCTGCGCCGAATCTGGAACGAGGACGGCACGCGCAAGCCCAATGCTACGGTGATCGAGGGCCTCGTGACGCTGGAAGCCTGCAAAGTGGACGTGAGCACCGCTGTATTTTTCGGCGTGCATGCGGGCCTTGCCTTTGCCTCCATCGCGCTGGGCGGCAGCGCCGAGCAAAAAGCCGAGTGGCTGCCCAAAATGATGGATTTCGAGGCCATCGGCGCGTTTGGTCTGACCGAACCGGAAGGCGGTTCTCAGGTAAGCCAAGGCATGCGCACCACCTGCAAACGCGACGGAGACGGCTGGATTTTGAACGGCGAGAAGAAGTGGATCGGCAACTCCACCTTTAGTGACCTGACCGTGATCTGGGCACGCGATGAGGACACGCAGGAAGTGCGCGGCTTTATCGTGCGGGCCGGAACGCCGGGCTTCAGCGTGAAGAAGATTGAAGGCAAAATCGCCCTTCGAATCGTAGAGAACGGGCATATCACCCTAGAAAATTGCCGGATTGAGGAACGTGACCGCCTGCAAGCCGTGCAGGGCTGGCGCACCACCGCCGACGTGCTGAAGCTGACCCGCGCGGGCGTGGCGTGGCAGGGCGTGGGCTGCGCGATGGGCGCTTACGAACTGGCCCTGACCTACAGCCAAACTCGCAAACAGTTCGGCAAACGCATCGGCGAATTCCAACTGATTCAGAATCACCTCGTGCATATGTTGGGCAACGTGACCAGCATGTTTACGCTGTGCCTGCGCCTGTCCTATATGGCCGACCGGGGCGAGATGAACGACGAACACGCCGCGCTTGCCAAGGTGTTTACCGCCGCCCGCTGCCGCGAAACGGTGGCTTTTGCCCGCGAAACCTTTGGCGGCAACGGTATCTTGCTGGAGCACGGCGTCGCCAAGCACTTTGCCGACACCGAAGCGATTTACAGCTATGAAGGCACAAACGAAATTAATACGCTGGTGGTAGGACGGGCGATTACGGGCCTCAGTGCATTTGTTTGAGAGCAGGATATGAAGTGTAGGCAGTGGGTTGCAAGCCGAAATGACGGCTGAACGTGGATTGTGGAAACGGCGAAAAGCCCAGACCACGATCCACGTTCTACCTTCTGCTCTCCCCCATCCGCCGCACCCCGTCCCGAATCGCTTCCGGCGACAAATGGGCATAGCCGAGCAGCACGGCAGGCGGGCGTTGCTGAACGGCCAGCGGCGCAGCGGGCGTGAGGGCCACATCGGCGCGGCGGGCGAGGGCCAGTGCGCCTGCTTCGGTCAGGTGAGGCGGCAGCGTGACATGCACGTGCAGGCCAGCGCGGGCGGGGGTGGGGTTCCAGCCGGGAAGATGGGCCGCCAACGCGTCTAGCAGGGTGTCGTGGCGGTGGCGAATATTTTGGCGGGCGCGGCGCAGGTGGCGGGCGTAGGCTCCAGAAGACAGGATGTCGGCCAGTGCGAGGGCGTCCAGCACGCCGGGAGCGCGGTCTGTGAGGGGGCGGGTTCCGGCCAGCACACGCACCACATCGGGCGGGGCCACCAGATAACCGCTACGGGTCACTGGGGCAAGGCTTTTGCTGAAGCTGCCCAATAGCAACACGCGGTCAGGTGCGAGGCCCTGCATCACGGCGGGGGGCCGCGCCGTGTGGTGCAGGTCGGCGGCGTAATCGTCTTCCAGAATAAAGGCTCCGCAGGCCCGCGCCCACGCGATGACCGCTTGACTTCGGGCGGCAGGGAGGGCAGCGGTGGTGGGGTACTGACAGCCGGGGGTCACGTACAGCAGCGTGGCATGCGCGGGCAACCCAGCCGGATCAATTCCCTGCTCATCAACGGGCACGGGCAGCAGCGTGGCTCCGGTGGCGGCGAGTGCGGCCCGCGCTCCCGGATAGGTGGGGTCTTCGGTGGCGGCCACCCGGCCAACTTCTAGAAACACGCGGGCGAGGGCGTCCAGTGCCCATTGCGTCCCGCCTGTCAGCATCAGCATGTCGGGCGTGACCCGTGCGCCGCGTTCGGCATTCAGGTAGGCGGCAAGGGCGCGGCGGGTTTCCAGCGGCCCCAATTCACTCAAACCCGGCTCATTCAAACCCGGTTCTTGCAGTGCATCTGAAGGCAAGCCCAATTGACCCGAACTGGCCTGCCCCGCCCGCCGTGCCAAAGCCAACGCCCACGCACCCGCCGGGTACAAGTCGGGGACAGGTTGGCCCACGCGAAAATCTACCGCGTACACGCCCCCAGCATCGGTGATTCGGCCAGCAAGGGCGCGCGTGGCCCACGCGCTCAGCGGCAACGGGGACTGCACGGCAGGAGCCACAGCAGGAGCGGGCGGCACGGCCACACGGGTTCCAGATCGCTCGCCCGCACTCACGTATCCTTCGGCCCCAAGCTGCGCCAGCGCGTCTACCAACGTATTGCGCGAGACGCCCAACTGTGCGGCCAGAGCGCGGTGTCCGGGCAGCCGTGCGTCCTGCACCAATACGCCGCGCTGCACGGCGTCGCGCAAGGTACGGGCCACGCGGGCATGCAGCACTTCACCGGGCAGGGGGGGCAGCAACTCGGGAATGAGGGTCAAGCCCGCTCAAATTCCCGCGTCAGCCACGCCACTTGGCCGCCTTCTGCCGTAAGCGCCTGCCCCGCCACCTCTAAAAAGCGTTCGCGTGCGGCCTCGGCTTCGGCCTGCGTAACGCTGTGCGCGGCGGGATCGGCCAGCAAGGAACGAATCAGCGGAAACACGGGCGTATCGGCATGAATTGTGCCGCCTACGGTCACATCGGCCCGCCACTTCAGCAGATAATCCAGCGCATACGGCCCCGGCTCCAGCACGCAGCCACCGGGATACGGAATGCGCTTGGGGGCGGGGAAAACAACGGAAGCGGCTTGGGTCATGGGGATAGGATGCACCCAGAAGGGCGGGGCCGCAAGCGCAGTTGCTTCAATCCGTCCACCCCACGATCAGCGCGAGTTCCAGCCATTTCCAGACCACATCGGCGTGGGCAAAGCCAGATTCGCGCAGCCACGCCACCTGATCCCACGCGGGCGCAAGCTGGTTGCTGGGGTCTTCTTTGCCGCCCATGAGGTCTAGAAAGCGGGCATGTTCGCGGTCATCCACGCTGGCGACATGTTCCAAGTTCAGCAGGATGCCGCCGGGATTCAGCAGGCCGCGCAACTCAGCGTACAGCTCGCGCTTTCTGGCATCGGGCAAATGGTGGATGGCAAAGCCGCTGATGATGGCGTCGAACGTGCCCAGCGGGGGCAAGGGTTGGCTCAGGTCATGCGCTACGTACTCCACCGGAGCGAGCCAACTGCGGGCACGGGCAGCTTCCAGCATGGCCGGAGAATGATCGAGCAGCACGCCTTCTGCCTCCGGAAAGCGGGTGTGGGCCAGTGCCAGCAATCGGCCATCGCCGCAGCCGACATCTAGCACCCGGCGCGTGTGGGCGGGCAGGAAATCTAGGAGCAACCGCTCGCCTACATCGCGCTGAGGAATAACGTCTTGCATGGCGAGGTAAGCGGCGGCATAAGCAGTATCACGGTATTCGGTCATAGTCTTTCTCCTCAAGCTTACCTTCACTGATAAATGACTGTTAAGCAAGTAGTCCTACATTGCATAGAGAGCGGGTAACGGAATTGTATAGATACTGTTGAAACGCACTTATACGGATTCCGATTAATTCTGACACACAGGCCACCAGTGGAAGAGGGTGTGTTGGGTGATGAGGTCAGGTTGAGTTTCGAGCCACGCACACTGCTGCCCGACAACAGTTTCCAAAGCGGCGAGGCTCTCCGGACAGGTATTAGCGAGGGTGGCATCGGTGAGCTGCCAGATGCGTTCGACGGGTTGCCGTTCTGGGGCGTAGGGGGGGAGGCGCACAATCTCGATGCCTTGGGGCTGTCCCTGCGGAGCAGGGACATGAAAGCCACCATTGTCTTCGACGACCAGGACGTGATTCTCTTGGCTCGCCCCACCACTCTGAGCAAAGGCGGCCATGACCAGCCCATAGGCCTGCTGATTGAGCGTTGGCATGATCCAGAAGACGTGAGTTCGGGTTAAGCCACGAGCTTCAAGGGGCCTGCTTGCGGGATGAGCGAGGGCTTCTTGGGCTGACGGGAATAGGCAATCAGTCCACACACAAGGTTGATCATGAAATTGACGGGGCTGCGGTGACGGGAAGGCTCGATCTGACTGATATTTTTCAGTTGATCAATGACGAACTCGATGATGGCTCTCTTCCTCAGGAAGAGAGCGTCTTCGCTCAGGACGGGGACAGCGCACTTCATGTTCTTGCGGAGCCGGGTGTGTAACGCCACCTGGTGCTCATTCAGGAGTTCGGTGACCAGTGCCTGGGAGATATACCCGCGATCTGCGAACAGCTTCCCAAACAGGGAAAACAGGTCGTGTTGGCCACACTCGCGCAGAGCGACGCGATCATCTCCATTGCCTGGTGTGAGGCCCACCCAGAGCAGCTCACCCGTGTCGCTGCAGATCAAGTGCAGCTTGAAGCCGTAGAACCAGCCCATGGAGGTCTTGCCTCAGGCGGCGTCCTCTTTGAACACCCGATGGGTGGTCATCCGCTTGAGCCGACAGACTTCCAACGTGGTGGAGTCAACGAAAGAAATCCCGGTACACGCACCGAAGCTGCGATAGAGATACATCACCAGATGCAGCAGTGCCCGTGGCATCAACTCCACGAAACGAGAAGAGGTCGGCGCTTTTGGAAAGTCTATTTGTCCATGTTGCAGGATGTCTGTCGTGTAGTACGCCTTGAACTGGCGATAGCTCGACGGATGGAAGGCGATGAGGATTGTCATGATTTCGCTGAGATGGAGTCCAGTGGGACGATTGCGGATCGGGCGGGCGTACAGGGCCTGCTCCGGGAGAGCAGGTCTGGTGAGCGACACTTGAACTGGTGGGAGAGCTTGGCAGAAGTCGTCGACGTCGCAAAACAATTCAAGTATGGTCATAGTGGCTCCTGAGTAGGTGTGCAAACCAATCATCTCAGTGAGCCTCAACTCTTGCCAATTTTTCGTCTTTTAGCGTAATGAAAAGCGATATTACGCCAATAGGCTTAACCCGAACTCACGTCAGAAGCGACTTTCGCCGGTTTCTGGGTTGACAAAGGCGTACACGTAGAGCCATTCGTAGCGGGGGTGAACCGGGCAAATGAACGGCTGCCCGGTGGGTGCCCACGCGGTTCGAAGGATGGGCTTGAGGCCCAGACGATGTTCGTCCATCGCCCACAGCGAGACCCGAGGAAGGAGACGCTCCGCCGTGCGGAGCGTCTCCCCTAGCTCTTTGTTGTAAACGCTTCTTTCGCTGCCGGATCGCCTTTCACATGCTGTGGGCGGGGTTTTTGTGGGGAAAAACCAGCGGCACGCATGAATTCATAGGTGCGGCCCAGATACACCTCTTTGCCAAACTGCTCTTTAATCCACTCTTGAAGCCGCTTGCCTTCCCACACGACACCCTGCTCAACATCTGCGTGCAACTGAGCTGCAAGCACTTGCTGCTCATCAGCGGTCAAGACGCGTGGCGCACCCCGATTGTCCCGCCGTCCATCTTGCAAGCCCTTCAGACCCAAGCGGTGGTATCGGTCAATCACGTAGCGAGCCGAGCGCACCCCATATGTGGTGATGTCCATGACATCACCTTCACTTCGACCTTCCGCCAGCAGCGCGAAGAATTGCGCCCGTCGTCGCTCCACCGCACAAGTACTCGCGCGGTAAATCGCCCAGAACTCGTCAGCCTGATGCTGAAACTGAATCGGAGAATAGAACTTGTTGATTCTCCCAGTCTGGCATCTTTATTCGGAGTCCGTATTATAGGGTTTGAAAAAGGCAACAAACAAGTAGGGGCGAAAGCCTACGTCTTCGCCCCTTTTGAATTTTCTTTCTTATTCGACGCTAGGATTAACCAACACTGGGATAACTGACGCTCTGCTTAGCCGACGCTGGGGCTGCCCATCGCGTTCAGTACGGCGCGGGTGAAGGTTTTGGTGTCGGCCTTGCCGCCCAGATCGGGTGTGGGATGCTCGCGGAGAGCGAGGGCTACGGCGCGGTCAATCTGGTTGGCGGCGTCGCTGCGCTTGAGGCCGTGCCGCAGCAACATTCCGGCGCTCATGATGGCGGCGGCGGGGTTGGCAATGCCCTTTCCGGCAATGTCGGGGGCGCTGCCGTGAATCGGCTCGAACAGGCCCGCGCCGTCGCCTAGGCTGGCGCTGGGCATCAGGCCGAGGCTGCCGGGAATCACAGCGGCGAGGTCAGACAGGATGTCACCAAACAGGTTTTCGGTGACGATCACGTCGTAGCGGCTGGGGTCGGATACGATCAGCATGGCGACGCTGTCCACATATTCGTGGTTCAGGTGGATGTTACGGTAATCGCGGTCACGCAGGGCGGTCACATCGCGCCGCCACAATTCGCTGACTTCCAGCACATTGGCTTTGTCTACGCTGGTCACGCGGCCCCGGCGCTGTTCGGCGGCCCAGAACGCCACTTTCGCCACGCGCTCCACTTCGGCAGTGGTGTAGCGCATGGTGTTGTAGGCGGTGTCGCCCTCAATTTTGCGGTCTTGGTCGAAGTACACGCCGCCCAACAGTTCGCGCACGATCAGAATGTCCACGCCCCGCGCCAATTCAGGCTTGAGTGGACTCAGATGCTCCAGCCCCGGCTGCACGCGCACGGGCCGCAAGTTGGCGTAGCAGCCCAACAGTTTCCGCAGCGCCAGCAGGCCACTTTCGGGGCGCATAGGGCGGGGCAGCAGGTTCCACGGGCTGTTGTGTGCGCCGCCCACCGTTCCAAGCAACACTGCGTCGGCGTCGGCCAGCGCGTCACGGGTGATTTGGGGCAGCGGGTCGCCGTATTGGTCGTAGGCTCCACCCCCAATCGCGTGTTCCTCAAAGGTCACATCGGGGGCCACTTCGCGCAGCACTTCTACGGCGGCAGCGGTGACTTCGGGGCCGATGCCGTCGCCGGGCAAGATCACAACTTTAGGCACGGTGGGCCTCCTGTTCGGCAACTTGGCCGGGGTGTCCGTGTCCCGCTTCGGTGCTGGCCGCGTTCAACGTCTCGGCTTCCAGCGCGGCTTGATCGTGGTCGCGCATGTATTCCAGCCAGCCGCCCGCTTTTTGCACGTCCAGCGCAAACTGCGCTACCGGCACGAAAGTCAGCTTCTGACCGGTGCGGAGGTTGGCAATCGTGCCGCCCACCAAATCCAAATCGGCCTCGTCGCCGTCCTGAAAGGCTTCCACGATTCCGGCACATTCCAGCGCCAAAAAGCCGTTGTTGATGGAGTTGCGGTAATAGATGCGGGCAAAGTTGGGGGCAATGACGGCCCCGATGCCTGCGCCACGCAAGGCCCAGACCGCGTGTTCCCGGCTGGAACCGCAGCCGAAATCCGCGCCCGCCACGATGATGTCGCCCGGCTGCACCCGCGCCGCAAAGGTCTTGTCGTAATCCTCCATCGCGTAGGGGGCCAGTTCGGCCTCTACGTCGGTGGTCAGGTGGCGGGCCGGAATAATCTCGTCGGTGTTGATGTGGTCGCGTCCGAAGACATGAACTTTGGGCATGGGGGTTCCTTTTTGGGTGGGATTGGGGATGAGGGGTGGAGGAAGTCTAAGGGTCTGAGGGGCGAGGGTCTAAGGTGCTGAGGCTGGGGCGTTGGAAGGTGGCAAGGCAATCGCTTTGCTCACTCACCCCCTCCCCAACCCTCCCCCCTCAAGGGAGAGGGAGCAAAACCAGTTAAAAGCCGTTTCTTAGTCCCTTAAACCCTAGACCCTTAGACCGCCGCGAACGCCAACCTAGTTCAGAGGCCGAACCGCACTCAACTCAGCGGGCAATTCTTCGGCGTACAGGTCGTGCCAAGTCTCCCCGTCAAAGGTCAGTTCGGATTCTATAAACGCCTGCGCCAACGGGTCAGCGTCGGTCAGAGCATCTACAGGAATATCGAGGCGCACGGCAGTCGGCACAGGCAGAGTTTCCACTTCGTTCAGGTCGGGGTACTCGTCGGCAAAGAGTTCGAGGAGCAAATTTTCTGTCCAGTCGGCCCAGCGTTCGGGGTGGCCCGCGCCTGTGGCCTGCACCAAGTCGGCGCGAATCCGGTCTGCTTGGTCAGCGGGCACGTCGTCCTCTGCCCATTCCACGCGGCCATCGGCAAACACGGTCACGGTCACGGTTTCTACGTCCAAAAACTGGCTGAGTTCGGGGGGCAGGGAGTCGCCCAGCGGCGCGGCGTCGGGGTCATAGGTGATCCACTCTTCGCCGTCGGGCGAGTAGCCAGAGCCTGCGGGGTCTATGTGCAGTTCCAACCCGCCCACTTGGGCAAACGGCGTGCCAATCGGCGAAAGCAGCAGCGCAGGCTCCCGCAACTCGAACAGGCTGCGCTTCAGCACGGGCGCGGTGGGTTCGTCTTCGTCCACCTGTTCGGCGTGCAAATCGGCCCACTCCTCAGGGGTTTGGCCGTGCCACTCACTCGCTATTTCTTCCAGCACTTCCAGCCATTCCTCCGGCGGTTCGGGGTCAATGGTCACGCGGCCCTGCTGCCCATCTTCGCCCTGTGCCTGCTCTATGCGGAAGGTGCTGACCACTTTGCCCAGCCCGCCCGACGCCGGATGCTGCATCAGGAAATTCAGCGCCCGGCGGGGATCGGTGTTGGCCGGAAACGACTCCCAGCGCACGCCATCGGCAGAATGCGTTTGCTGGCGCAGGTGCAGCACGCCGCCTTCCAGCGGAATGTGGGTGTAGGTGTTGGCGTCTTCGGGTACAGCGGTTCCCAGTGCCAGTTCGCCCACAAAGCGGCGGTGCGGCGGCACGGGAATAGCCTGCACATCCTCGGCGGTTTCCAGCAGTCGCTCGGGGCGGCCCGCCATCACATACGACGTGCGGTAGGCGCTGTCCCACAGCGGCCCGGTGGGTTGCGTTTGGCGCAGGGCATCCACGATCATGACTTGCAGCGCGGCTTCCTGCGGCCCCCGGTTCAGGGTCACGTTGCCGCTGGTGTCCATATCGGCCTCGAAGGGATGCACGGTGGGCATCAGGCCCAATTGTTTGCGGCGTTTAGCGTCTCCCATAAGTTAGTCCTTTGACGCCAGCAGCAGCGTCCCAAATCCAGCCATCAACATGCCTACCACCCGGTCAAGGGTTCGCTTGGCCCTCATATAGCCCGCTTGCAAAGGCGCAGTGGACATGCCCAAAGCCACCAACACAAACCACAACATGCTCAAGCTCAAAATAACAGCGAACACACCTAGCCGGAGGCCCACCGAACTGTGGGCTGGCATGACGCTAGAAAACACGCTGCCAAAAAAGATGGCGGCTTTAGGGTTGGCAAGGTTGGTGAGCAGGCCGGAGCGGTAGGCTTTCCAGTCGCCCAGCGGCGTGATTATCGGAGAATGTCGAGCGGTTGGCCCAAAGCTGGAGCGCCACAGGTTGTAAGCCATATACAGCAAATACACTCCGCCTGCCACCCGAATCACGCCGTGAATCCACGCGAAATTTTGGAACAAGACGCCGATGCCCAGCAAAGCCAACAGCGCCCACGCCGCGATACCTGTCACGACGCCTGCCCCTGCGAATAAAGCTGCCCGCCGCGAACGGGCCACCGCCATTTGACTCACCAGCAGCACGTCTGGCCCCGGCACCACCAACACCACAATATGCAGCAAAGCCACTGTCAATAGCGTATCCATCAGCGGGCGTCCATCAGTCTGCCGCGTTGCTGCCGTCGGCGTTGTAGGCGCGGGGATCGGCAATGAATCCGGCGACGGCACTGGCGGCCACCGTTGCAGGGCTGGCCAAATAAATCTGCGCGGTAGGATCGCCCATTCGGCCTACGAAGTTGCGGTTGGTAGAGCTGATGCATACATCGTCTGGCCCCAGAACGCCGGAATGCATGCCGAGGCACGCGCCGCAACTGGGGTAGCTGACGCTTGCGCCCGCGTCCACGAAAATTTCCATCAGGCCTTCTTGCGCGGCCTGTTTCCAGATGGCCTGCGTGGCCGGAACCACGATCATCTGCACGCCTTCGGCCACTTTGCGGCCCTTGAGGATGCGGGCCACATCGCGCAGGTCGCCAATGCGCCCGTTGGTGCAACTGCCCACGTAGGCATGAGTGACAGCAATCTTGTCAACGCCCGCTACGCGCCCGTTGCTGGGAATGTGGGGATAGGCGACGGTGGGTTCGACTTTGCTGGCGTCGATGTCGATCACGACTTTGTAGTTGGCGTCGGGGTCGGAGGTGTATTCGGTGTAGCTGCCGGGTTCTATGCCGCGTGCCGAGAGGTAGGCGCGGGTGGTGTCGTCCACAGCCACGATGCCGGTTTTGCCGCCTGCCTCAATCGCCATGTTGGTCAGCGTAAAGCGGCCTTCCATGTCCAGTCGGTCAATGGTGTCGCCTACCCATTCCATCACCATGTAGTTCGCACCGTCGGCCCCAATTCGCTTGATGACTTCCAGCACGATGTCTTTAGGGGTTACGCCGGGTTGAATGTCGCCGGTCACGCGGATCAGCATGGTTTCGGGAATCTTGAACCACACACGGCCCGCGTAGATGGCCCCGGCCAAGTCAGTACTGCCCACGCCTGTAGCAAACATGCCCAGTGCGCCCGCGTTGCAGGTATGAGAATCGCCGCTGACCAGCGTTTGCCCCGGCTTCACCAGCCCGGTGTTTTCCAGCACTACATGGGCGATACCGCCGCGCCCCACGTCATAAAAGTGTTCGATGCCCTTTTCTTTGACCCACGACTTGAGCTTTTGGTACATCTTGGCGGCCTTGATATTCATGGCGGGGACGCTGTGATCGGGAATAGCGACAATCTTGCTGGGGTCGAAGACTTTATCCATGCCGCGCTCTTCCAGCATCCGCAGGGCGGCGGGCGTCGTGATCTCGTGGCAAAGCACCCAGTCGGTGGTGCATTCGGTCAGTTGCCCCGGTACGACGTGTGCGTGTCCACTGTGAGCCGCCAAAATCTTTTCCGAAATCGTCATTCCCATATGTATTCCCCCAGTTGGTGTTTTCTGACTCTACACAAGCACAAAAGACCCCCGGAACGGTGAGGTTTCCGGGGGCTACAGGTGAACGCAAGGGCCAGCGCTCAACGCCCCCAGCGAAGAAGAAGCCCCAGATGGGCGGCCCCGTTCATCGTTAGTGCGCTCGGCATAGCCAGAGTGTACCGCCGCGCCGGGATCGGAGCAAGGCAGGTGGGATAGACGGCTTGGGCCACAGTCCTTCTGCTCTGTCTGACGACGCCTTAATCCTTGTTAAGAAGCCTCAATCTTGCACACGCCCTCCTCATGCACACGTTAGAATCCTGAGCGTATATGAAGATTCTTAAAAACTTTAAATTGTCGGGCGCGATGCTCGGCCTAACCGTTTTGCTGACCGCTTGCCCCGGCGACATCACACCAACCCCCACGTTTGACCTCAAGGTTGCTTTGGCTGGCGTGTCTTCTGCGCCTGTTACGGTCACCAACACGACTACTGGCGCAGAACTGTTTAAGGGCACGCTGGACGCTAGCAAGACTTTTGCAGGCTTGACGGCCAACGACGTGCTGAAGGTGGAAGGCGGCAACGTTGCTGGCTACACCACACCCGTTGCCCAGACCGTTACGTTGGATGCCAGCAAAACGGTGACGCTGACGTATGCCAAGCCCACGCCTGCCCCAAATTATGACCTGACGGTCAACCTGAGCGGCGTGTCTAGTGCGCCTGTCACTGTGACTAACACGGCCACCAACGCAGAAGTCTTCAAGGGAACATTGAACGCCAGCAAGACTTTTACGGGCCTTCCCGCCAATAGTGTTCTGAAGGTGGAAGGCGGTGCAGTGGACGGTTACATCACGCCCGCTGCCCAGACCATCACACTGGATGCCAACAAAACAGTGGGCCTGACCTACACCAAGCCCGCGCCAGCACCGACTTTTGATCTGACGGTCAACCTTGGCGGCATACCGAGCGCACCCGTAACGGTCACCAACACGGCCACCAACGCAGAAGTCTTCAAGGGAACACTCGACGCCAGCAAAACCTTTACGGGCCTTGCCGCAAACAGTGTCCTGAAGGTTGAAGGCGGTGCAGTTGCCGATTTTGCAGCCCCCGCTGCTCAAACAGTGACGCTGGATGCCAGCAAATCTGTATCGCTGACCTACACGGCATTGGCGGGTACGGCATTGGACGCGGCAAGAGTCAAGGGCACGATTCCGGGCTGGACTGCTGGCACAGGCAAAATTGCATTTGAGCTTTCTAATGGGCGGACAACTGTTGACGGCAACCCGGCTGACATTTCTGCCGGTGGCACGTTGAAGGCGACATTGCCAACGCCTGTTTCCCTTGCCCCCTTTTTGGACAGATGTACCCTCAGCGCCGGAACAACAGGGAGTGACTTTCGGTCAGAATTTGCTCGTCCCATTGCCCTCAACTCGGCAGGCAGCGTGTTGGGAGAAATCACAGAAACGACAAGCATTGGAATTCCCGTCACACGGGTTTACGCTCAAACTGCAACCACCCTGAAGGGTACCGCCTTTTGTGGCAGCGCTCGGATCGATCTCGATTTCACAGTCAATGTGGGCTGGAATGCTTTGAGCATCGTCCGAACTGAGAGCGGGAGCACGACGCTCTTCACCATCAGAAACATTCCCAGCGATGCAAGAATTCAACTGGGATTTGTAGCCGAGAAACCCTCTATATTTTTAAACCCTACAGATTACAGCGAAATCATCTTACGGGCAGGCACCTCGGTAACGCGGCAAATTACCTTGACTCCTAGGGGGGCTGTCTCAGGAATCATCGACCTCAGCACCAGCCTACCGGGCGTCAAAGTTACGCCCGCAACCATCAATCTGGGTGGCACCAATGCACTCTCAGCCCAATCCACCGAGGGTCTTGGCCTCATCCTGCAGGCAGTCAGGCCACAGGCATTGACCACTACCGTCACTTTTAGCCTCACGGAGCAGGCGACAGATTATTCCGGGCCGCTGGCATTAATTGCTTCTCAGGGGGGAACTGAGCTGGGCAGAACGCAATTGCCCGCCATCATTCGTCTTCCTTCTGTCAATGTTTATGTAGCCAATTTTATGAGTGGTGTGGATGCTTATCAGGGGGGCACTGCGTCCATATCTGTCAACGTCAGCCCGCAAGAAGGATTTAGTGGCAATGTAACGCTTAGCCTTACTGATTTGCCTGCAGGAGTAACGGCCTCTCCTGTAACAGTCAACGTCAGTGCCAATGCAACCACCACTGTGGCTATTCCTATGCAGGTTGCGGCTGACGCCCCATTAGGCACAACTCAGGTCAAAGTAACAGGCGATAAAGTTCCTGTTAACAACAATGGTATGCCCAACGTGTTCCAGTTGTCGATCAAGCCTGCCCGGACTTCATTGGGTATCTTGTCTTATAACACTCTTGCCCCGGCAAGTAATGGAGTTTGGGTCATCAGTGGTTATAACTATGCTAACGGCGGATTTCAGGCCACTTTGCGCCGGATTGCTAATGGGCAAAATGTGAAAGAGGTGACATTGGGCGATGTTTCCAACTTCTTGTTGGCAATACCGGGTGGAGATGTCTACGCTATAGGAACCGACTTCCGTAACAACAACATTATTTACCGTGTCAAGGATGACGGCACCTCTAGCGCTCTAACGACAACGACTACCGCAGGCATGAGCAATGGTGTGGTGGACGATCAGGGACGAATCTGGTTTGTCGCCACTTTGGACGGTAGCACCGGCGCGTCCACTTACGGACTGTTTCAATGGAATCCAGTTACAGGGGCACGAACTTTGGTAGACGGCAGCCGGACTTACACCCCCAATAATCGGCTCGTCGTCAGTAACAACGGACTGTATGTCTTGTACGGGCCTGAGTACAACGGCACCCCGATCCTTATCAATACCTCCACGTCAGCTACCAGTCCTGTTGCCAATCCTTCAGGCAACAGCATTGGCAGCGCAGCAGTTTCCAATACCGGGCAAGTCTGGTACTCCAGCAATGGTGGTCTCACTCGCATCAACAGCGACGGCACAGCAACGACGTTTACCGTGAGTGGCGGTTCTGTCTCGCGGATCACCGGCTTTGATCAGAACAACGCCAACACCTTATGGGCCACTGGGTACAACAGCATTATCAAAGTAGATGCTGTATCCGGCACCACAAGTCTGATTCCTACTGACAGTATCGAGAGGAGTGTTGTCAATACCAAGGGTGGGGTGTCAATCCTCGCCAGCGGACGTCCTAAGAGTGGCGGCTTAGAGTACTTCTTAAGCGTCCTCCCTTAAATCTGATCTTTTTCTAAAAGAACGCCCCGCCTACTCAATCGGCGGGGCGTTCCTGTCTCTACTCTGCCGCCACCAATTCAAATCCACCCTTCTTACCCTCCACCAACTTTGCAAAAGCCACATCTGGGTCATGCGGCGTGCAGATCAGTGCGCCTGCCTCGTACCACTGGGGCAGATACTTGCGCTTGTGTTCCAGCGTGGTTACGGGGTACAGGTCATAGCCCGTGATGTACGGATACGGCGCGTGGGCCAACGTGGGCAGCATGTCGGCGGTGTACACGAGGGTTTGGCCGCCGCTGCGGAGAACTACCGCCTGTTGCCCCAAGTTATGCCCCGGCACTGGCAGCACGCTCAGGCCCGGCAGAAGCTCTTGCTCGCCGTCTACAGCATCGAACAAGCCCGCGTCTAAAATGGGCCGAAAGGTTTCGGGGATGTAGCTGGCGCGGTTACGTTCATGAGTATGGGTGGCCTCCTGCAACTCGGCGGCCTGCACCACGTAGCGGGCGTTGGGAAAAGTTGGATCGCCCAGCAATGTGGTATTGCGTCCGGCATGGTCAAAATGCAGGTGCGTATTGATGACGGTGTGGATATCGTCGGGAGTGAGGCCCACTTCTTCTAGCCCACGAAACACTGTCTCATCACGGTCTAGGCCATAGATCGTTTCAAACTTTTCGTCGCCGCCGTCCCAAAATCCAGTTTCGACGAGCGTATTGTGCCCGTTTAGGCGAATCAGCAGCGGGTTGATTCTCAGGCGAATGCGGTTGAGATGATCGGCGGGGGCGCGGCGTTCCCACAAGACTTTAGGCACATTGCCGAACATCGCGCCGCCGTCCAGCCCGAATTGGCCATCGGTGAGCGAGTACACGTCAGCTTCACCAACGCGGCGATGTTGAGTCCAAGTGGAGCGGGCAGAACTGGGGAGAGACATAGCTATAGGGTAAGTGGTGAGTGGGCGGTGGTGAGTGGGAAACCCGCAACCAAAGCTGTCGCTCCGGCTTCCCCCCTCGTTTCCCACCGATCACTCACCACTCATGGTTTCAAGTCCCTTACAGCTTCTTGCACCCTTCGGCAATTTCCGCCGCCAACGCCCCCACATCCTGCCCGTCTCGCACGGCATTGATAAAGGCACTGCCCACCACCACGCCGTCGGCTTGTTGGGCCACTTGCGAGGCGGTGGCCGCATCCTTCACGCCGAAGCCCACGGCAATCGGCACATGGGCAAATTGGCGGGCGAGGGCGAGCATGGCGGGGACTTCGCCGAGCGCCGCGCCTTCTCGGGTTCCAGTGACGCCCGTCACGCTGACCGCGTACAGGAATCCGGTGCAGGCTTCGGCCACGAGGCGCACGCGGGCCGGGGTACTGGTGGGCGCGATCAGGAACGTGACTGCGAGACCGTATTCTTCAGCCAGCGCCGCAATTTCTATGTCTTGGTCAGGCGGCAGGTCGGGCAAGATCAGGCCATCTACGCCCGCCTCCTGCGCCAGCCGCATAAATTCACGCGGGCCGACGGCGTAGATGGGATTGACGTAAGTCATGATGACGATGGGTTTGTCGTGCCGCACGCGCAAATCGGCCACCAGTTGCAGGGTGCGCCGGGTACTGGTGCCGCCGTCCAGCGCCTTTTCACTGGCCCGCTGGATGGTGGGGCCGTCTCCGAGCGGGTCGGAATAGGGAATGCCCACTTCCAGCAGATCAGCACGTTCCAATAGGGCGTCGGCCACAGCCGGAAACTCGGCGGCGCTGGGGTATCCGGCGGTCATGAACGGGATGAAAGCGGCGCGGCCCTGTGCCTGAGCCGCAGCAAAAGCGGCGTGAATGCGGGCCGCGCCACGCGCTTTATCGGTGGTGGGAGCCGTGTTTGGGAGAGTCGGGACGCTCACGCGATGACCTCAACTTTTTCAGCAACAGCAACGTGCTGATCATGTTTTTGGGTATCTAGCTTCTTCTCCAGATCAAGCAGGCGCATCACTTCAGATACATCCTTGTCGCCGCGCCCGCTGAGGTTCACCACGATAATTCCATCGGGGCCAAGCTCGCGGGCCAGTTCGACGGCGTGATAGATGGCGTGGGCGCTCTCTAGCGCGGGCAAAATCCCCTCTAGGCGGGTGAGCAGACTCAGGGCTTCCAGCGCCTGCGCGTCAGTTACAGGCACGTATTCGGCCAGCCCGGTTTCGGAGTAAAAGCAGTGTTCCGGCCCGATGCCGGGGTAGTCCAGCCCCGCGCTGATGGAGTGAGGCGGCACGATCTGGCCTTCGTCATCGTTCAGCAAGTACATCAGAGAGCCGTGCAGTACGCCCACGCGCCCGCCTGCCACCGACGCGGCGTGCTTGCCCGTATCCACACCTTCTCCAGCGGCCTCCGTGCCAATTAGGCGGGGGCGCTGATCGGCGGGAAGGTAGGCATACGGCGCAAAAATGCCGATGGCATTGCTGCCGCCGCCCACGCATGCCACGATTGCATCGGGAGCTTGGCGGCCTTCCAGCGCCTCAAGCTGCACTTTGGTTTCCTCACCGATAATGCTCTGGAAATCGCGCACCATTGCGGGGTAAGGGTGCGGCCCCACCACGCTGCCCAAGATGTAAAAGGTATCCCGGACGTTCGTCACCCAGTCGCGGATGGCCTCGTTGGTGGCGTCCTTCAGAGTCTTGGTGCCGCTGGTGACTTCGCGCACTTCTGCACCCAAGAGTTTCATGCGGAAGACATTCAGCTCTTGGCGGCGAATGTCTTCCGCGCCCATGTACACCACGCAGTCTAGGCCCAACAGGGCGGCGGCGGTGGCGCTGGCGACGCCGTGTTGCCCCGCACCCGTTTCGGCCACCACGCGCTTTTTGCCCATTCTCACGGCCAGAAGGCCCTGTGCCAAGCAGTTGTTGATTTTGTGTGCGCCCGTGTAATTAAAATCCTCGCGCTTGAGGTAAATCTTGGCCCCGCCCGCGTAATCGGTGAGGCGCTGCGCCAGATACAGCGGGCTGGGACGGCCCACAAATTCACGCAGCAACCGGTCAAGTTCGTTCAGGAAACTGGGGTCTTTTTTGGCGTTCCGGTAAGCGTCTTCAAGTTCGTCCAGCGCCGGAATCAGCGTTTCAGGCACGTAGCGGCCACCGAAGCGGCCAAAGCGCCCACGCGGGTCGGGCTGCGGATACTCGGGCAGCAAGAGCGTCAGATCAGAGAGCTTGAGGGTCATAGCAAAATGCTAACTCCGCAGCCCTAACGCCCGTTCGGGAAACTTAGACAACTGGTCTAGATTGGGGGTACTTGATGGGGGGGGTAGGCTACGGCGAAAGCTCGCTCAATTTTTGTCGCCACAGCAAGAGAAGCTCGTCTAGCACAACCTCTGGCGGTAACGGCTGGGGCCAAAAGCCCTCTCCGAACGAATGGGCCAAGGCCGACAGCACCCTCCCTGCATCGTCTCCCCTTTCACGCAGCGCCATCACCGCCGGTGCGCCCCCGCGTTTGGCGAGGCGTTCTCCGGCGTAGTCGATCATCAGGGGCACATGCAAGTAGCGGGGCTCGGGATACCCCAACGCCTGCTGAAGCGCCAGTTGCCGGGGCGTGGCCGTCCACAGGTCTACGCCGCGCAACACATCGGTCACGTTCATGGCCGCGTCATCTACCACCACCGCCAGATGATAGGCAAACACGCCGTCGTTGCGCCTCAGCACGATGTCTCCGACTTCGGTGGGCAACTGCTGGCAGAGGGTTTGACCTGTCAGGAAGTCGGCGGCGCATACCGTTTCATCCTGAACCTTCCAGCGCAGGGCGGCGGGGCGCGAAAGGTCAGACGGCTTCTGATTGTTGCGGCAAGTGCCCGGATAGACTGGCTCTACAGCATGTGGAGCGCCCGCGCTGTCCTGAATGGCAGCCTCGATTTCGCGGCGGGTGCAGGTGCAGCGGTAAGTGTCCAGCCGCGCCATGGCCTCCGCGTACAAGTCCAGCCGCTCGGATTGCAAATATTCCTCATCCCAGTCGAGGCCCAACCATTCCAGATCACGCCGAGTCGTATCGTATGCCCAACTGCGTACCCGGCTCCCATCCAAATCCTCAAAGCGCAGGATGTGGCGGCCCGCCAACGCACGCGAATGGAGCCACGCCAGCAGCGCGGTGCGGGCATTGCCGAGGTGCATTCCACCCGTTGGACTTGGGGCGTAGCGGCCAACAGTCATCGGGGTAGGGTAGCGCAGATCACGGCTTCAACAAGTCCTTCCAGAGCGCCAACAGTATGCCAAAGAGAGCGGTCATCACGGCAACTACCATCAGCAGGCGGCCCAGCGGATCGGCCCAGTTCAGGTGGCCGCAGCCCGGTGTCAGGCACGCGCCCAGCAGTTGCCACCAATCGTGGGTGTCTGGGTCGCCCGTAATCAGGTCAAGGTTGCGCGTGGGCGCGTCCCGCACGTAGGCCGCCACGCCTGCCCAAGATTGCGCCAGCCAGAGGCACAGCACGCCCGCCGCATAGAGTTCGTCGCGCCGCCAAAAATGCCCGACGCATATGGCAGGCACCAACACTTGAAACAGGCTTCCGCCCAGCAGCATCAGCGTGGTTCCCGCCCACGCCAGCAGCACATGTCCTGCCTCGTGAAAGACCAGATTTACCAGTTCGAGAGGATGACCGGTGAGGGGGCGCAAAATTCCCGGCGTGACGAACGCAACCGCCACGATCAGCCCCAGCAACCGCAGCAGCCGGGCTTGCGCGGCGCTCATCCGGTCACGGCCAATTACGCCCGCTCGCGCAGCCAGCGCAACAGCAGGTCTTCGACTAGCTCGCTGACGCTCTCGCCGCCGCCGCGCTTTACTTCGCGCCACACGGCCCGCACCGTTTCTTTGCGGACATACACGGCTTCGACTCGTTCGGCAGTTTCACCCTTGCGCCGTCCATCGGGTTCGGGGGCAATGGCGGTGGCTTTGTCCTTCTTAGAGGACTTGTCGGCTTTCTTCTTGGCCTTGCCTGCCCCCTTGCCTGCTTCCTTCAGATAGTCGAAGCGGGCCATTATTCGGCTCCCCAGCGGGCAGCAACGCTCATAGCACCTCGCGGGAAAGGGCCAGCATGTCTTCCCATGCAGTGTCGGCACGGGGATCGCGCACGTCGCGGGCCAGCGTACCCAGTTCGGCGGCCCGCACGTAGGCGGCGTAGGCCCGCACCAACGTGTTGCACACAGTTGCCCCGGCTTCGCGCAAGTCCTCGCGGGCTTCTTCTCCGGCGCGGCCCACAGGCGGCACGCGGGTCAGCACCACACGCGATTTACGGGCCGCATCGGCGTCGCCCTGAAGGAAATCCATCAGTTCCAGCGTGGCTTCCAGTTCCAGCGCCGAAGTTCCGCTGGGCACCAAAATCAAGTCGGCGCGGTCTGCGAGTTGGCGCAGTTCCTTGCGTTTGGGACGGCCTTCCGTATCTATAACCACCACATCCAGCGCGGCCAGTTTCTTGGGTTTCACGTCGTCGGCTTCGTACACGGCAAACGGCAGACCTACGCCGCCCAGTTTCACACCACGCACAGCCCAGCGGGCGCTGCTGCCTACGCGGGGGTCTTCGTCGATCAGGGCCACATTCAATCCACGTTCGGCCAACGCTCCGGCCAGATGCACGGCCAGCGTGCTTTTGCCCACGCCGCCTTTTTCACTTGTGACGGCTAACACTTTTGGCATGCGGCTAGCGTATCAGAGGGCATGGAAGGTTGCGTCAGGCGGGTTGGGGGTGGGTATTTCCGGCTTGGTAGGTAACCCCCCGTTGCTGGCGAGAGGCTGAGTTGTTGGGTGAACCCCCCGTTGCTTTGCAACGCCCCCCCTTAGCTCGACTTTGGCCATTGAGGAGCATCAGGCGGCGTAGCAGAGCGCGTCTGTGAGGGGCTCGATGAACTCAAGTGGGACTTGAACCATTTCGCGTCCTGGTGAAGATGTGCGAAAAGTCGGAATCTTCCACAAGGCTCGCCGAACCTCGGCGAGCGCGTCGACGAAGGTGGGCAGGGTCTTGTTGTACCAGGCGGCATGACGAACCCAAGGTTCATGGCTTTGCCAGCGTTCGTGGGCCATGAGCGTCACCAGTGAGAACAGCCCCAGCAACGCTGGGGTTG
>NZ_SSNW01000023.1 GCF_004801315.1 Deinococcus sp. Arct2-2
AGCATTGAGGATCGCTTGTACCTCACCAGCCTCAACGGTGAGGCGAGTGAAGCGTGCAACGCTTCACGACTGCACTGGGGCATCGAAAATGGCTTGCACTGGCTGCTGGACGTCGTGTTCCGTGATGATGCCTCCAAGGTCAAACTCAGAACGGCACGGCAAAACTGGCTCACCATTCGACAACTGGCCTTGACACTCCTCCGACGGCAGGGCACGGGATCAGGCAGTATCGCCTCCAAACGCTTCCGTGCCGCCCTCGACACCACCTATCTCATGAGCCTCCTGACTTTGCGGTAGCCCTGACCTGTATCGCAACGACGTTGCAGGTGTTGGCGGCGGTGGAATATGCTCCAGCGTTGCATCACACCCAACCGACCCGTGAAACCCTCTTGGCGTTTAGCACGGAACTCGACCGGCATGCGGCAGATGTGGCAGCGCTGGCCGGGGAACGGCAGTTAGACTTACCTGCTTTGGGGCAGGGGTGGTACGAGCGCTTGGCGGCGGAACGGGATGAACCGCTGCACGCGGCGTATCAAGCGCTGCATTCGGCGGCGTATTTGGGCCTGGCCGGTGGGTCGACGACTGCCTTGTTGCTCTCCGCTGTGGCCTATGCACTGCGGGTGCTGGCGCAGCGGGAAGGCCACCTCTGCCACTGAACAATCTTTCTTGTCTTGTGCCGGGTGAGTACGGGCAGCCCAGGCAAAGTCCACCGCCGAGCTGAACTCGGTAGCACCGCCGCAACCTGTCCACTTGCTGGCTTGACCCGTTCCGTGTGCCCCGGCTACACGTTCAATTCGTCCAGGTTAGCGCCGGACGCCTTGTGGACAGCAGTGAAAATACCGCCAGCAGTGGGGTGGGTGAGGCAGTCTAATGACTCCCTGAGCGCCACCTTTTGGCGACCTACCACCCGTCGGGCCTCTGCTCGCTTCAGTGCGTCGCACCCCAACGGCGGTTCTGAACAGCTGACCCCCTTGGGCAACAAGCACCGAATCCCCGGCCCGAGAGGGTCACCTCCTCATCTGGGACATCTTGCATGTTGGCGGCCCAGCCGTCACACTCGCGCCATGACCAAGAAAACGGCCAAAGCCCCAGCGAAAAAAACCACTCCCAAAGCGGCTCCTGCACCTCAGGCGGCGCCTGCCGAGAGCAACAAGATCGGCAAAGCCCAACTGGTCGACCTCATGGCCGATCAAACCACGCTGACGAAGAAGCAGAGTGATGAAGTGTTCAACAGCATGCTGGATCTTTTGGTGGAAGCCCTCAAGAGCGGCAAGAGCGTGGGCCTCCCTGGTCTGGGCACCCTGAGCGTTAAGGACACTGCCGCCCGGACTGGGGTGCGCCCCGGCACCAGTGACAAAATTCAGATCCCCGCCGGTAAGAAAGTGGCCTTCAAAGTCGCCACCACCCTCAAAAGTAGCCTTTAAACCAAGGGTGAAGGATCAAGGCTGTGCTTCGGCACAGCCTTTTTCATAAACCCCGACCGGAAAGCCGTGCTGTGGGCGCAACCTCGCCTCTGCTTTACGAGCCTTGGCTTTGGCTAGGGCTAGGTTGATCTGATTTCTGTATGGGGCGAAGAAACCACCTCTCCCCTCCCCCACGACTTCGCTCCGGTGTTCTTGATCGGGACACAACGATTCGTTCAACAAAGGTCAGAGGTTTCTGGATTGCCCTTTGCGAACGGATGTCAGCTGGAGTCTCTGCACCGCGCCTGGATCCGGGCCTGCAATGTGGGATCGGCCTGCAACTCCAGCACCAAGGATTCCAGCAGTTCCTCAATTCTGGTTGGCTGAGGCAGGCCTGAACCTGGTACTGGTGGCCCGCCGGGGGGACGTGCTGAACGCGCTGGCCGCTCAATTGCAGACACACGGCATACAAACGTTAGTGGTGGCCGCCGACCTAACACACCCAGAGGGTGTGAAGCAGGTCACTCAAGTTGCGCACGACCTGGATCTCGGCCTGCTGGTCGCGGCGGCGGGCTTCGGCAGCTCCGGCCCGTTTCTCCAGACCGACTTGATGCAGGAACTGGAGATGCTGGACGTCAACTGTAAGGCGGTGTTGTCCCTGACGCACCACTTCGCTCACAGCTTCGCAGCCCAGCAGCGCGGCGGCCTGGTGCTGATGAGTTCATTGGTGGGCTTTCAGGGCGTGCCCGGTACCGCCAACTACGCGGCCACCAAGGGGTACATCCAGACGCTGGCCGAGGGCCTGCACGCTGAGCTGGCCCCATACGGGGTAGACGTGCTGGCCTCCGCACCAGGGCCGGTTCACAGCGGGTTTGCCGAGCGCGCCAACATGCGGATGGGCTTTGCGTTGACTTCGCAGGAAGTCGCCCGCACCACCCTCTTGGCCCTGGGCCGCCGGGGCACGGTGCGGCCCGGACGGCTTTCGGTGCTGCTCGAAGCCTCTCTCGCCCTGCTGCCGCGCTGGGCGCGCACCCGCATCATGGCCTGGGTGATGGGCAACATGACCCGTCATCAAACCTAACGTTGATCTCGCTCCTCGCGCTCGCCCTGGCACTCAGCTGAAATTGCAACACTTCGGTAGTTTTTGCCCGCTGTTGATGCACCAGCTCACGGATGTTTCAGGCGTTCAGTGCCGTTTGTCCACACGCCAATCACAAGCGGCTAAAACACCTTCCCTCAATCAATTGGGGGAGGAAATGGAGGCCTAGATCACGGCAGGCCATCTCCAGATCAGAGGGTGCCCAAACGCAAGTATGAACCACTACACCGCGGCGACTTGGCCGCCCACGAGGCCGGGTACTGTTTAGCAAGCCACTACCTGATCTGGGGGTTCTCTCGCCCTGATCTCAGCCCTTACTTCGACACTCCGTTTAAGGGTTTTGCTCAAACCTATGCGCTGGCTTGCGAGGAGTCGCTGGCCTCACTCGGCTGGGTGAACCCCCGGCCTGCCCAGTGCACCTCCGCGCACGGTGCTCGCTCTAGAGCGGGGAGAGAACTAGCTGTCTGCGGCCAGAGTTTTACTCACCTCTGAGTAGAAGCTCAATCCAACTCGCCGGGAATGCCCACCGCAGCCAGCTGTAGGCGCGGCGTGGCGTCCAGCTCGGCTAGTTGCTGCACCAGCTGTGGGCGTCCCTCGCCCGCTGGGTCAGGGAAAGAAGGTCAGTGTTGAGCCCGACGGCTTCGGTGAGCGCTGTAAACGCGCTCAGGGCTTCGGCCTGTGGTGGTGGTTCGAATTCAGATTGATCTGGCGGGTCAGCCGACCATACCCTGGTCAGAACCACACTGCCCCCCACCAGACTTGCTGGTGACATGATGCGCGGAAGAATGATTTACTCGCCTTCTGGCTCAACCCGCGCCCGGTGGTCTGCCATGGTTTTCTTGTTCCGCGCCGCCCAGAGGTGGAGGGGAACCAAGGCAGCGCGAAGCGTCTGCCCTAATTCCGTCAGTTCGTAATCCACGCGCGGCGGAACGCTTGGAAACAGTGTTCGTGTAACAATGCCGTCCGCTTCAAGCCGCTTCAATGTCAGCGTCAGCATTCGCTGCGAGATCCCGCTGACGCGCCGCTGAACCTCGTTGTAGCGCAATGGGCCATTGGAGAGCGCACCAACCACCAAGATAGTCCATTTGTCACCAACGCTGCTCAGAACGTCAGCCAGTCCCTTGCAGTCCGCAGCCGACAGGGCATTCTCCGGAACAGAAATGTGCGTTTCGACCATAAAAGTGCCTTCTTGCGAACGGTGTTTCATACGCTCCATACTAGCGCTACGAACAGATTGTTCGCAACTCTACAAAAATTCGTTGTGAACGAAGTTCAAAGGAGCACTATGCCAAAGCTATTGATGGTCGAAGCAGGGACACGTGGCCAATACTCGATTTCCCGCAACCTCGCTGTGAAGTTCGCCGAGGAGTGGAAAGCCGCACATCCAGACGGCGAAGTCGTTGTCCGCGACCTCGCCAAGACGGAGCTGCCCTATCTGCATCTTCCCTGGCTCAACGCCAGCCTGACGCCACTGGAGGCGCACACGCCCGAGATGAAGGAGGTGCTGCAGGTGTCCGACGAACTGGTGGATGAACTGCTGGCAGCGGATCATATCGCGGTCAGCACGCCAGTTCATAACTTCAACATCCCCGCAAACCTGAAGTCGTACATAGATCATGTCGTGCGCAAGGGCCGAACCATCGGCACGACAGGAGAGGGGCTGCTCCAGGGTAAAAGGGCCACCATACTCTTAGCTTCCGGTGGGGTGTACACCGAGGGTTCCCCGATACGTGACCGGGACATCGCCACCCAGTATCTGCGCCTGATCCTCGAGAAAGTCCTGGGCATCCAAGAAGTGACGGTTGTCGCGGCAGGCGGCACCAAGGTCGTTGATCTGGGACAGCAGACAATGGCGGCGTTTCTGCACCCCTTCGAGCCTGCCGTTGCCGCCGCTGCAGGCGAGTAAAGTTCATTTGCCGCAAGCCGTGCGACATCTGAAGGTGTAATGAATCACCGCGAATAGAGGTTGACTTGCGGGGCAACACATGAAAAAGGGACGGTGCTTATGTGCCGTCCCGATCTCACTGTACTGCCGCTCCCTGACGCTGTCACCGCACTCAGTCAATGGATCACGCCCCACCTCCCTCGCAAGCTTGTTCACTCACATGAAAAGGTCTCTGATGCAGACCTCTTGGCCGCCCGCGCTGCTTCAGAAGTTGCGCAAGATGCCGTATTTCAGCCGCTGGTGGCGCCTTGTGAAGCTCAATCATTTCCCAGACTTCCCCTCTGAGCCCCAGGCCCGCATCCGGCTCGCCCGATTGACCCCGGTGGTCGAGCAGCTAGCCACCGAAGTCCAGTGCCTGGACTTCGTCGCCGTCGATTCGGAGCCCTTGCCTGTCTCGACATTCAAGCGCGCCCCACGGTGCAAATTTCGTGGCGCCCGTCATGGCCTCAGTACCGCTGGGCCGGTCTACGGCTTCAAACTGCATGCCTGGTGCGCCTTGAACGGCAAGATTGCAAAATACGAGATTCGTCCAGCGAATCAGCACGATTTCACCGTGCTGTGCGAGATGAACAAAGATTGGCCCTCTTACGGCGGGCCAAAGCAGATTGGGGATAAGGGGTATCAGTCAGGGACGTGCTTGACGCCACCGAAGGTCAATGCAAAGCAGTGCGATCCGCGCTGGAAGCCTGAATACGGAGCAGCCAGGAAATGCATTGAATCGGCATTTTCAGTCTTGTCAGGAGCCGGGATACGCTGGGGACAAGTGAAGACCTATCTCAGCCTACGGCTCAAAGTCGCATTGGGCGTTCTGGCACACAACCTGAAATACATTGATCTTGAGAAAGGCAGATAGGCGCCACGACGTCTCACTGCACCTGGTGACCCCATCCATTAAAGAGGCTTGTTCGCTCGAAGGGTGATAAATCCGCTTGGTTCAACAATTCCATCACGCGTAGGGAGCCGCCTCGCCGTCCAGCCCAGAACCATCAGCGATCGACACATAGCCACCACGTCCACGATGACCTGCCCTAAATTTGATCAGCAGGGCATACCCCCTTGGCGTTGCCGCCAGGGTTCCTAACCACCGTTGAGAAAGATGGGCCAGCATGAGTGGCAGCTCTTCACTCAATGGCAGCGGCAGATCCATGACCTCTCGGTAAAAGGAGGATCCGCGATCGCGATAGATCATTTCAGCGTGGACCGCATCATGTGAAGGCTGACTGATTGGGTGGGCCAGAATGCCAGCCACTGAGGGGGAGTGGCGTCCTCATGGACGTCCGTTCACGACGATGCTGATCTCGATACCGCGCTGGTGGAGTCATTCTTGGACTTCTCGGTCACTCAGGGGGAAGCGGTGGTACAGCCAAACCGCATGCTGGATGGGTTGTTATGGGGAACCGGTGGCGGTAGGGCTTGAGATCAGTCACAGCGGATCAGCCTACCCCAACCCGGTTAAGGCAACACAACCCTTTGAATCAGTGGGCACGCTGCCTACCTCTGGACAGCATTGATCCGGCTGCCCGGTTTTACTCTCTAGCCCGAAAGGAATTGCAAATATCAGCTCGCCTCAACTAGGCAAAACACGGGCAACTCCACCCGCCAGATGGTCTGCTTTGTGATAGTCATCAGAAGTGAAGGAGGGTAGAGTCTTTGCCTAGTTGAGGCGGAGCAACCGACACCAATCACAACGCCGTGACCCAACCGATCCTCCTGCTCAATATTGACGGAGCGCAGGACGGAAATTTTAGATACTTCTGCAGGGAACCGTATCCATCAGTCTTCAGCTGTCGGGCCACTTGGTGGCCCAACACGAGGAGAGTTCCATGGAACTTGTTTCACAGGACAGCCGCGCCGCCCAGAGCTCACATCCCGGAACGCTGCAGCAGTGCAGCACCCAAGCCAACTGGCAGTCCCTACTTTTGCAGAGCTACACCAATCCCTCCAAGGTGGAGCAGCTCATTGTCCCAGCGGTTCCGGACTATCAGATTGTGCTGGTCACTGCCGGCAATTGTAGGATAGAAACACAACGCCGGGGTTCCTGGGCATGGGCCGAGTACCGGCCAGGCGATTTAGGCATGACCGCCCCACACACAGAAAATTGCCTTCGGTGGAAATCTGAACGCGTCCATGAGACTCTTCATCTTACGTTGCCCTTCAAGCTTCTCAGCACGGTTCATCAAGAGATCGGCAGGTGTGCGATTCCGTTGGCTGATCTGCCCAACCTACTCCGTCAAACTGATCCACTCATTGCCGCCGTTATGGCCGCGCTGCAACGCGGTCTACGTCACGGTGCCCCTGAACTGTATGCTCAGTCAGCCGCTTACTTCTTAGTCACCCATCTCTTGAGTGCCTCCCGCCCAGACTGCCAGCCTCCTCATCTCACTGCGGCTGGCGGATTACAGCGGATTGACGAGTATATGCAGGCCCACCTTTCCCAGGCTCTGACCCTAGATCAGCTGGCTCAAGTTGCCGGTCTAAGCCCATTCCAAATGCTGCGAATGGCCAATGCAGTCTGGAAAGAAACACCGATGCGCCGCCTGACCCGTCTGCGAATGGAACTCGCTCAACGTTTGCTCAAGCAGCGAGACATCCCGGTTGGTGAAATTGCGCTGACCTGCGGTTACAGCAATCCCTCACATTTCGCAACTGCCTTCCGGCGTGTGACTGGCGTCTCCCCAACGGTCTTTCAGCGGCTGCATTGACAGACAGTCTTTGTTGATCTTTCATCTTTCGTCGCCTGCGCAATTTCGCGAAGGGGGCGCAAGATCACGAGCGCCGTTGCTTCCCCCATCTGAAACACTAAATGAACCACTGAAACCTGACTCGGTTTCGGTGGTCCACGTTTCCTTGTATTCAAACCGAACTCACCGAAAAACCGGAGGCTTGGTTGCGCCAACGATGAGGTGTAGATATGAGCGAGCAATACATCAAAACAGCCATTGTTATAGGGGCGTCGCGGGGCATCGGCGCAGCTATCGCTCAGCGCCCAGGGCGCAACGGATTCGCCGTGATTGTGAATTATTCCAGTGACCTGGTTCCAGCCCAAGACGTCGTGAGTAAGATCACTGGGGCGGGCGGCCGGGCCACCGCTTTCAAAGCCAATATCAGTGATCCAGCAGCCATGAAGGGCATGTTTGACCAAGTCGAAACCCGGTATGGTGACGTCAATGTTCTGATCAACAACGGCGGCGTCATGTTGCTGAGTTCTGTGGCCGAGACGGACAATGAATCGTTCGACAAACAGATCGCCGTCAACTTGAAGGGGACGTTCAATGGGTTATGCGAAGCGGCCAGACGGCTGCGGAACGGCGGACGGATTGTCAGCTTCTCGTCTAGTGTGGGTGGGACTCTACCAACCGACTTACGCCGTTTACGCGGCAACCAAAGCGGCCACAGAAGCGATGACTCACATTCTGGCCAAGGAGCTGCGTGGGCGCGAGATCACCATCAATGCCCTGTCCCCCGGCCCTGTAGAAACCCAACTGTTCACAGAGGGCAAATCGCCCGAACAAATTTGCTCAGGCGGCCAGCATGACTCCGCTGGGGCGGCTCGGCCAGCCCGCAGACATCGCCAGTGCTGTGGCTTTTTCGGTCGGCCCGGACGGAGGCTGGATCAACGGTCAAGCCATCCGGGCCAACGGCGGGGTGATTTAAAAACCTCGCCTGTAGCATGGCGAGTTTTCGGAAGGGCGCCAAAAGCTCTCCATTCCCGGCGTGATGGTCTTTCTTTCGATCCTGGCTTTACTCCGTTGATCTGAAAGATAAAAGCGACCTAATCAACCACAATCACGATAGGAGTTGCCATGCCCACCCACCCACACACCATCCTAGTCACGGGCGCGTCTAGCGGTTTTGACAGGATGTGGAGTAATGCGCTGGCGGGTCACACTGTCTACGCCTCTATGCGTGACACCACTGGGCGCAACGCGCCGCAGGTCGCTGACGTGGTTCAATTTGCTCAAGAACATGGGGTCAATCTGCACGGCACCGAACTAGACGTGAATTCTGAGGAGTCGATTCACCACGCCGTTGAGCAGGTCATCGCTGAGCAGGGCCGGATCGACGTGCCGCCCAACAATGCCGGTCATAGGGTGTTTGATCCCTCCGAAGCCTTTACGCCCGAGCAAATCGCTGAACTGTACGACGTGAACGTGGTCAGCACCCAGCGGGTTAACCGCGCAGTTCCCCCCCATATACGTCAGCAGCGCCGCGGGCTCATGCTATGGATGTCGAGCAACAACGTTGCGGGCGGTACCCCTCCTTATCTGGGGCTTTGTTTCACAGCCAAAGCTGGAATGGACGCGCTGGCAGTGTCGTACGCTCGTGAGCTGACCCGCTGGGGTATCGAGACCTCAGTTATCGTTCCCGGCGCCTTCACCAAAGGCACCAACCAGTTTGCTCATGCAGGATCGCCGGCCGATATCGACCACGCCGCCAAGTATGAGAATGGGCTGTACCAGGGCTTCAGTGCCCAGGTTCAGCAGGCCTTTGCCGAGATCGTATCGGAGGACGCTGACCCCACTTGGCCACCGCTGCGTTAAAACGCAGGAGTCAAAAACTGTCAACCTAGATTCTTTCATGTAACTTGAACCACTGTCAAAACTCTTGAGGGCTATTCGCCTCTCCTCTTCGCTGCTGAGGCTGCCCAGGCGCCTCGCTCTACAAGGAGAACCTGATGCGTCATCTCCTCCCGCTTAAAGCGCTGACCCACGGCGCGCCCCCGGGCCAAGGCACCGCTCAAATCTCCGGGATTAACCAGATTTTCAGCGCCTGTCAGCAGGCTGCCGATCACCTGAACAACGAAGACATCTTGTGCGGTGGTCAAAAGCTTTCTAGCCGCTTTGCTGGGGGGGTTAACCTGGAGTGGCACCTTTGGCGCGCGGCTGGCAGGCTGCCATGGACGCGGGTGCCGTGAAAGGTGAACACCGCTGGCTGTCCCCTGCCCGCAGCTCGCGGGCCCGCGGGGAAGCAGGTGCCCTTGCCACCGTCGTGCGAGTTCAGGGAAGTGCCTACCGGCGTCAGGGTGCTCGCCTCTTTGCCGACGCAGATGGCACACATTTCGGCGCCATCAGCGGCGGATGCCTTGAAGCTGAAGTGCTATACAGCGTGCCTGAAGTGGTGGCGTCCGGTCAGCCTCGGCTGTTACGGTTCGACACCACTGACGCTGAAGACGCCGTATTTGGATATGGCAGCGGGTGCTCCGGCATCGTCGACATTTTAGTTGAGTCGGTGGGCAGTATCTCTGCAGGGCTGTACTTGGACACGCTGGAGGCCGTAATTGCCGACCGCCAGCCAGCGGTGATGATCACGGTCACGTCAGGTCTGCACCTGGGACAGCGGGCGGCTTGGCGGGGCGGCATCTGGCACGGCCCGCTGGTGCCCGACCTTCCACCGCTGGTTCGGCAACAAGCCGAAGGGGGTTTCGACGGCGAACTGCCAGGTCAGTTCACTTTTAGCACGATATCCGGCGAGATTCAGGCGTTTGCCGAGATCCTGCATCCGCCGCTCCACCTCTGCATCGTCGGTGCCGATGAGGGCGCCGCTGTGCTGGCCCGCTTCGCCCAAGAACTCGACTGGTCAGTCAGCGTCGTTGATTTTCGTCCACTGCTGTTAGAAGCCGCCCGCTTTCCCCCCGGCACCCGCTTGATCGAGAGTGGGGGGGGCGAACTTGAAGCCCACCTGCCCTCTGACGCTTTCAGTGCCGTTTTGGTGGCCAGTCGGCATTACTTGTATGACGTGGCCGCCCTCCGCACCCTTCTGAGGGCACCGCCCCCCTATCTCGGTATTCTGGGCTCGGCTCACCGCTTGAACCGCTTGCTGACTGAGGTTCAGCTTTCAGCCTGCCATCTGAAAGTGCTGCACGCTCCGGTTGGTCTGGATTTAGGGGCACACACGCCTGCACAGATTGCGCTTTCTATCGTGAGTGAGGTGCTGGCCACTTTCAATAGTCGTTCTGGCCTCCCGATGGGACGGGTGCCTCATCTTCATGTCACGACTTGAGCCGTTGACTGTTGGGGCTGTGGTACTGGCAGCTGGCGCGTCTCGGCGGCTAGGTCAACCCAAACAGCTGCTGCGGCTCCGTGGACTGCCAGTTCACCAGACGCTACTTGAACAAACCGTTGGCGCCGCGCAGGGTGGAGGCTGCTCGCCGGTGATCGTGGTTCTTCCCCCCACGCTCTCCGTGTCGCCCCTCCCTGGCGCTTGGCAACTCGTCAATGCCCAGCCGAACGAGGGACTGGCTTCTTCAGTGCGGCTAGGCATTGGCGCACTCGCCCGCACGGCGGTAGACGCCGCTTTGCTGTTGGTGTGTGATCAGCCTGCTGTCGATGCCGACTTAGTCAAGATGATGTGTAAAACGGCGCAGAACCACTTAGGGCGGGTGATCGCCTGCCGCTACGGGGCCGTCCAGGGGGTTCCCGCCATCTTCGGGCGTTCACTGTTTGCACAGCTGCTGGAACTCCAAGGTGAGCAGGGGGCCAAGCATCTCTTCGCCGCGCACCCGCCTGTCACTGTCGAGTTTCCTGATGGCATTTGGGATATAGATACGCCAGATGATTTGGAACGGTGGCAGGGAAATTAAGGCTGTCTGGCAGGGGTGGGGCAGATTGCTGATGCCTGCCGCTATCTGGCAGCTGTTGCTTGCAGGGTAATGGAGTGCTCAGAAGGATTTCTGGTTGTGTTGCCTTAACCGGGTCGGAGTAGGCTGATCCGCTGTGACTGATCTCAAGCCCTACCGCCACCGGTTCCCCATAACAACCCATCCAGCATGCGGTTTGGCTGTACTACCGCTTCCCCCTGAGTGACCGAGACGTCCAAGAATGACTCCTCCACGAGATTCTCCGCGAATGGTGCATCAAATTCGCTCCTCTTTTCGTGGAAGAACTGCGCTACCGGGAACCCCGACGGGGTTCCCGGTAGCATCTGATTGATGTGTGTCCGAGCGTCGATGGCGTCCGACATTGGTTATGGCGTGCAGTGGACGAGCACGGATTCGTGCAGGGCATCTTTCTCCAGCGTCACCGCGACGCCAACGCCGCAAAGATTTTCCCGACCTGCCTCTTGGGTGAATACGATGTCCCAGAAGTCATCTATACCGGGGCAGCTCCGCAGCTCCGGAGCCGTGATCTGAGAGATCCCGAGCCTGGCTGACGTCGACCACCAGCAGGTGATCTCCACAGCCCGCTGTAATAACGTGATTGAACAATCACACCGACCTACACGACGTCAGGAACGCCAACAGCAAGGATTCAGGCGGAGGAAACGTGCACAGGAATTTCTGAGCCTGCTTGCACGAATAGAGAACCTCCATCATCATTCCCGCACCAGCGTGTTCGCCCCGACCAGACGAAGCAACCAGAAGCATGCGTTCCAGACGTGGTCAATGGTTGCAGCAGGGGTGGCCTGAATCTCAGGCCACCCCTGCCCTCAACCTGCCATGACGCCAGTTAAGGCAACACAGCCAACTAAACAACCCTGCACTGAAAGTACAGGGGTTTGGGAGCGACTAAAGTCGCCTTGACGCCATGACACTTACGCCACTCTCTCTTGGACGAATCGCCTGTCATCCGATATCAGTTGCAGAGTAGTTTTTACCTTCTCTCTGCCGAAATGCCTGATCTCACAGCCGCTTGCACTAAAGTACATGGCTTCAGACCAGCGCGTTGGAACAGTGAACACCTCAACTTGTCAGGTCGGTGGAAAACGCGATATCCCGCTGGTTCTCCAGTGCAGCAAGGCGGGCTGTAAGCGCCGCATGGATCTGGGTATAGGCATTTGCCCCGAGGGTAACTCGCCGGGGAGCGGGCATTTGGTCTGCGCTGGCAATCATCGCCTGAACCACCTTCACGGGGTCGCCCAGCGTCCCGAAAGAGCCGCTGTTCAAGCCCCGGCGAACCTCGCCTGCCGGAGTCTGGTCATACACAGCCATCGGCGCGGAACTGACCATGCCACCCACGAAGTTGGTCTGGGTTGGACCCGGTTCAATGAGCGTGAACTCAATGTTGAAGGGGGCGACTTCCTGGGCCACCGACTCGACGAAGCCTTCCAGCGCCCACTTGCTGGCGTGGTAGAGGCTAAAATTGGGGTAGGCGATCTGGCCCCCCTCAGATGAAATCTGGAGGATGCGGCCCCCCCCTTGGTCCCGGAGATGCGGAAGCGCGGCCCGAATCACCGCCACTGAGCCAAGAATGTTGGTGTCGGTCTGCTGGCGAATCTGCACGTCGCTCACCTCCTCCGCCGCCCCGAACAGGGCGTATCCCGCGTTGTTGACCACAACATTGATGCGGCCCAGTTCGGTAAAGGCCGCGTCGACCACCCGGCGCACCGCGTCCGGGTCACTGATGTCCAGCGCCGCGACCCACAGCTGGTCGCCGTACTGGGCCTTGAGGTCGTCAAGAGCGCCCGTGGTGCGGAGCGTGGCCGCCACCCGGTCACCCCGTGCCAGCAGCTGTTCTGTCATCTCCCGGCCCAGGCCGGAAGAGGTGCCGGTGATAAACCAAGTTGTTGTCATGTCGAAGCTCCTTTGAGGGGAAGAGGCAAGATCAGTAGCTGTCGGTGGGGTCGCCCGTCAGATCTTCGGCGTCTGATCACCCGGCTATTTCCCCTCAGCACCAAGTTGACGTAAGTAGTCGCGAACGTCATACTGTACCCACTCTTCAGCCAATCGCCCGTCTTTGTCATATCGGAAGATATTGATGATGTTTTGCGTGAATCTTTTGCCGGTCGGCGGAAGCGCCCCGACCGGCGACTGGGTGAACTCGCGCTCAAATACGCCAGAGAAAGTGGTCTGGCTGGCGACAAAGTCCCCCTCCACAACTATCCGTCCACGAGTAATCGTGTACTCGGAGAAGGCCGCCCGCGACGCTGCCCAAAACTTTTTGAGGGCCGGGAGATTCAAGTCACCGAGCGGACCATGGAAGACAAAGTCTTTTGAGAAGTAAGCGTCAAGCGCCGCGTCGTCTTGCCGAACGATGGCCTGTTCTCCTATACGAATAAGGCCCTGAACGATCTCGGCTCTAGTCCTCTGCTTGAGAGGAGCGTTTTGCTGCGTGGGGAGAGCTGGCGTAGGCGTTGCCGTCTGTGCCAGCGAGGAAGGCAAGGCAATCAACGCCAGCGCCGTAATGAGCATTTTTCTGTTCATAACAATCAACTCCTGTATTTGCTCAAACTGATTAATCAGTTTATGAGCGCCAAAGCATTACAATCGTTACTTTAGTCTCAACGAAGTACAATTGACATCTGCTCAATTGACAATATGGATTAATCAGTACCTAAATTGTTGATATGACTTCTAATTAAAATTTGTCGCAAGATTTTTGTGTAGTAATATCACTCTACTTATTATTGAATATTTGTCAATATTACCTGTCAGCATTTTGTAAATGAATAAAGCTTGCTCTAAGCTCATGTGACTAAGTTAAGCGACTTCAGCCTAATTTCTAAATTTTGTAAGTATTAAATGCCCGAGCGTGAAGTAGCGGTGCTGACGGCTGTAAACAGTCAAGTGTCGCCTGGTTAAGCTTTACCGAGTAGGGCGGGTAGACGTGTTTAGGCAGGGGGAGTGGTGCCCTCGTGGGAAGAAACGGTGTTCTCATGGGCGTACGTTTATGACGCAGAAGCGAGTCTGACCAGAACACAGCTCTGCTCAAGGCAGTGCCTCTGTGCCCAAGACGCAGCAGCCTAAAACAGTGGACAGGATGTACTTAAAAAATTTCGAAGCGCACATGTGCGGAGCACGGTGCGCTCCAGTCCAGCCGCTGATTCCGCTGATACAGAGGAAGCGCGGAGCCGCTCCCAGCTGGCGTGCGCGCCGTTGACCATGTCAGTCCAGCGTCCTGTAAGAAAGCGTGTGCGCCGCTTCCCGGCGCGAATCACGGGAAAACACCACCTCGCTCCAATGGCCGACAATGACTTACAAGTCGGTGAAGCGGTCAAACACGCCGGACAGGCTCATGCAGAGCAATTGGATGACTGTCTCATGATGCCAGCCGATCATGCTGGGCATTAAACCAAGGTCAACCCGGTTGCCCAGGTCCGAAGAGTAAGTGTCCTAAACGACGCTAGGCGGGGTCTACGGATGCAGGTGGATCGGCACGCGTAGCGCTGCGAAGGTGGACTCTACCGGGACGCGACACCACGGTTTCCGTCACAGCGTCGTTTGGCCGGCGGGCGGCATAGGCCCTACCTGGCTCCAGGCTCTGCGTGCCCGGCGTTGTTAGCGAGATCATTTACAAGTCGACGCCGCTATCCATCAGGCAAACCCATTCGTCCGACTGGCCCAGAAGACGCGTGGCAATGTAGCCGTGCCTGAGGCTGGGGTCTCGGTCGCTTGAACTGAGGACGCGCCATTCGCGAAGAATCTCGTTGGTAGAAAAATGCCCTTCGGTTGCGAAGATTTTCATGATGGCTTCTCTTTCCGCGTGACACGGTGCCTTGTTCACAGGTGAGGGGCAAAGCCGGTGGCTGTCGGTAAGGCCGCCTGCCCGCTGTCTGGCGTCTGATCGTCCGGTTATTTCCCTTCAGCACCAAGTTGACGTAGGAAATCGCGAACGTCGTACTGTACCCATTCCTCAGCCAGTCGCCCGTCCTCGTCGTACCGGAAAATATTCATGATGTTTTGCGTGAAGCTCTGGCCGGTTGGCGGGAGCGTCCCGACTGGCGACTGGGTGAACTCGCGCTCGAATACGCCAGAAAATGTGGTCTGGGTGGCGATGAAGTTGCCCTCCACCACCATGAAGCTGCGCGTGATCGTGAAGTTCGAGAAGGCCGCCCGCTCGGCGGCAAAATAACTCCTCAGGCCGGGGTAGTCCAAGTCGCCGGTGGGACCGTGGAACGTGTAGTCCGGCGAAAAGTAAGCGTCGAGCACCGCGTTGTTTTCACGGACGATGGCCTGCTCGCCAATCTGGACGAGGTTTTGGATGATCTCGTTTCTGGTCAAAGGCAATCCCTCCTGTTAAGGGGAGCGTTCTGCTGCGTGAGTGTCCTTGGCGTGGGCTGTGTCGCCACTGGTGACGTTGGCGTTGCCGCCTGCGCCAGCGCGGGAGGCAGCCGACGTCACCCCTGTGATGAGCATTGATTTCTTCATGACAGTCAGCTCCTGATCCTGCTCGCGCTGATAGGGCTTCCGTCCAGTTGTGCAGGGCGATGCGAACAGTTTGGAACGGTGCTCTGGGCGGCGGAGGTCACCTGGCCGTCCGACGGGCAGGTCATCGTTGTTCAGCTGGTTTTCGTCACAGCAACTTTTCAATGGTGATCGGCAGGTCGCGGACGCGCTTGCCGGTAGCGTGATACACGGCATTGGAAATGGCGGCGGCCACACCGACGATCGGCAGTTCGCCCAGCCCCTTGGCCCCCAACGGGCCGATGGCGTAATCCACCTCGTCAAGGTAGACCGCCTCAATGGGCGGGACATCGGCGTGGACCGGAATCAGGTACTCCGAAAGGTTGGCGTTCATGATTCTGCCGTAGCGCGGATCGGTATGGGTCTGCTCATGCAGGGCCATGCCGATACCGCCGATGATGCCGCCCACCGCCTGACTGTGGGCGGTGCGCGGATTGACCACCCGGCCTACCCCGAACGCCGATACCACCCTGCGAACCCGCACCTCCAGCACGTCAGGATCCACGCTCACCTCGACGAAGTGCGAGCCGAAGCAGTGCGTCGACTGTTTAGGCGCGCTCATCGGGGGCGCGCTGGTGAGGTGAACCTCTAGTGGCGCGTCCGAGCGGGCCATGAGCGCCGCGTAAGATTCGCGCTTGCCTGCGCCGCTCAGCCCTCCGTTCACCGCTGTCAGGGTCTCGGCCTTCAGGCCGTAGAGCGGCGAGCGCTGGTCGGCCACCGCCCGCGCCGCCAGTTGCCGCGCCAGTTGCCGTCCGGCCTCGCGCACCGCCGGGCTGAGACTGGCGAACAGTGCCGAGGCACCCTGAGCGTGGGCGTACGGCAGTTTCGAGTCGGCCAGCTCGACGTTCACCAGAGCCACGTCCAGGCCCACCGCGTCCGCCGCGACCTGGGCCATCGAGGTGTAGGTGCCGGGGCCGATGTCGGTGGCCGCGCTCAACACCGTCACGCTGCCGCTCAGGTTCATTCTGATCCTGGCACTGGTCGGAAAGCGCAGGGCCGGATAGGTCGCCCCAGCCATGCCCATGCCGATGAGCAGCCCCCCGTCCTTCATCGAACCCACAGCAGGCGTGCGGCGCGCCCAGCCGAAGCGCTCAGCTCCGAGCTGCATGGTCTGCACATAAGAGCGCAGCGACCAAGGCAGCTTGCTCTCCGGGTCGGCGAGCGGCTCATTCTTGATCCGCAGTGCCACCGGGTCCATCCTAAGGGCCACGGCTAGCTCGTCCAGGGCGGTTTCCAGCGCGAACATGCCGGTGGCCTCGCCGGGACCGCGCATATACTGGGGGGTTGAGACGTGCATCGGCACCAGCCGGGGCACGGTCGAGAGGTTGGGCACGGCGTACATCAGGCGGGTGGCGTCGAGGGTGTTCTCGGTGTACTCCTCGTAGGTGGAGGTCTGGCCCCAGGCCTCGTGCATCACTGCCGTCAGCGTGCCGCTGGCGTTGGCCCCCAGGCGCACCCGCATCCGTGTTTCGGGCCGGAAACCGGTGGTGCCGTACATCGCCTCGCGGGTCAGCGACAGTTTGACGGGCCGCTTCACCACCTGCGCCGCCATCGCTGCCAGATCGATGTGCGCCCAGGGCCGCAGGGCCGAGCCGAAGGCCCCGCCGACGAAGGGCGAGAGCACCCGCACCTGGTCGTAGGGAATACCGAAGGCCAGCGCGGCGTGCTGCTGGACACCCTTGACCCACTGGCTCTTGTCGTAGAGGGTCAGTTGGTTACCGTTCCAGACGGCGATGGTGGCGTGCGTCTCCAGTGGGTTGTGGTGCTCGGTGGGGATGGTGTAGCGCTGATCGACCCTGACCGCCGCCGCCGCAAAGGCCAACTCCGGGTCGCCGCGCTGGTAAGGCAACCCCCTGGACCCCTTCTCGCGCGGCTGATGGGCGGCACTCAGCCCCTCTTCAAAGCTGCTGATGGCCCTGAGCGGCGCGTAGCTCACCCTCACCAGCGCCGCCGCCGCCTCGGCCTGCTCCAGTGTGGTGGCCACCACCACCGCCACATACTGGCGGTTAAAGCGGATCACGTCGTCGCGCAGCGGTTTGAAGAACACGCCCACCCTGGTCGAAGTTTCCAGGGGCCGCTCGAACGGGCGGTAAGGCAGTTTCGGGGCGTTCAGGTGAGTCAGCACCGCCAGTACGCCGGGCGCGGCCTGAGCCGCCGCCGTGTCAATGGAGCTGATCCGCCCCCGGCTGATGGTGCTGAGCACCGGAATGGCGTGCACCACCCCGCGAATCGGGTACTCGGCGGCGAAGCGGGCGCGGCCTGTGACCTTGGCCCGACCCTCCTTGCGGGGGATGGGCTGGCCGACTGCCGGGCTCATGACCCCCCTCCAGCGAGCGTACGAAGCGCTTTAACCAGCGTGCGCTGGGCCAGCGGAATCTTGAAAGCGTTCTGGCTGCGCGGCTTGGCACCGCTGAGGGCAATCTGTGCCGCCGCCACGAAGGTCGCCTCGGTGGCGGGTCTGCCGACCAGGGCGGCTTCGGCTTCTTTCGATCTCCAGGGCTTAGTGCCCACCCCACCCAGGGCAACGCGCGCTGAGCGAATGGTGCTGCCCTGCACGTCCAGGCCCACCGCCGCCGAGGTAACGGCGAACTCATAGCTGGCCCGGTCGCGCACCTTCAGGTAGTGTGACCGGGCAGCGTGCGGCGCAGCAGGCAGATCGATGGCCAGGATCAGCTCACCGTGCTGAAGGACGGTCTCGATATTGGGAGTGCTGCCGGGCACCACATAAAAGTCCACCAGATTCACCGTGCGGTCGCCTTTCGGCCCACGTATCCGCACCACAGCGTCAAGCGCCGACATAGACACCGCCATGTCTCCGGCGTTGGTGGCGATGCAATTCTCGCTGGTGCCCAAGATCGCCAGCATCCGGTTCTCGCCGCCAATGGCTGAACAGCCTGACCCCGGCTCGCGCTTGTTACAGGGAAGCGCGGTGTCGCGGAAGTAGGGACAGCGGGTGCGCTGCATCAGGTTGCCGCCAATCGAAGCCTTGTTACGCAGTTGCGGCGAGGCACTGAGCAGCAGGGCCTGCGAAACTGCTGGAAATCCCTGCACGATCAGCGGGTGCTCGGCCACCTCACTCATGCGCGCCAGCGCGCCGATCCGCACGCCCCCGCCCGGCAGCGCCTGAATTGTTTTAAGTGGCAGCGCATTGATGTCCACCACCTGCGCCGGGGTTTCGACGTTGATCCGCATCAAATCCACCAGGGTGGTGCCACCGGCGATGAACTTGGCCTCTGGCTGACCCGACACGGTCATCACCGCGTCGCCCGCCGCCCTCGTTTTGGAGTAGTTAAACGCCCGCATCTCTGACCTCCTTGACCGCCGCCAGAATGCCGACGTAGCAGCCGCAGCGGCAGAGATTCCCACTCATCCACTCGCGGATTTCGGCGTCGGACCCAGCGTGGCCTTCCTTGATCACAGACACGCCCGACATGATCTGGCCGGAGGTACAGTACCCGCACTGGAAGCCGTCGTGGACGATGAACGAGGCCTGCATGGGATGCAGCGCATCCCCCTGTGCCAGCCCCTCAATGGTGGTGACGCTCTGGCCGTCGTGCATGACGGTCAGAGCCAGGCAGGCATTGATGCGAACGCCGTCCACATAGACCGTGCAGGCTCCACAGGCACCCTGATTGCATGTTTTCTTGGTGCCGGTCAGGCCCAGATGCTCGCGCAGGGTGTCGAGCAGGCTGGTGCGCGGGTCGAGCTTGAGAGCATGGGTTTTGCCATTGACCTTGAGTGCCACGCTGACCAGTTCGGGCGGGGCGTCGGTGGTGACTTGGGCCGGGGCGGCGGGTAGCAGCATGGCTGCACCGAGAGCGGTACTGACAGCCACAAAGGTGCGCCGGGAAAGGTCTGGCGAACCGGGCCGTACAACCGGTTCAGGTTCAGATTTTTCCGTCACCACGGGCTGTTCCCATTCGGGAAGCTGGCCGTCTGGGAGCTGGATTTCAGGGAGTCGGGACAGAACATTCTTGGCCATTGGGAAGTTCTCCATTGAGCTGGAATGTGGGGCTGCAACTGGTGGCCTGTCCTGGGAAACCGACGGCCAACACCCTCAACCGGTTTGGAAACAGAACCTAGGCGTGCTGCTTGATTAGCGCGGCAGGCGTGAGCAGGTCGCCCAGTCCCACCCGGTTGAGCATCTCTGTCTTTAAACGGTCCAATACCGGGAAGGCCACGCTGGCCCCGTCCTCGCTGGGATCGATGTACACCCGGAAGGGCCGCTTGCCAAACGGCGCGTCCACGATGTCCACGACCGCTCTCGCCACCAGGCCTGGATCGGCGTCCTCGGGCACGACCTCGTCGAAAGCCTTTTGTACCTGCGGGCCGAAGCCCTGGTACGGCCCGGCCTCATACTCGGCGGCGCGGGCGGTGTCTTCAGGTGCTCCGGCGTGGGCGAAGTGGTTGGTGCCCTTGGTAAAGGCCCCCGGCACGATGATCGAGGTCTCGATGCCCCAGCGGCTCAGCTCCCGGGCGTAGGAGACGGCCAGCGCGTCCATGCCCGCCTTGGCGGCAAAGTAGGGCCCCAGGTACGGCGGCGTACCGCCCGCCACGCTGCTGCTCGACATCCACAGCAGCAGGCCCTGGCGTGCCCGGCGCATGTGAGGCAGCACCGCCCGGTTGACGCGCTGGGTGCTGACCACGTTCACGTCGTAGAGTTCGGCGACCTGTTCGGGGGTAAACGCCTCGGTGGGGCCGAAGACCATATGACCGGCGTTGTTGAGCAGCACGTCGATGCGGCCGTGCTCATTTACGATCTGATTGACAGCCGCCTCGATTGACACTTCAGAATTCACGTCGAGTTCGATGGCGCGCAGGTCAGCGTGATGCTCCCCGGCGAATTTCGCCACGTCTTCGACCTGTGGCTTGTTGCGTCCAGCGGTCTCGCGCATCGAGGCGTAGACGGTGTGGCCCGCCTGGGCCAGGGCGTCGGCGCACATCCGGCCAAAGCCGCTCGACGCTCCGGTGATCAGGATGATGTTCTGATCCTTGTTCTTGTCGGTGGTCATAGGTCCTCCTGATAAAACGGTTTGTGTGCTCAGACGCAGTTGGTCAACGCGGATGCAGAACCCCTATGGCCTCCGGCATCGGGGCACTGCTGATCCTGATTGCGCGGTGCTGACGGGACTGACGCTGGCAACAGTGGAAGAGTAGTGATGAGCTCGACGGCGCTAAACCACGCCGCCGTTAGCCCGGATGACCTGGCCGTTGATCCAGCCACCGTCCAGCCCGACCAGGAAGGCCACCGCACCGGCGATGTCGTCCGGCTGGCCGAGCCGCCCCAGCGGGTTCATGCTGGCCGTCTGCTGGATCTGCTCCGGCGATTTGCCGTCGGTGAACAGGTGGGTCTCGACGGGGCCGGGCGCAACCGCGTTCACGGTGATGTTACGCTGCCCCAGCTCTTTGGCGAGAATGTGTGTCATCGCCTCGGTGGCCGCCTTGGTGGCGGCGTACACCGCGTAGGTCGGCGGGTACAGCCCCACCACGCTGGACGAGAAGTTGACGATGCGTCCTCCGTCGCGCAGCCGCCGGGCCGCCTCGCGCATGCCGTTGAAGGCCCCTTTGAGGTTGATGGCCACCTGCCGGTCAAAGAGGTCGTCGTCAGCCTCAGCGAGTGGTTTGAGCATCATCACACCGCCGTTGTTGATCAGGATGTCTACGCCACCGAACGCGGCCTCGGCCTGGTCGAACATGGCCTTCATGGCGGCGGAGTCACTCACGTCGGCCTTGAAGATCATGGCCTGGCCCCCGGCTCCCGTGATCTTGTCCGCTACGGCCTGAGCGGGAGCCGGATCATTAGAGTAATTCACCACAACAGCGATCCCGTCACGCCCCAGGCGCTGCGCGATGGCCGCGCCGATGCCGCGCGACGCGCCCGTGACGATGGCTGTCCTCGTTTGCCGATCAGTCATACGTTCCACCTCATCTCTGGTTCAATCGGAGTCCTTGTCATCCACCCTTACGCGAAGTCACACGCATGACTGAAACCACTGACCGGCCTTGTGGCTCAGTGGTCTCTCAAGTGTGCCAAGTGTCGGTAGGCTTGTCGCTCGTGATTTTGCATGAATCTTCGCCAGATTGCGCTCTGCCCCAGTTATAAACGGTCTGCCAACCCTTCTTCAACACTCGATGAAGATGTTGAAAGACAGTTGGAGCCACGCCGACGATCCGCCGGAAGGCCGCGGCCTTCCGGCGGATCGCTGTAACCGCAGCTCAAGGCGACCTAGCTGACCTAGTGGTCGTTCCGATCAAACGGGCGCTGGGCAAGTTCCATCCAGAGCCGGGTCAACTGGCGTATTAGAGTTTCATGCCAGATTGCCTTCGCGACCCTTGAAAATTGAACAGGACTGAGCCCGGCGACAAGTGCCAGTTGATCGGGCATGAGTGGCGCAGCGAGATGCGGGCGCAAGTTCCGGTTGCTTAAGTTGTCAAGATCATTGATTGGTTTTAAACCTGTCTTCCAGCTCAGCGCGACTTATAAGCTGCCCCGGCAATGATGAGGTGGTGACCCGGAGACCATCAATGAAGACGTGGGCCGCACGCTCCATCGCCAACGTAGGCTCGGGAAGATTGGGTAGACCTTGGGCCAGCAGGGCCCCGAACACGATGATATCGGTGGCGTTGACATCCTGGCGCAGCGTGCCCGCCCGTTGACCCACCTGAAGAATCTGGTCGAGTTCCGAACTGATGGCCAGTCGGAGCCCGAGATCAATCTTGCTCGCTGTCACCGGCGCGCCATGCAGGGGAAGCACCAGGGACTGGCGGTGAGCAATGGTGCCGACCAAAAAATGACGCAGCGCCAAGAAGGGATCCACCTCAGCGGCGCGGGACGCTTGAGCCAGCCGCAAAACCGCCTGATAGGCGCGGTGACTGAGTGCCGAAAGCAGCGCTGTACGGTCTGGAAAATGGCGGTACAGGGTGCCTATGCCCACACCAGCGTTCTGGGCAATGCGCTGCATAGTAACGCGGGGCCCCTCTTCAATAAAGGTTGCGGCCGCAGAGGTCAGCAGATGATCCCTGTTGCGCTGAGCGTCAGCACGCTGCTTGGGGGAAAGATCTGTCAGAAGCGCTTCAACGGGCTCTGTATTCATCATTCCATTATGAAGTCTTGCCAGCACCACAAACGGATGTTATCATCCGTTTGTAAGAGCCCATCTGTTCAGCGTGGTTTGCTCCTGCTGCGTCGCCTGCACTTTAGAAGCTCCGCCAGAGGTTCAGGTCGACCTCGCTCCCTCTCTGTAAAAGACGTTGAAGACTAAGAATCTTGGGATTCCGCGCCTTGAAATCACGACCACCACGGAGCTTCACAGCCTTCAACCGCATGACCTGAGGAAGGGAACGTTGACCCTGCCTCTGCGTGCCGACACGTTCTGCGCCTTCATCGACTTGTTTCAGGCGTGGAGGCAAAAGCACTTCAGTCATGGGCCTCTCAATTCAGCCGGGCGAGATCAGCTGTTTCCAGTGATTGTTGGTTGACCCAGGCGCTTGCAGTCTGACCGTCACGCTGGCTGTGCTGCTCACTCGAGCTGCTTCCTGGTGGAAATTCAGCAACCACTGACTTCGAGTTTGGAGAGGAGAAGTATGTTGTCCAAAATCACAGACCGCAGCAAGCGGGGCAACGGCCCTATTCGGGTGCTCTATCCCGGATTGAGCCTTGGGGATCAGGACACGGGACTGGCCACGCTGGGACGCATTGACCACGCCACCATTCCTGCAGGTGCAGTTGTCCCCATGCACCCGCACGTCAACGATGAAATCCTGACCTATCTCAAGCGTGGCCGAGTCCGGCACACCGACTCGGCCGGCGACAGCGGAGAGATCAATGCTCAGCGCCTGATGCTGATGAAAGCCGGGCAGCGGTTGTCCCATGAGGAGCATGTGTTGGCCGAAGGCGGCCAGTTGCAGGGCCTTCAGATCTTTATCCGCCCGGAGGCCAAAGATCTGCTGGCGCAGGTCGATTTTTATGATCTGCCCGAGGTGCACAGCCACAATGCCTGGCGCCTCTTGGCCGGACACGGGGGCAGCGGCGCCCCACTCGTCCTGAGCAGCCGCACATGGATCTACGACGTTCACCTCGGGAGTGCTGAACCTCTCCGTCTACCTCCACTGCCCCAAACGGGCCTGACCTTCCTGCTGTACGTCTTTGACGGTTATGTTCAGGTGGCTGACCTGAACCTGGCCAAGGGTGACAGCCTCATCATCCGGGATGAGCCGGACATCCAGATCCACTCGGACAGCGCGGATCTGGTGCTGTTCGTCACCGATGAGCACAGTCCCCATTACGACGGTGGCATGTTCAGTGGAAACCAGGCGTAGGGCAAGATGAACAGCGGAACCCTATCCATTTCAGGCTTTAGCAGCCAAACAGCAATTGTGGACGGCGTGCAGCTGCATTACCGCCTCGGTGGAGACCCCGCAGGCCCGCCGGTGCTGTTGTGGCACGGCTTCTTGGGCACCTCCTACACTTGGCGCAAGGTGATGCCGCAGCTGATTGAAGCAGGACTTGCTGTGCTGGTGCCGGATATGCGCGGCTACGGGGACTCCGACAAACCAGGCGGCACGGACGGCTACGATGGCCGTGCGCTCGCCAAAGAGTTCCGCTCACTGGTCCGCCAGATCGGTTTTGGACAGGGTCGACCCATCACTCTGGTGGCCCACGACATGGGCGCGCCACCTGCCCTGCTCTGGGCCGCCGCCCACCCAGACGAGGTCGCGGGCCTGATGTATCTCGACGAGCCAGTCATGTTGACCGACCTGTTGACGGCCCTGATCTCTTATACGCCACGCATCGCCGGTTCCGGGGGAATGTGGTGGTGGCCGCTGGCGTTGGCCCCCGACATTCCCGAACGGCTGATTGTGGACAATGAGCGGGCCTTCCTGACCTGGTTCTTTGACCGAGCAAGCGTCACGCCTGGGGCCATTGAATCCGGGGCTATTGACGAATACTTACGCACGTTCCGTGGGCCGGAGGGCGTCTTGGGGGCGTTGGGCGTTTACCGGGCCTCTTTCGTGACCCAAACGCAAACCGCGCTGCTCAGCAGCGCCAAGGTTCAGATTCCGGTGGTGGCGTTGGGGGCCGAACGCGGCTTGAGCGGCCAGGTTCTTGACATGATCAACCTGGTGGCCGATCACGCCACAGGCGGAATCATTCGCAACTGTGGGCATTTCATCCCGGAGGAACAGCCCGATGAAGTGGTGAGGCAGGTGATTGGCATGATCAGGCCACCGCACTGAGGCGCAGGAAGGCAGCGGAGTTTCGATTTTAACCCAGGTGCTCTCCAGGAGGTCCACCATGATCAAGCCAGCCACCCCGCTTCCCGCCGACGACCTGAGCCGACAGCTCACCGTCGCCCGTCCAGAGACAAACCAAGACTTGGAGCACCTCGCTGTGGTCGGTGACACCTACACCATTGTGGTGGACGGTGAGCAGACCAACGGCCGCTACACCCTGATGGATATGCTGATTCCGCCAGGCGGCGGGCCGCCTCCACACCGCCACGATTTTGAAGAAATGTTCACCATTGTGGAAGGTGAGGTGACGCTCACCTTCCGCGGTGAGACCGTCGTCGCTGGGCCAGGAACAACGGTAAATATTCCGGCTAATGCCCCTCACCAATTTCAAAACAAGGGTAAAGGCATGCTTCGGATGCTGTGTCTCTGCTCTCCAGCTGGCCAAGAAAAGATGTTTAGAGAGGTCGGGGTGCCAGTCGCCACTCGCACGACACCCGCTCCCAAATTGAGTGAGGCTGACCAACAAGCGTTTAAAGAGAAATCCATGGCCCTGGCCACTCAGTACCACACAGAGCTGCTCCAACACGCCTGAAGAACGGAGACTTATGATCCTTATTACCTCGGCCAGTGGTCATGTCGGCAGCGCCATCCTCCGTAGTCTGGTGCAGGCTCAGCTGCCTGTTCGCGCCTTTGTACACAGTGAACAGGGCAAAGAACAGCTCAGCAGAGCAGGCGTTCATGACATCGTTGTGGGCGACCTGCTTGATCCCGCCTCACTCCGTGCCGCTTTCCGGGACGTGAACCAGGTGTTCCATATTGGCCCGCCGGAGCATCCCCGTGAACTGGCCATTGGTCAGGCCATGGTTGACCTCGCTCAGGAGCATGAAGTCTCGCAATTTGTGTACTTCTCCGTACTTCAGCCGTTCATCTCTTCACTACGCCACCACTGGAACAAGCTCCTGACTCAGGAATACCTGGTCGATTCAGGAGTTCCGTACACTGTCTTGCATCCGACCATGTTTATGCAAAGCCCGCAACGGGCCATCCAGAGTGGCGTGATGGCCGCGCCCTATTCGCCGGATCAACCCATGTCGGTGGTCGATCTGGACGATGTGGCCGAGGTCGCGGTGAAAGTGCTCAGCGAGCAGAATCATTTGCGGGCCGCCTACGACTTGATCGGAGATGAGCCCCTCACGCTTCGGCAGCGGGCTGAGATCGTCAGCAGAGTGGCAGGCAGATCCATTGAGGTGCAGCAGATCCCCCTGGAGACGGTCACTGCCCAACTGCCGCGCAGCACCCTGATTGAAGCCTACGGGTCAGATTCATTGGGGCGGATGTTTACCTATTACTCGCGCCATGGCTTGACCGGCAGTTCCAATGTGCTGGGCTGGGTATTGGGCCGCCGACCAACAAGTTATGAGGCGTTTGTCCGCAAGAGCCTGGGGCACTGAGCAACGGCTCTGACGACCAGGTGATTAGCCTGAACCAAAGCCGCCTCGCCCCCGGTTCCACGAGACGAGATAGACAACTGCGATCAAGAGGAGACTGTGCCGGACTGGCAGCGGCAGTTGGAACACCCACCTGCTGGTTAGGCACACTCCGCTCCGTGTGAACGCGCAGAGTTCAGCGGGTTCAGCCTCGGTGAGCTTGAGCAGTTGGTTTCTTCTTTCGTCATTGCGCTTTACCGCGCCTTCCAACGATGACGAGTAGTCACGGCGATCTCCCCCCTTCGCGCGACCTCGCCCATCGGCTGACCATCCTCAACCTGGCCCAGGATCCCGAACCCCTGCTGTTCCGTGTCCTGCTTCCTTGTCAGCGCGCCTCCAGCTTGCCACTGAATTCGCAATTGAGTTGGACTGAGATTTGGGGGCCACGTCAAAGTGGAGTGAACCCAAAGTACCGGTTCTCCATCATTTTTGATACCGCTGGTTTACTCGCCCGCTGTGATGAAGCGGGCGTAGCATGACCTCAGACGCAAGGAGGTCAGCCTATGAGCCTAAAGGACAGTCATCCCCGCTCCGTGCCAGAAGACACCGCCCGCATTGCCAAGGCGATCTTCAACAAAGGGCATCGTTACCTTTTGCTGCGCGACACTTTCGGTGATTTCTTCGACAGCGACGATTTCCGCACTTTGTTTCATGTTGAAGGCCGGCCGGCGGTTGATCCGGCGCAACTGGCGCTGATCACCTTAGTGCAGTTCGCTGAGAACCTCAGCGATGAACGTGCTGCGGATGCGGTTCGGGCACGCATAGACCTCAAATACTTACTGGCGCTGCCCCTTGATCATCCTGGCTTCGACGCCAGCGTTTTGTCCGAGTTCCGTACTCGTCTGATGAACGGGCATGGCGAGCAGTTACTGTTCGAGCGACTTCTAGAACGGTTTCGCGCGCAGCAGTTGCTGCGCGCTCGTGGTCGGCAGCGCACTGATTCAACCCATGTGCTGGCCGCTGTCCGGGCGCTGAACCGTGTGAGCTTAGTCAGCGAAACATTTCGACACGCCCTGAACGTGCTTGCGATCGCGGCACCCGACTGGCTTGTGGAGCACACCCAGAAAGAGTGGGTGCAGAGATATGCCAGCCACTTCGACCTGCAGGTCGAAGTGGCCGAAGGCTGGCAAACGAGACGCGAAGCCTTGCTCGTTCAGGTGGGTGCAGATGGACACCAGCTCCTGACAGACGTTCTGGCACAGGATGCGCCCCCCTGGCTAAGAGAGGTGCCCGCCATAAGTGTCCTGTGGAAAGTCTGGCTCCAGAATTTCACACCGACTGAGGCGGGAAGACTGCGGTGGCGGACGGGAGATGAAATTCCGCCGAGCGCCGACTTCGTGAGCTCGCCCTATGATGTTGACGCTCGATACAGCAAAAAGCGATCAACGTCGTGGGTCGGCTACAAAGTGCATCTCACAGAAATGTGTGATGACGACCTGCCGCTGCTGATCACCAATGTAGAGACGTCTCCTGCCACCACCCAAGATGTTGATGTGTTGGAAGACGTACACGATCACTTGGCGGCAAGAGTGCTGTTGCCTGAGTCGCATCTGGTGAATCTGGGCTATCTCAGCACAGGGTTGCTGGTGAGCGAGCAAAAGGCTCACCAGTTGAAGCTGATCGGGCCGGCCCGATCAGACGAGCGGTGGCAAGCGAGGGCTGGAAAGGGATGTGCAGCAGAGCATTTCAAGATCGACTGGGAGGCACAGACGCTGACCTGCCCTGCGGGGCAAGTCAGTGCGAGTTGGACGGACGCACTGGATGCCCGCCAACGAGCCGTAGTCAAAATCAAGTTCTCAAGCACGCAGTGCAAGAACTGTGCCCTCAAAGTGGACTGCACCACAGCGGCACGGCGTACCGTCACGATCCAAGAAAAGGAGCGGCACCTGGCAGTGTTGGCGTGGCGATCTTGGGCGCAGACCCAGGAGTTTGCGGCGCTGTAGGCCAAACGCGCCGGAGTTGAAGGAACCATATCTGTCGGCGTGCGGGTGACCGGCATGCGCCGGTCACGCTATTGCGGCTTGGCCAAAACGCGTCTGCAACACCTCTGCACTGCCTCAGCGCTGAATTTGCTTCGCGTCGCAGATCATCTGGCTGGATGTCCCCGCGCTAGAACTCGCGTTTCCGCATTCACACGCCTTCTGGCACAGGTTGCCTGAGTAAACCAGCGGCATCATTTTTGATGATGGCCTCAGGCAGGTGGGTTCCAATGGCGTATGGAACATGACAACCAAGCACTGGCCGCCCTCTTTCTGACACCGTTTCCTGGGTTTCGGCTGGATCAAGTGTTGGTCGGCGACAGGGTCACTGTCATGGCGACCAGCATTCAACCCACTTCGGCTTGTCCGAAGTGTGGCACGTGCAGCGCTCACATTCACAGTCGATATTGCCGTCATCTGACCGACCTTCCCGCCTGTGGAACGGCAGTCACCCTAAACCTCGCTGTTCGCCGTTTCGTCTGCCGAGAATTGCGGTGTGATCGGCAGATCTTCTGTGAGCGATTCGTCGATGGACTCCCCGCCTACAGACGTCGGAGTCAACGGGCATTGGCGACCATTCAACACCTCTCCGTGATTCTGGGGGGCAATGCGGGTGCTGCACTGCTGGTGATCGCACCCAAGGTGGACACCTTGTCCCAACTGGCTGTGCCGAAGACCACGGGGGTCTTCCCCCGGGGAGCCCACGTGTGCTTCACGGTGCCTTTCATACTGAACCCCACTTCGCCCGGAAACACCAGTGTCGCGCCCGCAGCTACTTTTTTTTCAACTCGGGCACCGTGGTTTGGATCCAAGTCGCCACGGCGTCTGGATTCTGTTCCAGAGCGCGTTTGTCAGGCTTCTGACGCGAGAAACCCATCTGGTGCAGGATGCGACGGACATGATCCCGGTGATGCCAGATGTTGAATTGATGACCGATGACGTCCCTGACCCGGAGCGTCGTCCAACTCACGTCCGGGAAGCCGTGAACCTGTGCCCCCTCGTTGAGGAGCCGCTTGAGGCTCTCCCGCTGCTCCGGGGAGAGCGCCGGCGCTCTCCCCGGAGTGACGGTGGCCTGCAGGGCGTCTGCCCCCTGCTGCCGCAGGCGTTGTCTCCAGGTGCGGAGGGTGCTCATCGAGACCCCCAGGAACTCAGCCAGCTCCTTGGAACTGTGCTGCTGGGCCTCGAGCAGCTGGAGGAAGTGCAGTCGACGTTCTTCAACTTGAGCTCGCGTGAGGTGCGAGGGCCGCCAATGGTCGGTCACCCGCACACTGTACCGTCCCTCATTTCAGCCGAGATCAATAATGGACGACCACAGGCGTGTCTATATTTATTGTCGTGCCGGATTGTGGCGTCCGAGCTTGTCTTGAGCAGCAGTCGTCCAGAATGGTCACGTCACGCGTACGACCGCGCGTTGCGGTCGGTTTCTTAAGCGTGTATCTCACGCATGACGACCTCTTTGCTGGCGAGGGGTTGTTCAGGACACTGACGTTGGCGTGCCGACCACTCGGGTTCGGTCATCTTGAGCCAAGACGCATGTTTCGGCGTGTACATCCACTCAAATCGGCGGATCAGTTGCTGAGCTTCCTCTGCGGGGAGATGCGGATCAAGGGGAAGTCGCCTGCTGTGCTGCGTCTTGGCGGGGGGAAGCCCCGAAGAGCCGGCGGTATTCGCGGCTGAACTGCGACGCGCTCTCGTAACCCACCGCGTGGCCCGCCGCCTCGGCAGTATGGGTCTGGCCCTGCATCAGCCGCCGCGCCTCTTGCAAGCGGAGCTGCTTGTGGTATTGCAGCGGCGTCAGGCCGGTCATGGTTTTGAAGTGCTGGTGCAGGGCGGTGCGGCTCATGTGCACTTCTTGCGTCAGCGCCTCCAGGCGGTAGGGCGCGGTGAAGGTGTCTTTGAGGCGGTTCATGACTTGGGTGATCTGAAGCGCCTTGCCCGTTCCGGCGATCACCTGATGCATCGGGGTCGCCGCCCCCCCTTGCAGCGCCCGGTACAGAACTTCGCGTTCAAACAGTGGGGCAAGAACCGAGATCTCCTCGGGATGATCCAGCAGCCCCACCAAGCGGGTGAAGGCGTCCAACAGGTTCGGCGTAACAGCTTGCAAGGTTAGGCCAGCACTGGGGGCTGCCCCGGGCGCTGGACAGGCACCGGCGGCCGCCAACAGCTCCCGCAGCAGGTCGCGGTCAAGGTCGAGGCGCAGGCACAGGTACGGCTCCCCCGGCGACCCCTGGAGAATCTCGCCCACCACGGGCAGCGACGCCGAAACGATCAAGCAGTGGGCGGCGTCGTAGTGAAACAGCTGATTGCCCAGGAGCACTTTCTTGGCCCCCTGCACGATCAGGCACAGGGCAGGTTCGTGAAGCACGTGCAGCGGCGCGCTGGGCTGGGAATAGCGGATCAGGTGCAGGCGGGGAAGAGGGGTGGCCTGGACCCCCTCCTGCGTGGCACATCGGGTGACCAGGGCGGTCAAGATGTCGAGGCTGTCTTTGAAAACGCTTGGGGACACCCCACTGGGAGAGCTGGCCTGGACGGGAGCGCACATACGGATCAGCGTATCCCGATCAGCGGCTTCCCTGCACCAGACTGCCCTCGGGGTGGAAGATCAGGCAAGAAGTTGGGCCTTTTGGTGTAGGGCAGAGCGGCGTGCGGCCTCTAGCGTAGACCCTGCCCCGCTGAAGCCGTCACCCGGCGGAGCCAAGGAGCACCATGACTCAACAGCTTCCTCCTTTGTCCGGCAAAGTCGTCGTCATCACCGGGGCCAGCAGCGGCATCGGTGAAGCCACCGCCCGGCTACTGGCCCGTCAGGGCATGCACGTGATCTTGGGGGCCAGGCGCACCGACCGCCTCGAACAGGTGGTGACTGAACTGCGTACCCGGGGGGGGCGTGCCGATGCGCTCGCCACCGATGTCACCCGCCTCGAAGATCTTCAGGCGCTGGTGGCCCTGGCGGAACAGGTGGCCGGACGAGTGGACGTCATGATCAATAATGCCGGGGTCATGCCCCTGTCGGCCCTGGAGGCCCTCAAGATTGACGAGTGGAACCGAATGATCGACGTCAACATTCGGGGCGTGCTGCACGGGATCGCGGCGAGCTTGCCGATCATGAAGCGGCAGGGCCACGGTCACTTCGTCAACGTGTCGTCCATCGGGGCGTACCACGTGAGTCCCACGGCGGCGGTGTACTGCGCGACCAAATTCGCTGTGAATGCCATCTCAGAGGGCCTCAGGCAGGAACAATGAAATTGTCATCCGGCCTGCGAAAATCGGTTAAGTCCGCACCACGTCCTCTCCCGCTCCCCGGCACGCCGCTCTTCCGCGACCTGCTCAGGAGCGTCCTGCTCGGAGACCTGCCATGACCAATGATCCGCACTCTGCTGTTGCTACGCACCCCTATGTGGGACTCTGGGTGACCGCTGACGGCCAAGTTCGCCACCAATTGTTACCAAACAACCGCTATATCGAAGCCCGTGGAACGCGCGAGGCCGCGTATCAGGGCCGCTACGAGGTGACGGGCGACCATATCGAGTATTGGGACGACACCGGCTTCACCGCAGACGGCGACTTCCGTGGCGACGTGTTGTACCACGGCGGGATGGTGCTGACCCGCCACGCGATGATGCCTGGAGCCAACGCATGACGAAGACTGGGCTTGAGTCGGTCTTGCGCACGTTTGGTTAAGCCACCCCTGCTTGGCGCTCGAACTCGTGTGGTGTCAAGTCGTCCAAAGTCGAATGACGGCGCCGTCGAGTGTAGAAGACTTCAATGTATTCAAAGATGGCTTGCCGAGCTACCGTTCGGCTTTCAACAGGAGCCGTGTCCAGCAGCTCCCGTTTCAGGGAGCTGAACAAGCTTTCTAAGACGCTGTTCTCCCAACAATTGCCCTTCCGGCTCATGCTCCCTTGCGCACCGATGCGCGTCAATTCGGCCTGAAAAATTTTACTAGCGTATTGACTGCCTTAGGTCGCTGTGGTGGATCAAGCCAAGCGGAGGTTTCCTTGTGCCTACCGCCATTGCAAGGCTGTCAAGGGCAAGGTCGCCGGCATCTGGGCCTGCATGGCATACCCCACGACGGCTCGCGAATGCAGGTCAAGCGTGACGGCCACATACAGCCACCCCTCTGTGGTAGGGATACACGTCAGATCAGAAGCCCACACCGTAGTGGCGTGCTGAACGGCACATTTTCGGTTCAACACGTTGGGGCAGACCGCACAGGGGTGTTCGCTGTCCGTTGTGCGGACGAATCGTCGCTTTCCCTTGGCCCGCAGGCCAGCCGCCCGCAAGGGGCGCGAAATCCGCTTTCGGGAAACAGGTTGTCCTTCAGCACGCAGGTCAGCCTGAAGACGAGGTGCACCGGAGCGCCCTGTGCTGGCCGGGTGAAGCTCATGAATGCGCTGCTCCAGCAGCGCATCCTGCTCAGCGTGTGGTGAGGTCGGCCTTCTTTGCTAGCTGTAAAACGCACTGCTGGACACGTTCAGCACCCGATACAACACGTTCAGCGGATACTGACTGCGCCACTGTTGGATCAACACGTGTCTCAACGCGTGGTCTCTCTGGCACAGAAGCGGGCAGGCCCCATACGGGTGGCGTCCTGCCCAAGACAGGCCGCGGCTTTTTTCAGTATCTCGCGTTCCTGACGCAGAATTTCGTTTTCTTTCCGCAGGCGTTTGAGTTCCTCTTGCTCGGGTGTCAAGAGCTGACGGCCCTGACCAGGGAAGGCCAAGTTTCCGTGGTGCTGGTCGGCGTTGATCCACGTTCTCAAGGCGGAAAGTCCAATGCCAAGGTCGCGGGCGGTGCCCGCGATATGTTCGGTGGACTGCGCGAGCCCGGCAGCGTCTCGCTTGAACTCGGCGGTGTACGTTGTGCGCTGGGTCATGGGGTGCCTCCGCGTGAATCGGGGCTTCACTCCAGGGGTGCAAAATCGACTTACCCTCACAACGTCTTGTTGACGGTTACCTTCACGTGGGGAATAGACTCACACCAAACTTATCTTAAAGAGAGTAATCTCGTAAGAGTAATGTCTTCTATCCGATTATTCATCCTGTCATCGTTTGACAAACTCGGGCCTATGCATGGCCACCGCCTTCGTCTTGAGGCAGAACACGACCGTGTGCATTTGTGGACAGATATCTCTGTTGGTGCAGTGTACGGGGCGATGAACCGGCTTGCATCGGAGGGCCTGCTGCGGGAGGCAGGCCAAGAACGTGAAGGCAACCGCCCCACCCGTCAACTGTATGAGATTACTCAGGAAGGACGCACCAAGCTGGCTGCCCTGCGCCAGGAAGGCCTCGGTGAAGTGTGGTTCAAATACGATCCGTTCGATCTTGCGCTGACCCGGACAGACCCGGACGCCCTGAGCACCTTGCCGTCCGTCTTGGCACACAGATTGGAGGCTATGCAGGCGCTGTTGGAAAAAACCAGAGTCATAAATGTGGACGCCCGCGATTACCTTAGCTTGGCTGAGGAGTGGGCGCTGCGACACTCCGAGTACCGGCTTGAAGCCGAGATCGCGTACCTGACTGATCTGTTGATGGTGGCCGACGACATCGTGGCCGACGAACGCCACCCACGTCCCCGTAAGCTGATGCCCAACCGTGTCTAAATCCACATACTGATCTTTAGATCCGTAGCGAAAAACGGCAAATTATTCGCTGCTTCAGGTGTTCCCGGCCGCGCGTCGGTGACTGTTGCACGCTCCCGTTTCCCCGGAGGTTCCATGTACAGAATGCAGCTGAGCGTCACACCCCCCGCCGCCTTCAATTTTGCTTCAACCGTCAGCAGCCACGGATGGGAACGGCTTCGTCCCTTCACTTTGAACAAAGAAACCCAGGTCTTGACCAGAATTCAGCAGCTTCCATCGCAACTGGCGCGTCTAGACATCGCCTATAGCGGCAAAATCACAGTTGCGGTGGAGACTGAGACCAAACTTGATACACAAGACGAACGCGCCGTGACTGATTTGATTGCAACCTACTTTGCCTTCGAGTGGGACTTAAGCCCTTGTTACGCAGAAGTGGCGAATGACCCGACCTACGCATTTATTGGGGAACGGGGACTAGGGCGCCTGCTCCTGGCGCCCACCATGTGGGAAAATCTTGTCAAAACGCTGTTCCTGACCAATACCCATGCCCGGCACACGACAGCGATGGCCGCAAAATTCTGTACTTTGGGAGACTTGTTTGATGAGGGGCACGCTTTCCCAACGCCAGAACAGGTGTTGACCTACACGCTGGACGAACTCGAACAGCAGACGGGCGCAGGCTACCGGGCCAAGTACATTCGCGCTTTGGCGGCGGCCACTGCGTCCGGCTTTGATCCAGAATCGTTGCGGAACCGTTCTCTTGGGTACGACGACATCTACGAACAGATCCGGGGATTTCAAGGCTTTGGCCCCTACAGCGCGAGTTACGTACTCAAACTCTTGGGACGCTTCGAGCGGGTCAGCATCGATACCGTGATGCGGCGCTATTTCAAGGAGATTACTGGACAGCATAACGCCACAGATCATGATATTCACGCCCACTATGAGCGGTTTGGAGCCTATCAAGGGTTGGTCGCTTGGTGGGAAGTCTCTCAGCGCGCTGACGAGAAGGGTGAGCTGGCGTTCGAGTAGAGGTCAAGCACTGGCCGCTGAAGATCAGGTTGTCCAGCTGCCTGTACAGGTTTTTTGCGCTTCGTGAGCTGGAGACGGTGCGAGGCGAGGCACTCCAGTGCAGAACAGTCCATCTGTTTCATTCGTATTGCTTTCGCAAGAGTAATCGTGTAAGATATATGTGTGGCTGCGCCGTCTGCTGTGTGCCACAGGAGCAGCGTTAGGGGACGTCTCACTCTCATTCGGGGCCACGCCCCAACTTCAGGAGGACTCATCATGCCCACCAAAATTGATTCGACCATTGGCACTTTAACTGGCCCGTTGACCAGCGCTGCTAAGAAAAAGGGGGCTCAGACCATTGCCAAATGGGAAGCTGATCTTGAAAAAGCCGAATGGACAGGTGCCAAGACGATCCATGCCGATCTGGGCAAACTGCGCCGCCACTTGGAAGACGGCCAAACGGACGGCGCGGCTCTCGCTGATTTGCTGGTCAAGCTCGGCGAATCTACAGAACGGGCCGCCAAGCAGGCCAAGGGCAGCGCCAGTGGCAAGTTGGAAGGCTTGGGACAGGCGTTGGTAAAAGCAGGCGAGGGTCTGCGCGGCTAAAAAGGCCTAGGACAGAACTGCGGAGCGTGTACCGGCAGAGCGTCTGAGGCAGATTTGGGGCGCTCTGCTTAACCACCGGAATGAGGCCAGCATGGGCGGTTTGGACAGAAAGCGGGTTCGCGTTGCCGCCGTTCAAATGGCGGCTCAGGTTTGGATCAAGGAGCACTATGGCACCGAGACTGACAGAAGAACTCAAGACCACCACTTGGAATCCGGTCACGGGCTGTGACCGCGTATCGGCGGGCTGTGACCACTGTTACGCACTGGCTTTTGCCAGCCGCCTGAAGGCCATGGGATCACAGAAGTACCAAACCGACGGCGACCCGCACACCTCCGGGCCGGGCTTTGGGGTGGCCCTCCACCCCGAAACGCTTCAACTGCCGCGGCGCTGGCGCAGTCCCCGCCTGATCTTCGTAACGTCTATGGGCGACCTGTTCCATCCTGGCGTGCCTGTAGAATTTATCCAAGCCGTGTTCACCGTCATGGCCCAGACGCCCCAGCACACGTACCAACTCCTGACCAAGCGCCCCGGACGCGCCCGTAAATTGTCGAATGAGCTGATCTGGCCAGGCAATCTGTGGTTCGGCACCTCTGTCGAGGATGAGCGCGTGGCCTTCCGGATCGACCACTTGCGGGCCACCCCCGCGCCACTGAAGTTTGTGTCATGCGAGCCGCTGCTGGGCCCACTGGATCACCTGAACTTGGACGGCATTAGTTGGGTCATCGTCGCCGGGGAATCTGGTCAAGAATCCCGCCCGATGCAGGCGCAGTGGGCCACCAGCATTAGGGATCAGTGCACTGCAGCGGGGGTACCGTTCTATTTCAAGCAGTGGGGCGGAAACCACAGGGGCGCGGCGGGACGGGAACTGGAAGGCACACTTTGGAACGAAACCCCCACGACCGGAGTGCAAGCCGTCTAGTCCCTGTGTTCGAGCAGACGGAACAACGACCGCATTGGGCTGCGCCCGCTGATTGTTTTGGGTGGGCGTGTTCTCTCTAGGCTCCCGTTGAGCCTGGTTGCCTTCTGCTTCACCATGATTTGCCAGAGGTACGCATGATCGTCTTGACTCCACCCACCGATCTTATTGGCTCTCAAGTGCTCGACCAGCTTCTCACCCAAGGCAGACAGGTTCGTGTGCTCGAACCCGAGCCCTGGTTTCTTGATTCGGCCAGCGCTGAGCGCGCCGAGGCAGACTCAGGGCCGAGTGACCACGGTTTTGTTTTTGCCCAAGCGTTTGCCGGAGCCGAGAGCGTGTTCTGGCCTCTGCCCCTCGAGCCCGATCCCTCTGCCGTGCAGTTGACCCGTCTGGCGGGCGGGGCCATGACCGCCCAAAGCGTCAGGCGAGTGGTGATGCTCGGCTACACAAGGAGCACCCACGTTGGTCTGGGGGACGAGCTGTTCAGGAACACGGACGTCGGCTGCCGAACGCTTCAACTCCCGTTTTTGTGGGACAGCTTACTTCAGCAAATTGAGACCATCACCCATCACGGCACATTTTCCCTGATACATGCCGCAACCCACCCGCTGCTGGCCGTGGCCGCCGCCGACGTTGCCCAGGCAGCGGTCAAGCTCCTGCTTGATCCCGATTGGCGGGGTCAGAGCCTCGTCGAACTGGTTAACCCCAACGTGTTGTCGCCCCAGCAGATGGCACACACGATGTCGGAGGTCCTGGGACGTCCGGTGTATTTTCAGCAGATAGACGGTGAGGCCTGCCCATCTGCGAGCGTAAAGCCGGAGGCAGCCGAAGAACCGCAGAGGATCGCCCGAGATCAGTCCACCTGTCCTGCCGATCCGGCTCTGTCACGGCTTTCTGTGTCCACCAGCTTCCGGCAGTGGTGTCAGAACGTGCTTCATCCCGCGGTGGTCGCGAGCCGGGCAGGGGAAGTCCGCAGGGGATTCGCGCATCTGCACGCGGTTGACCCAGTATTGGCCGCCCTGATCGACAAACGCCCAGATTACGACGCTGACGCTTGGCGAAGCGAATTGCCCAGTATGGACTTATTCGGCTGCCTGTTGGCCCAAATTATCGGTCAGCAGATTTCATTGAAGGCGGCGCGGGCCATTCTTGAGCGGCTTTCGGCTCAGTTCGGCGGGCGAGTGCCCAGTGCCTGGGACGTGACCACGCTTGATCCGCAGGCCCTGCGCGACGTTGGCCTGACCTGGAGAAAAGCCAACACGGTACTTGACCTCGCCGCACGTTTTGCCGATGGACGGCTGTCCGAACATGGGTTGCGTACCCTGTCAGACGACCAAATTATGGCCGAACTGACCCAGATTTCTGGCATCGGGCCGTGGACCGTTCACGGCGCACTCCTGATTTCCCTGCACCGGGGGGACGTGGTGCCTGTAGGCGACATCCTCCTCAAGAACACCATCAAAACCTGTTACCACCTTGATCATGTGCCCACCGAACAAGAAGTGACAGACATTGCCGCTGCTTGGCGCCCCTACGGCAGTTTGGGGGTCAATCTGCTGTTCGCGTCTGCCGAACTCGACAGCGCCGCTGGATCAGGCAAGAGCTGAGAAACAAGTTCTGGAAAGCCCAACAAGACATGTGTTGCTGCACGGCGTCTTAGGACTTCCAGATTCACAGCAGACGTTTTGAAAGTTAAGCTGAGCTGACTCAACCTCAAACAACTTAAGCGCGATGGAAGCTACTGTTCCGAGAGCGTGTTCAGCTCTAAGTTAACGCGTTCAGGAAAAGACTTGATTTCAGGTGATTCTTAGGAGAAAGCTTTTCATCAAGTCTTTTTGCGCCTCAGGATGGAGTCAGAGCAACAAACGCGCCTCATTGCACAACTCGTCATCAGGAGCATTCGTGAGAAAATACTGGATTGTTACCGCGCTGGCCTTCTCTTCTGCTGCTGCAGCGCAAACTGTGACCGTGGAGTTCTGGCATACCTTCGGCGACGCCAAACGGAGCGATTGGATTCAGGCCCGCGCCGAGGACTACACCACAGCCCACCCCGGCGTCAAAGTGGTGTCGGTGTTTAAAGGAGACTCGAACCAAACGTTACAGTCCACCATTTTAGGTGCGCGGCAAGGACAAGTTCCCGCCTTGGTTCAGGTTGAGGGCGTCAGCACCCAATTGGCCCTCGACAGCGGCGTGTTTCAACCGGTCAGCGCCATTCGAAATGTCGATTTCAGCGATTATCTTCAGCCTGTTATTAACTACTACACGGTTGCGGGTAAGGTCAACAGCGTTCCTTTCAACTCGTCGAGTCCGGTGCTGTACTTCAACAAAGACCTGATGAAAAAAGTCGGACTTGATCCCAAGACGCCGCCGACAACTTTTGGCGGCATATTGAAGACCTGTGCCAAGTTTGACGCTGCCAAACTGGGGATCAAGTGCGTGGCCCTCACGCCGTACAGCTGGTTGTTCGAGCAGTGGATGAGCGAACAGAATACGGCCCTGGTGAACAACGGGAACGGCAGATCAGGCCGCGCGACAGAAACCAACATCAATAGCGTGGCGGGCCGCAAAGTGTTTCAATTTTACAAAGACCTAAACGACAAAGGCTACCTCACCAATACCGGTAAACTGGCCGATACGGTGGGCACCAATGCCATCTTTACCGGTCAGAAAGCTTTGATGACCATCAACAGCACTGCTGGACTCGGTAACATTTTAGACGGCGCCAAGCAGAGCGGTTTTCAACTGGGTGTGGGTGTGCTGCCCATTCCTGACGGCAGCAAGCGCAACGGCGTGCAGATTGGCGGCGCGAGCCTGTGGGTGGCCAAAGGGGTCAGCAAGCCTACCGCTGAAGCCGCCCTCGACTTTGCCCTCTTTATGACCAACACCAAGAATATGGCCGACTGGCACAAGCTGACCGGGTATTACCCAGTTCGAAACAGCAGTGTCAAACTCCTGCGCTCTCAGGGGTGGTTCAATGCGAGCCCGCTGCAGATCGTGGCCTTCAATCAGCTGCTCAAGACCGTGCCCAACGTGGCCAATGCAGGCGCCCTCAGTGGAGCCACCATCGAAACGCGCAGCGCCATAGAGCAGGGCATTCAGAAGGTGCTCAGCGGCCAGAGCGTGGCGAGTGTGGCCGCCACGGCAGCGCAGCAAGCGGACGCTGCTATTGCGGAGTACAACAAAAACTTCAAGTGAGCAAAACGCTGACCTGTGCTGCGATGACGGAAGCTTAAGCTGCTGAACTGACGCCCTCCGAGATGAGCTGGAGGGCGTGTTTAGTGGGCGTCTCATCTGGGGTCCGTATCAGAGGTCTCAAGGTCAGACAGAGGAGTTGGTGGACAATTCTGGGTAACTGTGCCCGCTTCACCCTCAATTCAGCGCTGCTGGTGAACTTCACTTCCGCTGACTGATTCTGTCTCACCCGGTTTTCCAATGCCGTGTGCGCTTGACCGAAAAGCGCTTGAGCCACACCTCTCCAGCCCGTTTCTAGCGAGGAGGAACCGCTTTTGAGTCTCGTTCAACCTACCCGAAAACCTGCTAAAAATGCCGCCACAGATTCACCTCAGCACGCTGGGGCCAGTCACGCTGTGTTTCGGGGCCGCTGGCTGCCCTGGTTGCTGCTGTTGCCCAGCCTGATCGTGCTGGCCGTCTTTTCGTATTACCCCGCCCTGAGTACCCTGCGCCTGAGCGTGTTCCGGGCAAACATTGTGATTGGCAACGAGCAGTTCGTGGGAGTAGAGAATTTCGTCACCCTGCTGAGGAGTCCGGTCTACCACCAAGTCATCCTACAAACGCTGGTGTTTATGGCGCTGGTGGTCTCCTTGGGGTTGATTATCGCCTTGGGACTGGCGTGGTTGGCCAGCAAACCCATTGCGGGAGCCAAGTTTTACCGCCTGATGCTGATCTATCCGTATGCCTTGTCGCCTGCTATCGCCGGGACGCTGTGGCTGTTTTTGTTCAATCCGGAGGTCGGGGCCGTCAACGCGCTGCTCGGCAACCTCTTCGATCTCAAACCTAGGTGGCTGGACAATCCTGTTCTGGCCTTCGGGTTAGTGGTGGCAGCCACCGTCTGGAAGGGGCTGGGGTACAACATCGTGTTCTATCTGGCGGCCATTCAGACCGTGCCCAAAGAACTGACCGAAGCGGCCGAGATTGACGGTGCGAACGGCTGGCAAAGCTTCTGGCGGGTGGTGTTTCCGCTTCTCTCGCCCATGACCTTCTTTCTGGTGTTTACCAACATCGTTTCGGCGCTGTTCGACAGCTTCGGGTTGGTGGACATCTTGACTCGTGGCGGCCCCGTGTACGGCCAAACAGGGATCACCACCTTCCTGATGTATCAGCTCTACCAAGACGGCTTCCGTAACTTTAGGAGTGGGGCCGCCGCTTCGCAGGCGGTGCTGATGCTGATGCTGGTCGTCTGCATCGTGGTCTTGCAGTTCCGGTACGGCAACCGCAAGGTTCACTATGGCGCTTAAGTTCTCCAAACGCCGCCGAGGAGCGCTGCTCACGCACCTGATCCTGAGTGTGGCGGTGTTGCTGATCGCCTCGCCGCTGTTGTTTGCCCTGATCAAAGCCACTCAGGCCGGAGCGCAGGTGGTTGGGCCAAGCTTGGCCGTAGGCCGGCATTTTCTGGACAATGCCCGTGTCGCGTGGGAGGGAGCGGGGCTGGGCCAATACATGGTCAACAGCGCCATCGTTGCGGTGTGTGTCACCTTTGGTAAAACGGTGCTGTCGCTGCTGGCCGCCCTCGCCTTCGTCTATTTCCGCTTCCCCCTCAAAAGCCTGCTGTTCGCCGCCGTACTGTTTACATTGGCACTGCCCACCGAATTGCTGGTGGTGGCGCTGTTTGATTTAGTGTCAGGTGGGCTGCACTGGGGCAACTCTTACGCTGCCATCATCGTGCCCTTTCTGGCCTCAGCCACTGGAACGCTACTGTTTCGCCAGCATTTTATGAATATCCCGGCCAGCTTGTCAGACGCGGCCCGAATCGACGGCGCCGGGCCACTGACCTTTTTAAGCCGGATCCTCATTCCCATGAGTTGGAACACGATCGGCGCGCTCGCCGTGATTCAGTTTGTCTCGGCTTGGGATCAATATCTCTGGCCCCTGATCATCATGCAGTCCGAGGGCAAACAGGTGATTCAAGTGGGCCTCAGCAAACTGATTGACACTGAAGGTCAAAGCAGTTGGGGCGTGGTGATGGCTGGGGCCATTCTGGCGATTGTTCCCCCAATGGTGGTGTTTACGGCGCTTCAAGAGCAGTTTTCCAAGGGCTTTGCGCTGGGCCAAGACAAATAAGCGGCCAAGTGTATAACAGAGGTTGTGGTGCCTTACCCGGGATGGGGATAGGCTGAACCCCCGTGACCACATCACAGTCCGATCGCCACCGATTCAAGGTGACAATCATCCAGTAAGCTGTCTCGCTCTACCCCCGCTTTCCTCTCAGCCACCGGGATGTTTAGGAATTGATGCACCAGCGCGGTGTGGAGATCAGCCACGAACCGTCCGCAAGTAGTGCATCAAGTACAGCCCTCTATAGGCAGAAGAGCTGTACCATCGGGAACCCCGGGAGGGTTCCCGATGATATCTGGACGAAGTTTCTACGACTGTCGATGGAGTTCGGCACTGGTACTGGTTATGGATGGCGCTGGACGAGTACGGCTTCGTGCTCGACTGGACTTGATCACTGAAGGTGGCCAAGTCCTCTTCAGTCAACATCAGGTCAGAGATGTTGTCGTCCACGACACAGAGGTGCAAGAGGCGGATCACTGGTTTCTCGGTGCGAGCACCCGCTGACTGGTGGTGTCGCCTCTTGGCTTTGGCGATCGATGAGGTCAGGCAACAGCCCACGCCCGAACGTCAAGCGGAGGTGATTCAGCTCCGCCGAATCTTCATCGACGTGTGGGTGGCCCTCCGGATCGGACGGCGCTCGGCGGCTCAGGCCGCGTCCCACCTCGCCGCCCTAGCGCGGGACATCCAGCGCGGGCGGGCACCCCACCTGCCGCTCGTGCGAGAGGGCGGTGTCTGCGAATGGCGCACTCGCATCGACATCACCGGCGTCCCCGAAGGCTCGCCTGGTTCCTTCAGCCTCATTTTTTGAGCTTGCCTCTTGCCCTGGCTGGTCAACTGTGGGCGGAAGCGCTCGGCTGGAGGACACCGGGACTCTTCACAGCTGTGCGTCCTGTCCGGGTACTGCAGTGTGACCAAGGCGGAGGGGGAAAGCACTGGTTTTCGGCGTCGCCATTCCACGTCCACACCCCTACACCCGTGGTCGTCACGGAGTGAGCGCCGCCGCCCTCGCAGCGAGACGAAATTTCCTGTCGCCTATCGGTGTAGGTCCAAGTTCGAACCTTCCCGTCCTCCTTCAGCCAGATCGGCACCGGTGTGGGCCCTCGACTCGCCCGGTACCCGAGGGCCGCTGCGTCTTGCACGGTGCCCCCCAACCAAGCCACGCGCAGTTGAGTGCCAGCCGCGATGTTCGGCAGGGTGCAGCTCGACTTCCAGCCCAAATTTCGTTTCCTTGAGCTTTTTGATCAAGTGCAGTTTGCCGGCGCGACTGGCTTTCTCCAGGTCAATCCGAACGACGACGCGCTCTTCGTGCTCGACATCGACTCCGACTTCCGGGGTCTCACCCTCATCCCCGGCTTTTTCGATAGCGCGGTGGCATTTGCGCTCTCACCGTTTAAAGCGCTTGATTTCTTTGGCGATCCACTCGGAACGCTCCTCGGTCGCGCGGTCGAGTTCTTCGCTGAGGTCGGCCACGATGTCGGTCAGCAGCTCGACGGCCGCTTCGGCGTCCATCACCACAGTTTCGGTGTAGGGCACGCGCTCGATGGTCAGGAGGTCTTCGTAACTGGCTGCGGCGACCTTGGCAGTTCGGGAGCGCACCCCGTGCTTGCCCATGATTTGTTCGAAGCCCAGTTCCACGGCAAGGGCAATCTGAGGTTGTCAGAGGTTCTCGGCACCGATGGCGTAGGCGGTCGGCTCGCTGTAGACTGCGTCTTTGGCCGCTTTGGTGGCGTTCGGTTCCTGCACGTAGAAGCGGACAAACTTGGCCTGCTTGGGGATCAGGTCAGAGAGGGCGTGCTGGTAAGCCGTTTTAACCTTGGGCACGGCGGATGCTGCGGGGGTGACCTTGCCCGGCTTGCGCTTCGGCTTGGATGTGGTCTTGGCGACCTGGGATGGTTGCTTCGGCATCGGGCAATTCACCTCCTGGGGGTGTGGGTCGGGCTGGTGGCAATGCTCAGGGCAAACGTTGCAATGTCTCGGGCGGGAAACGAGCAGGCTAAGGAATGACGTCCTCACAAGTTCCGAGGGACCAAGCCCTGGCGCTGTTGCCTGCGCCGGCCCGCCCCACCATTACGGCGCTCGAAGCCAACGGCATCCACGTCACGTGCTGGACCGAGGAGGGCCGCTGGATCCTACGGGGAAGCTTCGAAGGCTACGCACGCCAGATCAGGCCCACAGCGCTGTTATCGATGAGCACGGTCGAGGAGTTGTGGCATCTCATGCAGCTTTTCGTCAATGAGCGCCGCTCACCCGCGTCATCGAGGCGCTCAGGGGAGTAACTGCGCCGAACACGAGAACGGTCTGTGTAGAAGCATTGCAGCGGTGCCGTACACCGTGGCGCGGCGCACGCACCAGCCCCAGAGAGTGGTCGCGGACACATGCTCGGAGCAGGGGCATGTCGAGCTCGTCCCGCTCCCTGAGGCCGGATCAGCAGCCGGGCGACCTCTGCGGGCCAAACCTTCCGGATTGGAATGCTCATGGATTCAGGCGGCCAGATCATTCCAGCCCTCTTCGCCCACGTCCATGCCCGTCAGGATCTCCAGCTCCCTCGTGTTGGCGACGATCAGCCGCGTGCCATCCCCACGCCAGACCAGAATCAGCCGGAAGGACCTCTGCCGGAATGAGCCCCGCTCTGCCGCATTATCCAGGGACTCGCACACACTGAAAATCTCACTCCGGAAGTCTCGGCCGACGTTCTGGCGGGCCTGCTGGTCGAGTTGACGACTGGCCACCCGGTGGCCGAGCGCGTGGGCGGCCATCACCTGGGCTTTGGCCACCCGTCCGGCGTGCAGCAACCGGCAGGCTTCGGGCGCATCTCCCTAGGCCTGACGGCCGTGCTTGATCTCTTCTCCAGCAGCGTCACGCCGCCGCTGGCCAGACCTACTATGCGCCCGGCCTCAGTGATCCGGCAATTCGCTTCCGTCTTCTTTTGTCGGTCTCCCCTTTCAGGCGATCCGGGATGACCTCCCGCTCATGGATGGCCTGCGCGACCAGGTTGATCTCGCGGCGCTCGCGGGCCGTGAGACGGGCCAGAGAGAGCTGGCTCAAAGCGTGTCCTAGGCTTCCTGCTCAGCCAGCTTGCGCCGCCGGGCATGTGCCGGACCGTACCTCAGGTGGTAGGCGTCTAGGGCGAGATTGCCACTCTCCGTCAAGATGTAACCCTGCCCGTCTGGGCCCTACTCCACCCACCGGATCCGGCCTTCGTTGGATAAGCGGCGGAGTAGGGCGCGGTGAGCATCACTGATCTCCAGCGAGTCGCCTGCCTGGCGCAGCTCGGCGAATTCTAATGCGATCAGGCTCTTGAGTGGAATCAGATTGAACACCGCCAGCAGGCGGTAAGTGTCGGGAATGAAAGGCGGCTCGGCAGGGATGGGTTCGGTCATGGACTCTCCTGAGTGGACTGTTGGGCAATTCGCCCAGCGAAGCCGTCAGCGGGCGCGTATCTTGCCTGATGCCCTGGCCTGACCCATCCCCGCCTCCTCGCCCACTGGGAATGCCCCTGTGGTTGCGTGTGTTGGGAACGGTGGTCTGCCTCCTGCCTGGGGTGTGGTTCTTCTCAAGCCTGCTCTTCAGCGGCAAGACCCTGATGGACGGGCTGGGGGCCGTGGTCTTCATCCTGGCTCTGGGCGGCCTGGTGATCTTGCCCTTGCTCCTGCTCCCCATCTTTTGGTTGGTGGGGTGGCGACCCGGTGCCCTCTTCGTCTCGCTGCTGCTGCTGTTCTGGAGCTGGGGCTTCAACGCTTCGGCCTCCGACGTCATCGTGGCCAACCTGCTGCGCCTGCATGTCATTCCGATCGCTGTTCTGATCTGGGAGTGGCGCGCGTCCCGCAAACGGTAGAGATCGGGAGGGACGGCTAGGCAGGGGTGGATTGCGTCATGGGGTCTCCTGGGGGTTGTGGTGCCTTAATTCGGGGCTGGGTATGGGGAGGGTGGGTGTAGCGTGAGATTCAGGCTACACCCATTACGACGGCTGACCATGTCTGGAATGCTCGTTGCTGATTGCTTCTTCTGGTCGAGGCGGAAACGCTCGTTCGGGAATGATGGTGGAGATTCGTGATGCGGGCGTGCAAATTTAGGAACTCTTGAGCGCGTTTTCGCTGCCCCAACCCCTGATGACTTCGCTCATGTCGTCGAGTGGATCGGTGTTCTTGCAAGGCAAGGTTGTTGCACCGGGCCGTGGAGATCACTTGCTGGTGATCGACGCCTCGCAAGCTCGGGAGCTCCCGGATGGCTGCTCCGTAACTCCGGAGTTAATCAGTGTGCATGACCTCTGGGACGTCGTATTCACCCAGCAGTCTGGTTGAAAAGGTCTTCGCGGCCTCGGTCTCTCGGTGCCGGTGAAGCAGGATGTCGAGCACGAGTCGGGATTTGCCCACATTCTGTGCCACGTGATCTCGGCGCCTGGTACCGGGCGGACCGCCAAGCTCACGTGGAGCGCGTCAGCGCTTATAAGCTGCCCAACAATGCCTAGCAACGTGCCGAAGGTCTCGAGGGGCAGCGTCGCCAGAACCACGGAGAAATCAGCTCGGAGGGGTGGAGCGGTCATAGCACACCGGCGAAACCATCAAAAAACCAGTGCGATCAACGGCTGCAGGGCGGACAACAGAGCATCCTCCTAGTTAACTCGATTCGGTGTCATCAGCTTTGCCAGAACTCGTACGTTGCCCCCGCTGCCTTAAGGTTATCTGGTGAAATCCCGGCACCGAGAACCAGACACAGGTGGGTGGCCTCAAGTTGCTGTTCGGTGCCCCGCCTCCCACTCGTCCTCGACCCCTTGAATCTATGGGATACCTTTGGGCCGTTGCACCCCCCATTCTTCTGCGTCTGACCCCCGTTTCTTGCTTTTAACCTTGGGATACTTTTGGGCCGTTGACTTAAAAGGCTGTGCCACACGGACATTTAAAACGGGATACTTTTGGGCCGTTGCGGGGATACTTTTGGGCCGTTCGTGATGGGATACTTTTGGGCCGATTGGGCCTGTACGCTGTCTCCAACGCCTTTAAGAGGATTGTTGATCCCGGCCACCTCCAGTTGGGATAGCTTTGGGCCGTTTAGGAAGCAACCGTGGGATACTTTTGGGCCGTTTGCCCCTGAATGTGGGATACCTTTGGGCCATTTTGACCGAAAAACCCGCACCAGCACGCACAACCCCCTTGCCCTTGTTGTTGTTCTTTTATATCTTTTAACAAAAGAACAAACATCATGCAGCGAAAACGCCCCCTCCCACCCCCCCAACTGCTGACCGAACGGAATCTGGACCGCCTCGGGTTCTTCTCGGTACAGACCCGTTTGCCGGTGGAAACAGCGTGGGAAAGCCAGTTTCAGGTCGGGGGCCGGTCGGTGCATGTGCACGGCGAAGGCACGCGGGGCCGTCCCCACGGGGCCGACACGGATTTGATGCTGGGCGTCGAGCAGCTCTTCATTGCCCAGGGCTCTCCGGAAGACAACTGGCTGCATACCACCCCCAATGCGCTGCGGGAAGCGTCGCTGATGACCAAAAACGGACGGGCCTTTCACCGCATGCGTGAGGGGCTGCTGCGCATTTGGGCCACCGGGTTCATCGTCCGGGAGGGCTGGGTCGATCCCCTCGGGCGGCCCATCCGCTTTAACGCCGCCTTCCGGCTGTTTGAGGAGCTCCGCTACTGGGATCAGGAAACGCCAGAATTGCCCGAACTGCTGCCGGACGCCCGGCTCACCTGGCGTCCAGCATCCGGGCGGGGTATACGCACGCCCTGCGCCGTGAAGTGCTGACTCACCTCGAGCAGCCGCATGCCCGGGCCCTCTACAGGCTGGCTGAGGCCCACCGCTACGCCGACGACGGCACCCGGCTGAGAAGCCTGAGCGTGCCCCTGATGGAGTGGCGGGAAGCCTGCGGCATCCGCGAGGAGCGGCCTAGTAAAGTAATGCGTGCGCTGGACGCCGCCCATGAGGAGTTGCGGGCCGTGGGTTACCTGACCGACATCACCGTCACGGGCCGGGGGCAAAACCAGCACCTGACTTACCTGTTCCGGCAAGAGTCTGAACCTGATCCCGCCCTGGTGCAGCTCCTGCGGGAGCAGCGCATCAGTGCGCCGCGGGCGGTGCAGCTCGCCAGCGCGTACCCGCAGCGGGTTGAGCAGGCCATTGCGTACGCTGAGTTGCTGCGCCGTCAGGGCAAAGCGCCCCGGAATCCACCGGGTTTTATCGCCGACGTGATCTCGAATCCCGACAAGTACGTGTTGCCGGAAGGGGGGGAGAAACCGGCTCCCCAGCAGCAGGAGCAGCGCGCCCGGCAGGAGTTGGCCCACAGCGAGGCCGAGGCCCAGCAGGAACCTGACGCCCGGCTGGCCGTTCAAGTGGCGCTTCCCCCTGAAGCGCAGTGGCGGGCGGCCCAGCAGACCTTACGGCTGCTGCTGCATAAGGTGCTGACCCCAGCCGAGCGGGCGGCCCTCGAAACCCAGTGTCAGAGTGGGGCTTTACAGGCCGCCCAATTGGCGCATGACGCGGCGCGGGCTGCCGCCACCCTCACCCTGCAGGCGTTCGTCGATGACCTCAAAGGGCGGTTGCAAAAAGCCTGATGCGCACGGATTGAACCGGGAAAGATTGATGTGATGGATGCTGCGCTTGCGCCCGGTCTGCACGATGGGGCTGCTTTCACTGCTTGCAGGCGTTGCATGAAGGTAGGCCGGAAAGCAGCAAGCCGCAGGCTGACAAAACCGAACACGCCTCGATCAGGCAGCCCAGAAAGCTGAACTGATAGACGAATGGAGCCGATTGTGTTGCCTTAACCGGATCAGGGTAGGCTGCTCGTCCGTGACCGATGCCAAGCCGTACCGCCACCGTTTCCCTATGAGCATCATCCAGCACGCCGTCTGGCTCTACCACCGCTTCCCCCTGAGCTACCGGGACGTCCAGGAAGTGCTGCACCGGCGCGGCATCGTGGTCAGTCACGACACCCTGCGCGAATGGTGCATCAAGTTCGGACCCCTCTTCACTGAAGACTTGCGCCACCGGGAACCCCGACGGGGTTCCCGGTGGCATCTCGACGAGGTGTGTACGAGCGTGGACGGCGTCCGGCATTGGTTATGGTGGGCTGTAGACGAGTACGGGTTCGTGCTCGACATCCTCCTCCAGCGGCATCGGAAGACTGAGGCGGCGAAGACTTTCTTGACTCGCCTGCTGGTTGAATACGATGTCCCAGAGGTCATCCATACTGACCAGCTTCGTAGCTACGGAGCCGCGATCCAGGAGATCGCGAGCTTGGCACATGTCGACCACCAAGAGGTGATCTCTACAGCCCGCTGTAACAACATCACCTTGCAGGAACATCGATCCACACGGCGACAGGAATGACAACAACAGGGGTTCAAACGGCGGAAACGCGCTCAAGAGTTCCTGAGTCTGCACGCCCGAATCACCAACCTTCACCATCATTCCCGCACCAGCGTCACCTCATGACGTCCGTGTCTGACAAACCTCCCCGTATCCGACTGCATCTGGCAGAGAACATGCGCCGACTGCGGCAGGAACGGGGGTGGTCTCAGGAAGATCTGGCCGCTCAGGCCCACCTGCACCGCAACCAGATCGGTGTGATCGAGCAAGCGCGCCAGAGCACGGGCATCGACATCATTGAGAAGCTCGCCAAAGCGTTCAAAGTTCGTCCAGGCGAACTGCTCGACCCGAAACCCCGGTCACCTGCCAAGACCCCCTCAGAGTGAAGGTTCACGGCTGCTCAAAGGGAGAATTGGACTACCCCTGCCTTGCTGAAGCAACCTCAAGGTGCTGACCGGAGCGCTGGAGTCGCAGACGAACGTGACGGCTCAACGCAGAGCACGGGGGTCTTCAACCCAGGATGCAGGAAGTGCTTCCTTATCCCTCAGGCGACGGAACCAGTGCCAATTTATAACTTGAAGCCTTATCAATTGAAGTCGTGTTACTCTGAGTCAGGGCCGCCAGGAGGGCCTTGGCATGAGAGACACTTCCAGCTTGCCTCTGAAAACAGCCTTTCGGAACCCTTCTTGGCGTCTTTTCGTCAGCCACTGGTGGAGAAGCAAGAGTGTTTCAATCGACCGGCGAGAGCAACGGCAGGGACTCCAGTTCTCTGGACGCGAGTGTCCCAGCGCATAGAACGATGTCCTTTAACAAGATGCTCCCCCCCTTGAATACGGAACAAATTCTGTTCTCGGAGGAGGCCACGCGCAAGATCCGCGACATCAGTGACGGATCGACACCTCATAGAACCCATCTGATGCTCATTGGAATCCGTTCTGGCAGCTCGGTGTGGATTCAGGAAATCCTGTCCAGCAATCCTCTTGGCCGATATATCCCAAAGGAAGATTCTTTGGCCAATGAGCTGGACTTAAGAGGACGCGTTCGGGGCTATAGCTACGCCCTCGAACGCTATACCCCGTACCGTCACCTGGGCTGGGTGTGGTTTTCCCACTCAGACAAGCTGCTCACCGCTCCAACAGAGGGGAGTGTGGAAGCCTTGATCAAGCACGCACACTGGCGGGTCAATTCCTCTACGCGGATCTGGCCTTTGGTGGTGTTGACCGCCCGAGAACGCCGCAAAGCCGTTCAGCTCAAGGCGTTCGAAATCCGTGAAGGTCAAGCTGTGGAGGTTCCCGTGCATCTACCTTTTGCACCTTAGAGCATCCGCCTGAATTGCAGCCTCTAAACAACCACTTCTGACGCATCCATTCTTTCGACTGCGCCCTCAAATTAGCTTACTCCGTTCAATTAGAACTATATTATTTTGACAAGTACTCTAAATTTAATTAAGGATCTTTTCTAGTGAATAATGGGTCAACGATAGATAGCTCTATTCTTTTACTAGATTCGTACACCACTGAGCATATCGGTTCGATTTGTGGAGGGGCAGTGACTAAAGAAAAGCAGCTCGTAAGATATGAAGAAAGGACGATACAAAATCAATTGTCTCCAGAGAATCAGCAACGCGCACTTCATCTTTGGAGAAACATGGTGCTCAAGGTTTTTCGAGCACGTTTTCGTGAGTTTGAAAGAGTAGATTCTAAAAATGACTCTCAAAAAATACACTTGAAGTTGTAAGTAGCGACCCAAATCGGTAGATGTGAATAAATATCGTCTATTCAATAACCTTGGCAGTTTGATTTAGAGAGCTTGAATAGTAGCGCTGAACAGAATGTACTCTTGTGTAGCCAAGTATTTGGCAGAGCCTATCGGGGGGGTAGAGGCCAGCCTGTTCTTGAGGATAGAAGTGTCGCAATTGCTCTAATGAGCATACTGTGCCTGCTTTACGTGTGTAGGTGATCCAGCGCTCGTGCATGCTCTGTTGACGTAGCGGTGAAATGCGACCGTTCTTGCGCGCTTGGAACAAGAACTGGTCACGAGTGTCGAGTTGGGCCAGACGCGCTCTTAACCGTCTGACAACCTCCTCGTCAGTGAGGATCACTATCCTTTGACGACCATCCAAACGTAAAACGTATTCATCCTGTTGTTGTGTCAAGTGGTGGCCACGCAGAGCAAGGGCCTCTCCGATGCGCAGGCCGGCAGCGTAGATTAGGCGAAACAGCAAAGCGTCCCTCTCCTGCTCAGGAGGGATAAGCGAGAATATTCCTTGGATAACTGCTGGATCAGGCAGATGACTGGTGACTTGAAGATGGGGAACCGTTGGGATGTCGTTCGCCCAACTTAATTGAGAGGGCGTCCAACGAAAAAACTGGACGAGCACAATCGAATGCAGCCGCCGAGTAGAAGCCTTCCAGTGAGGATGAGTTTCAAGATAGAGCGCAACACCCTTGGAATTTGGTTCATGACCTGAGCTTCCAACCCAAACGAAAAATTGGCGCAAGACCGACCGGTACACGTTAAGCGTGTTGCTGTGGAGAGGAGGTTTGTGCGTCTTGAGAAACTCTGCAATGAGGTCTGGCCAGTGGGACATTGAAATCCTGTGTATACAGACAAGAAAAAGCTACTGGGCGGAGAACACGGTGAGCGACATAGTGGCGTTACGGGCGATACGCGTTCAAGCAGGCGCCCAAGGAAGGTACAGATGACAATACAAGATCAGCATCTGCGACGAGCCGCCGTAGTGTATGTTCGTCAATCCAGCCCCATTCAGGTGAGAGACAATATTGGGAGCACCATGCATCAGAGGAGTCTCTATGACACAGCCCGCCAACTTGGCTGGCGGGAAGATCAAATCATCGTTATTGAAGACGATTTAGGAGTATCAGCGTCGTTTGGTAGTGTGAGACCAGGCCTAGAAAAAATTTTGCGAATGATTGAGGCAGACGAGGTGGGAATCATATTCTCGTCTCAAATCACACGCCTTTTTCGCAACGGAGTTGATGGGGAGCGTGTCATTGAGTATTCAGAAGTGATGAATGTGCTTTTGGGCGACCATAATAGAATATATGATCCAAATAATATAAGCGACAGAATGCTGCTGGGCATTAATAAGATTTTTGCTAAGCAGGACTCTTCTATGCTTCATGAGCGATCCTTTAGCGCGAAAAAAGCATTAGCTTCGATTGGTGAATTTAAAATAAAATGCCCAACGGGATATGTAAGAATCGGCGCTTTAATAGTTAAAGACCCTGACAAATCTGTTCGTGATGCTATAGATAAAATCTTTCGCTTATTTAGGGAAGAGGGCTCTGCAACTGGTGTAACACGCCGATTGGCAATTGAGGTAGCTGAGAGCGGAGGGGTAACTGGATATATACCAACCAGACTCCCAACAGGAGTCGAGTGGGTTATACCCTATAGGTCACGAGTCTTCAATATTTTAAAGAACCCAACTTACGCGGGGGCAAATTCTTTTGGAAGGCTAACAATCAAGAAAAGAATAAAAGATGGAAGAGTATATAAATCAGTCAAAAAAAATGTTCGTCAGGACTGGTTTAGTCTTCATATGAAGAAGCATGAAGGATATATAACTTGGGAAGAGTTCCTGACTAACCAAGAGAAGATTTTAGGAAACACATACAATTTTGGCGGATATTCGGCAGGGTCTCCCAGAACAGGAAATAATCTATTGCAAGGTTTGGTCATATGCGGGGGATGTGGAAAACATCTTTATACCAGAAAACTTTCTGTATCAAGAAGTCTTTACCAATGCCGCCATAGTGAAACTTCGCGCTATACAAACTGTAAAGATTTATATGTTAATGGGTTAAATGATATAATTTTCAACGAAATAAGACAACAATTAACCATCCTAAATGTGGAAGCCGTAGAAAATTTTGAAGATGTACTGTTGTTAGAGAAATCGAAAGCTCGTATCACCCGTGACGATTCTATAAAAGGTGCTAAAAATAGGGTCACCAAGGCTGAAAAAGCCTACAGATATGCGGTAGAAAATATTGAAGACGGAGAAGTTTCGAGCGAAATTGTAAAAAATCTACTAAAAGAATGGGAGGCAAGCATAAAAACATTGAGGAGTGTTGAGAACAGTGAAGACTTTGAGACAGCGAAAGATCCTGAGAATTTTACGCAAGAGGAGAGGAGCTACCTGAAAAATATTCTGAACGATTTAGATTTTATACGGACGAGCGATTTTATTAGTAATAAAGATCGTAAGGAATTAATCAGATGCTTTATTTCAAGAGTGACAATCACTAAATCGGATGATCATAAAATAGAAATTGTTTGGAGTTCAGGACGCAATACAGTTATACACATGCCCCTCACTCAATTAAAATATGAAAAAAGTTTTATAGATTCACTGAGAAAGCTTTCATTAACCATGACCAATAAAGAGATTATTGAGAAATTTAATTCTGAAGGAGTTAAGCCGCTAAGAGGCAGAACATTCACTAGATTATTATTAAAAAGCATTAAAAGAAGATATAAAATACCAAGTCTACCAAGATAAACTATCAAAAAGGTCAAGGTGTAAGATTTAACCTAATCGCGCCTATTCAGACCGTGTCCTCGAGCAATATTTTGGCGACCTAAGAAGTGAATTGAGTACCGTAACGTACGGCATTCAACCGCCGTTGGAAGAGCGCCGGCTTGTCTCGGCACCTATGTCAGCATAATGTCCAAGACTTCACCAAGTTCTGTACATTATACCCTCCCCTAATGTGTATAAATTACATTTATAAGGATCAGACCATGAAGACGCCTGTGCCCAAGCCGTTGGCTGAGCCGAAAATGACTGTTGCTGGAATTAAGCGTGTGATCGCCCTGATAAAAAAGCTAAAAGCTGATTCTCTTCCAGCCAACCCTGATGAGCAGCGAAAGTAGCACGGCCTCTGCGTAATTCCGCCACAGTCGGAACAGCACCGCCTGCGGCTCCATATCGCGCAACCCGTGCTCTTTCCTACCCATTCCGCTCGGATCGAAAGCGCCATATTTGGGCGCTTTCGATCCGAATCCGTGTCAGGAGCAAGTGGAAATCCATTCCAAGTATGCCCATCCACCCTGTTTATTTTGGGTCGCATTCGATACTGCCACGCCCAGACAGTAGGAAGCGTGGCCAAAAGCGGATGCCGTATTCAAGCCACAATCTCACCCGGCCTCAAGCAGGTTCACGCTTAAAACAGGTGCACTCATTTTTAGAGAAGGATGTTCATAATCCAACTCAGTATGTCTTTAATTGACATAGCTTTAATTGCATGGCTACTCATCCTGCTGCTGCCCAGGCTCAAGCATGGCTAAAACAATCCCCCACCGAATCCAGACTCACCTTCGGACGACGCCTCCGAGAAGAACGCCACCACGACATGACCCTCGAAGACATCGCCGCTAGCGTCGGCGTGCCGCTTTGGAACTTGCTTCAAGACACGCCTTCTTGATCATGGTCAGAATTCAGGATGCTGGATCATCACCGCGGGAGCTTCTCTGCCCTCCACCGCTCTGAGTCGTCACCCCTCCATCCTTATTGCCCCCAGAATCAGCTCCGTCTCGGTGACCGTGGCAAATTCCCCGTTCAGGCTGGCGAGATGCACGTCATGAATCTCCTGCGCTCCGTAGTGGCGGCCATCCGGCCCCATGCGGTCAAACGTGGCCGTGGCGTCTGCAGGCAGCAGCACCTGGAAGCCGAGGTTGCCCGCCATCCGGGTGGTAGTCGACACGCAGTGGTCGGTGGTCAGTCCGATGATGACCAAACTGGAAATGCCTGCTGCTCGCAGCTGCCCTTCCAGGTTCGTCCCGATGAACGCGCTGTTGACGTGTTTTTGAACCACAGGCTCACTGGGATGAGGTTCGGCCATGGCCTTGAAGTTCACGCCATCTTGCCCTGGTCTCAACGGCGAGTCGGGTGACTCAGAGACGTGCTGCACATGGTAGATGGGCCAGCTCTGATGACGCCACGCCGCCAGCAACGCAGCGATATGCGTTTCCGCGTGAGGATTGTTGCGCTCTCCCCAAATGGGGTCGTCGAACCCTTGCTGAACGTCAATGAGGAGGAGAGCACTCTGGGCATCAAGGGTCAGCATGGAACTTCATTCTGAACCCGCAAGGACTGCCTGACCAGAGTAAAAGGAATTCAACCTCCGTTATCGTGCCCACCGGTCTTAGGACTATGGCTTTTCCGTCAGTGTTGACTGGGAGGCTCGTGACGTCAGCAAGTGGTGCACTCAATACGGCCTGCTACCGGTGTCCAGCAAGTCTGACCGTCGTTCTGCACGCTCAGAACGACGGCTGACAGGCACCGTAGAGTGAGAAGGCAACGGACTCCTAAACAAGGCTTCAATCCGGTACGAGGGCATCTCGATGGTCTGGCCGATGGGAAAGTTCGCGTGGGGGACAGCATGCCGGGACTCCACGTGACTGCCGCCTGCCCAGAGAGAAACGCAGGGCTGCCTACACAGTGGGGCGCAGATCTAGCGGTACAGGCCCACCACCACGTACTCGCCAAGATGGGGGGTGAACTGCCGGGTCGTTCGGAGCCTGTCGATGCACTTCGCCAAAATCACGCTCGACGAGGCCGTGGGCGTCCTGCGGGCTCAGGGTGAATATGACGTTCCAAAGGTCATTCACCTGAGGGGCGTCGCCGCCCCGGGACGGCCACTCGGGAGCTCCCGGGCTTGAGAAGCGCCCATCACCAGCAGGTACTCTCCACGGCCCGCTGCAACATCACACAGCAAGAACACCGATCCACTTGCCGACAAGACCGAGGTCCGCAAGAGTTCGAGCGGCCCAGGGCTGCCGCCCGCCATCAGGTGGGCTTTTTGACCTGCAGGGGCACCGCGTCTCCTCGTCGGTACAGGCCACAGAGGTGTTCGCGGTCGCCGTTCCGGAGCTTGAACAGTGCGGCGACGGTTTGACCCTCCGCCGGCTGTAATCCTTCTAATTTCAGCGCTTCAATACTGGCCAGATCTGGGGGGTGGGTTTGGTGGTAACTGGGGATCTTGTCTTTGGGCATGCGGGAGGTTCTCCGTCCGCTGGGGCGCGGGCTGGGATGGACACAGCGTAGCGCTTCGCTGGGTTCAGGCATGCCAACCCTCCGCTGAATTTACCCCCCGTCACGCTAAAGCATCCGCTGCTGGGCCGCCTTGCCCATCGCCTGTGGCGGCCTGGGACAGCAGATGATTTTGCTCGTGCCGCTCTAGAAAGAAGTCTTGCCACTGCAGGTGCCCGTCCGGTGTCATTCAGCACGTCCAACCCACAGCTGGAACCGACATCTCTTCTGGCCATCACCCGTCCGGCATCCGCTTGCTGGCAATGATCCAGGTCAACAGAGCTAGGGCGCGCGTCAGGTCAGACTGCGCCAGTACGGCCTCCGCATCCTGAATGCGTCCCGGAAGACTGCTGGCCTCGGTTTCAATCTGCGCAGCGTAGAGCCCGAACCGCTTCAGCGGGAGATGAAAGCCGCGCGGCCCCACTGGGGTTTCACCGACCACCAGGAGGGCGCCACGGTCCAGCCGGGCGGGCCGGAGCACCTCCTGATCCAACATCACCCGCGCGGCGCGGGCCTTGACTTCGTACAGGTAGGCCTGCTCCCGGCGAAGTGCTGGAGCGTTCCTGTGCTGGGGGTCATGCTGAAGCTGAGCGCCGATCCCTTTGGCTTGACTGTTCACCACCTGCAGAGCCAAAACGGGATGGAGCTGACGCAGCAGACCGACGGGCAACCGCCCCGACGAACGGGCCTGTCCAAGCGCTTGCCAGTCGGTCTGGTTGATCCACGGCCCAAACGTCTGCAGGAGTTTGGGGAGAGACGCTGCTGGAAAGAGGTCGAGGAGACCCACCGTCAGCAAGGTCGAATGGGGCACACTCCAGAGCCCGACGCGGATCTTCCCGGGATCGTGTGTCGGGGCGGCGTGAAGGGTGGCCAGAGCGGCGGCACCCAAGACCAGTCGCCAGGACAATTCTACTTTCAGGCCGCACTGAACACGGACAAATACAGCACAGTCGTCCACCAAGATGTCGCCTACCGAAGGGCGGGCCACACTGGCTGACGAGAGCAGCGCGTCTGGCCAAGGTGCGCCGAGCAACCAGGCCAAGTGTTGTTCCTGCCTTGCCAAGCTTTTCATGGGGGGAACCCGATCCGGAAATATCGAATCCAGAGTCCAGCGCAGGGTGAGGGCCAAGTCTTCTGGGGTGAACACCTGCCGCGCCAGGAAGCGGTCACGCCGGTTCTGAACGTGCCGGGCGAGCTCGTGAAGCCGGATACCCCAGGCCGGAGAGGCGGCGCCGAGGGAGAGGGCATGGACAGTGACGGGTTGAGGGTGACCGGTGGACGCCTCGATCTGCCAGCGCAGCAGTTCCAGAACGGCGTCCTCAGTGGCCGGGCTCGGCGTTTCGGGCCAGGGGTGGGGACCTGCGGTGACAGAGGGGAGGCGAAGGGGCGGGGTGAGGAGTTCTTGTTGCAGCCGCCGAGACCAGGCCGGGTCACTGCCGAGCAGGTGCCGCAAGGCTCGACTGGTGACCGCCCCCTGATTCACGGTGTTCCTTGACTGATCATGCGCCCCGAGGAATCCACAACCCTACGGTCGGACGCAGGGCAGTCCACCCCCTCCTGGCCAGAGCGGTCTTGAACTCATTGTTCAAGAGCCTGAACTCCTGCTGCCTGCTTGACTGACCTTGAGCGTGTACGCCATGGGTTGAGAGGCCGCAGTCCTGCTCGCAGAACGTGACCTTTCCATGCCGTGACTGCGCAAGACGGTCAAGACCGAACCCGTGAACGTTACACGAAGCGTCCACGCGGCCAAGCGCTCAACAATCTGGACTTGAATTGCCCAGCATGAACATCACCAGCGGTTTGGATTCTCCAAGTTAAAAACGTCGCCTCACTCACTGACTCCGGCCACTTCCCAGCCCACATTCTTGAGCACCAGCGTGTAGGTTTTCTCCGTCGTCGTTTTCAAGGGGGGAAGATTGAAGACCGCTCTCAGTTCAGGATCGCTGGCCCAAGCGGTATAGCTCTGGGTTCCCGTCACGGTCACGGCACTGACCCGCACGCCGTTCACCTCTGCGGGGGGCGTGAAGCTGTTGACCTTCTGTGCTCGCCAGGTGCCCACGCAGCGCTCACCGTCGCTGGGCGTGTCAAAGTCGGTGGCCCATTTGGGCGTCAGAGCGACTTCCCAGGCATCTACGGCTGTCCCGAAGACGTCCGTGGCTTTGGTCTGCCGAATCGTCAGGTACCCGTTCTTCTCCAGAATTTTATAGTCTTGAAAAAAAGAATCCTGATCCGCGTCAAGCTGGTACTTGGCTGGCAGGCGGTCAACGCCCGTGGTGATGTCGCGGCACACGGCCTGGGTCACGGCCTTATCTGCCTCAATGACCTGTTCAAAGAGGGCGGTACTCGGCGCGTTCCTGTCACTGCAAGCGGTCAGCAGGAGGAGGGGAAAGGTCAGCGGCTTCCAGTTCATGTGTCCTCCGCAGCAGCCCCGCAGAGAGCCCGAATGGACTCCGAAAGGCTGTGGTGTGAGCTGCTGAACTGTATATCAAAAAATAAGGTATAGAGTGATAAGATATAGAGTGCATGGCTTAGCCGGCTTGATCTGACGACGCTGAGGCGATGCCCCGTCCCCGCAAGACTCCGCTGCCCAAAGAAGCCAGTGCCTCACGTCTGAAATTTGCTGGCCAGTTGAGGGCTGAGCGGCGCCGCCAGGGCCTGACGCTCGAAGACCTGGCCGAAAGAAGCGGGCTGACGTGGAGCTACATCAGTCAGGTGGAGCGCGGCATTCGCAATATCAGCATCGACAATCAAGACGCGCTGGCCCGGGGACTTGGGGTCGAGTTGAGAGACCTGCTCTAGCCTGAGCCTGAAGGATCAACAGGAGAGGCGATCTGTACCCTTGAGGTGCGCCTGGGTCGCCCACTGCTCAGACCGCCCCCCTCAAGCAGTGAAACTCACCACTTCTGGCGACCAGACTGGAGCCAGGGCGTTTCACCGGTAGCCATCCAAAGTCATGGCTCCCTGCCCCCCGGATTTCAACCCACCAGAGAACATTCCTGCAGCCCAAGCGCTCGCCCCCAAGGCACGAGCGGCACTTGTCGAGAGTCGCCGAACTGCATACGGCACTGATTTACCCCGCAAATTGACAGACCGGACACCACTTGGCCCAGAGGCGGCGAAGATGTCATGATAAATGTGTGGAAATTGACGTTGGAAAAATGTACACGTTACGCGAGCTCGCGGCTGGGTTCCAGGTGAGCGAACGAACCTTGACCCGGAAACTGGAGGTCGGCGAACTACGCGGCTACAAGGTGGGTCACCAGTGGCGGGTGCGTGGACGCGACTGGCTGGAGTACACCGGCGCGGTGAGTGGCCCCCGCGTCTTTGTGGTTGCCAATGCCAAGGGAGGGGCGGGCAAATCGACCTTCACCACCAATCTGGCGGTCTTGCGCGCTCAGCAGGGCAAGCGCGTGCTGCTGCTGGATCTGGATCCTCAAGGCCACCTGGCGACCCTGCTGAACATGTCCGTCGACCCAGACCGGACCACGGTGCAGTTGCTTAATGAAGAGCTGCGCCTACCGCGCAACGCGCCGGGCTCCCGTGAACGCTGGCATACCCTCTGGACGGACCTGCTGCAGAGCGTGCCCGGGGCAGGTGAACACGACGCCCTGTCCCGGATCCTGCTGGTGCCCGCCCACAATGATCTGGCTGACCTGGAACGGGCCAATTTCCACCGCACCAAACCCATCGAGTACGCCCTGCGGGAGGCCCTCGACGCGCTAGGCACCCTTGGCGTCGATGTGGATGAAGTCTGGATCGATACGCCTCCCAACCTCGGCCCCCTGACCCGCAATGCCCTGATGGCCGCCCACTATGTCGTCTCCCCTTTTGCCAAGTCCGACCTCGGCCTGGACGGGTTGGAACGGCTGATGATTCTGGTCGAGCAGTACCTCGAATTCAATCCCTACCTGCGGGTGGCCGGGTTGGTCATGAACTACGGCAATCCGCGCACCATCATGCACAACGAGATCCGCGACACCATCCGAACCCGGCCCTCGCTGGCGCCCTATCTGCTGGACACCTACGTGAGTGAGGCCGAGCGCTTCAATCAGGCCCCCCGGCTCGGCCTGCCGCTGGTCTTGGCGGAACCCAGCAGCAGCAGCACCCAGGAACTCCGCCGCGTGCTGGAGGAGGTGGACACGCGTGTCCAGTAAGCGGGGCAAGTTGGCTGAGCGCCGCAGTCAGGTCGGCCAGTCGTCCACTCCCATTACGGTTCAGACGGAGCATCTGGAACGCGTGCCCGCCAGCGCTCTGGACGAAGCGGCAGATGTCGTCGCCTTCTGGATCCCGGTTGGCGACATTCATCCCAGCCCTTTTCAATACCGGTACGAACTGGACGAGGGGCGGCTCTCGGCCCTGATGGCGAGTATTGCGGCCCAGGAGCTCTATCAGCCCATCACGGTTCGGCCCCGCGAAGCGGGAACCTATGAGGTGGTGGTTGGGCACCGGCGCCTCGAAGCCTTCAAACGGTTGGGGCATCCTGCCATCCCCGCCATCGTGCGGGAGTACAGCGACACCCAGGCCATCCGCGCCCTGCTGGACGAGAATTTAAAACGTGCTGACGTCAACCTGTTTGAGCAGACCGAAGGTGTTGTGCAGCTTCTCACCTTGGAGTGCCAGTTGGTGGGTGAACCGGCGGCGGCCGTCCGGCGACTTCTGGAAGAAATGCGCGGCATCAAACGTTCTGGCCTGGAGCTCAACGACGCCCGTCACCTGAGTGCCGCCCGGGTCATTCAGGACGTGGCGGGAATGACCTGGGAATCGTTCCTGATCAACCGCCTTTCGGTCTACCGCCTGTCCCCTCCCCTGCTAACCCACGTGCGGGCCGGGATGCCGTACTCACTGGCCGTGGCCGTGGGGCGGCTGGAGCCCAGACGACAAGCCGAAGCTATGACCTTTTTGCAAAGCGGACCACAGCCCTGGCGTTCACGCGAGGAATTCAAAGCTTGGGCTCAACAGTTGGCGCCCGCCGACGCACCTTCCAACCCCAGTCAGCGGTTCAAAAAACTGGCGTACCGGCTGGAGCACCATACCTTGTCCAAGAATGAGGCTGAACGTGTCTCGGCTCTCTTGGACGAGCTTGAGCACCTTCTGACCTGATTAGGGTTGGAATACTGGTATTCCAGGAGTTGCTGGAGGGTTCAGGGTGATTCTGGGCAGCGCCGGCAAAGTGAGCCTGAGCAGGAGCCGTGTGCCACTCCCGCGCCCAGCTTGAGTTGCACAACTGGCAATCCATATCTCAATTTGCGGTGAGTGTAAGGCAAAGTTTGTCTGGCACAGCCGCTTCCAAGCAGGAATGGCTGGATGCTCAGTCGTATCTTTAGCGCCGATCGGGGCTCCTTGGCGGCGCGGGCTGCTGTTGCTATCCGTTACCCCCACGCCACCTTGCCATCCGGAACACACCTCGGCTATGCATCGGGCAGGCCAACAGTGCGCACCCCTCCGGTTGAGGATCTTCCTCCAGTGACTGCATCATCTTCGAAGACAACATCACCCACTTCAGTCCATTGAGGCGGTGAATGATTGAACACCACCCATCCTGCTGGTACAGCTCTGGTAAGACCGCAAGGACGGCTGCTCCATCTGCCCGACCTCCTGTTGCCTTCACTGCCCACGCTACAAAGAAACGCAAACGTGCAAGCGTCCGAGAGCTGGATACCGACGCCCATCTTCCTTGGAGTGACCCCCTCTGACAGAACCACAGGCCAAGACACTTCGCCCCAGTCAGCG
>NZ_SSNW01000024.1 GCF_004801315.1 Deinococcus sp. Arct2-2
CCCACGAAGTACACTCGACTCATCAGAGTGGTGCGCTAGCAACTTGAACTCGCCTTTTATGTGGTAACTGATGAAAATAATCTTACCTACCAAGTCAGGCACGGATATCTTGATCGCAACCTAAAAAAGACATCAAGACATGGCCCGTACCTTAATAACTTGAGCTGGAACCCCACGGCAGTGACCTCATCAGAAAGAGACTTTGTGAATGTTGCGCCAGCACCGATGGTACTCCAGCTGCCAACGGTTACGCTAGGTACATACGATGATCCTATACCCCCAAAAACGCTTTCTTCAAAATAAACATTGCCTGCGAGGTGGCAGTCCGGCGCGACATGCACAAAATTGTTGAGTTTGGATTCATGATCTACACTCGCCATCGTATTGACGATGACATGACTTTCTAATCGGACAATAGGTTGCAAAACCGCTCCAGCCATGACTATTGGTAGTCCATTGACTCATGAAATGGGTGCAAGCTAGGGAATGAACACCCAGCAACTCATTCCTGAACCGTTGGAGCAGTATTGCCAGCTGTTCGACGCGGCGTTTACGCGTCCCATACAGCAAGCCACGTTTCGAACGTATCTGCAAGGTCTTCTCCTGGGAACGGAACGTCACAAAACGGCGACGGGACTCGCGAATACTGAACCGGGTCAACTAGGCAGCCGACACAAAGACGCACAGCGTGTTCAGTGGTTCTTGTCTGAAAGCACTTGGGATCCGGAAGAGTTGAATGACCTGCGCTTGGCCATGCTGTGTAGGCTGGCCAGTACTGCGCCGTGTGACGGCGCGGTGCTGGTCATTGACGAGACAGGCGACCGGAAATACGGCACGCACACTGTGCATGTCGGTCGCCAGTACTTAGGAAGTTTGGGCAAGGTCGATTCGGGCATCATGACCGTCCATGTGCTGTATGACACGCCAAATGCATATGTTCCCCTCAAATTTGTGCCGTATACACCAGCACATCACTTTGAACGCAAGACCAATGATCCCACGTTCAAAACCAAGCCCCAACTTGCCATTGACATGATTGATGCGGTCCGGGCCGATTGGCCGTATCGGGCAGTGGTTGCGGATAGCTTCTCCGGGCGGAACGAGGTCTTCCAGACCCACCTGATCCGTCAACACATTCCCTTCGTGTTGGCCCTGCCCGCATCCCACACGTGGTGGCATACCGCAGATCAGCCAGGGAGTGCCCTGGAACTGGCGCTGCGTGCAGCGCCAGAGGCCTGGCAGCCTCTCCTGCGCACCTATGCCGATGGGCATCAAGAGATCAAATGGGTCGCCGAACTTCAGGGCGGCCCCTTCGGGCCGCACCACACTTTTCGGCTGATTGTCGTCACGCCGGATCCGGTGGCGTTGCCAGAGGATCGCACGGAGTATCTGATTTCCAATCTGCGTACGGATGACCAGGACACCCGGGTGTGGCATGCCAAGACGCCGCCAGCGACGCTGTTAGAGATCGCCTTGCTGGATTCCCGGCGTCCTCGAATTGAACAGGCCTACCGCGAGGTGAAGCAGCATGTGGGCTGGACACACGGTCAGGCACGCTCAGACCTGGCCCTCCGACGCCATTGGAACCTCGTCTGCGTCGCGTTCTGTTTCTTGTCTTGGGAGGCGGCACAGCCCACGGATGACCCTCCCACGACCGAGCCGCACGACGATCACCACCCCTCAGCAGCGGCTCAGCCGCCGCCGACCTGGAGTGCCGCTCTGCGTCGCGTCCGTTGTTATGTGGAACCCTTTGTCTGGATCTGGCGAGCGTGGCGTGCCTTTACAACGGCTGAACCACCCAAGACACTGCTCGCGTTGCTTAGGTCTGTGGCACAAGGGCAGCCTCTCTCGCTCTATGTCACGTAAATGCCGTACACAAGGGCCTTCTTCAAAGTCAACGGACTACCAATAAGCACCACATTGGGTGCAGCTCAAGCTGTTGGGCGAATCAACCATTAGACGTCATGCCAACGCACGGCCACCCTTTGCCAAGTGGCATTGTCGCCAATGGCAATGACGGCCACGGTATCTCGCCCATCTAGCAACTCCTGAAGTTTTCTTACAACAGGATGAGTCAGAACACTTGAGCCTTACTAGACCTCTTGCGAAAGTCAGGCGGGACGTGCGCGGGTGAGGTTATAGAGCGCCGCGATCAGCTGAACCCAGAGTGTAAACCGACGCCGCCGACGTCGGTACACGCCCCAGTACGTGGAAGATCTTCAGGCGACGGATGACCTGCTCGATCCCCTGCCTGGTCTGCGCCAGTACGCGGTTTTCCTGGCGCTGGTCGGCGGAAAGGGGTGACGCGCGCGTCGCCTTATGGATGGTGATGGCGTACCTGTGGCTTCTCCACAGGCCCTGATACCCGGCATCCCCGATCAGGGCCGTATCGTGAGGAAAACGCACCCCCGACTGACGGAACAGCTTCAGGTTATGACGCGCCCCAGCACTCGTGGCCGTGCCCAGGATGCGCTGAGCCACGGTGCAGATCAGCAGCTGACATTTCAGGATGTGGCGCTTTTTCTTGCCGCTGTACCAGCGGCGCTGCTTTTTTTGGGCCGTTCACACGGCACTTCGGAAGCATCGATGCGGGCGATGCTGTAGACGAATTGCGCTTCCTGGAACACGCATTTCTTGGGCATCTGGAACTGCGCACTGGCGGTCAGGGCCGCTTCCACGCGTTCCACCGTGCCGTGCACGCCATCGTAATGCACACCCCAGTCGTCCCCGAGGTGTACGAAGGTCCGGTATTCACGCCAGAATTCTAGCGTCAAGAGGAGTTGTTCAGCCACGCTGAGCGCGGCTGGGCGGCCAGCTTTCTTCTTTTGTCCTTCGCCGAGGGTCAGTACCTCTTCCATCTCGGCAAAAGGTTCTGGATAGACCCCGATGCGTCGACGAAACTGCTTGCGGTTCATCTTCAGGGTGCGTGTCAGACGGTCTCGCTCCACGCTGCCAGCTGAGCCCAAGACTTTCGCAAGAGGTCTACTGTTTGGTACCGTCGTAAATCTCAGCGATACGGTGTCCAGCTGGCTCTGCCATAGCAATAACCACTTGGGCGTGTCCACCAGCACCTATGATATTTATTCCACCACAGACATAGAGGACTTCGCACCCTCAAATCGACTCATAGTTGCTTCTCCGGGCGCACTGATGCCATCCCGCTTCAATACCTTCTGCACTGTCATCCAAAGAATGCGGAGGTCAAGCAAAAACGAGCGATGATCGACATACCAAACGTCGTACTCAAACTTCTTTTCCCATGATAAAGCATTGCGCCCGTTGACTTGTGCCCAACCCGTAATTCCTGGTCGTACTTGATGCCTACGCGCCTGTTCGGGAGAGTACAAAGGAAGATATTCCATCAGCAATGGACGTGGGCCAACTAGGCTCATTTCACCACGCAGGACATTCACCAGTCCCGGTAACTCATCGAGACTGCTAGAGCGCAAAAACTTGCCAAAAGGCGTGAGGCGTTGCTCGTCGGGCAAAAGTCCGCCGTCTGAATCACGCTCATCCGTCATGGTTCGAAACTTGTGCATAATGAAGGGTTGACCACCCAAACCGGGGCGAATCTGCTGAAAAAGCACCGGACTTCCCAATTTGGATCGGATGATGAGGGCTAACACGCTTAGGGGGATCGCTAAAACGGCCAATGCTGAAGCTGAAATAACAGTGTCAAACCCTCGCTTCAGTGGCGCGAGACCACTCAACCTGCGCCATTCCAACAAATCATTATAGTAGTTTGACCAGCGCTGATGCACGTCCGCGGGAACGAACTCTGTTGCAACCCATGCACGACCGGCCGCTCCGCGCCTAATAGCCTCTTTTGGATCTGCCAGAGCTTCCGACAAAGCGTGAGCTAACGCTGCTGCATCTCCTACAGGAACGAGCCATCCCGTTCGTCCATCTCGTACTGCGTCACGCGCTCCGGTAGCGGTCGTCGTAACTAAGGGTACGCCCAAGGCTGCTGCTTCCAAAGCGACCGTGGGAAAACCTTCTCGGTAAGTGGGAAGAGCCAAAATAGTCATCAGGGGGTAATAAGGCGTCACGTCCTTAACGAAGCCTGCCTTGATTACACCTTCTTCTTGGTCTATTTCGTTACGTAGGGCAGGTGGTATTGGGTCACCTTCTTCATAGTCACCAACAAGTAACAGTTTGGACTCAGGGTGATGTTCTTTGAGGGTACGGAAGGCAGCCATAAGCTCTGCAATTCCTTTGTCTCTGGTGAATCGCCCGACGAAGCCTACAACAGGAGTATTGCTGGAGAGCGTGAATTTCTCTCGGAGAGCTAGAGTTTGATGTAAAAAATCTGGTAAATTTGGAATAGAAATACCATTGGCACTACCCGCACCAAGGACAATTGTTTTGTGCGCAGGAACGAGTCGGAGTTGAAGTATTTGGCCACGCAAACTCGGGCTGACACAAACAACTCGGTGTGCACAGGCCATTGCTATCCGCTCTGCCAAAGTTAGTATTCGGCGTTTGATGCCAGTCGTCGTTTCAAGACGTAAACCATGTACGGTATAGATGCGCAAAGGAATCTGGGCTGCCACTCCAGCCAACCCCCCTACTAGACCCGCTTTGGGAGTTCCAACATTCAAAACAGTTGGTCTAAATCGTCGTAACGTCTGGTAAGTCTGCCACAATGCTTGTAGATCGGAACGTGGGCTGATTTCACGTTCTATAGCCAGAGGAAAAGCCTGTGCACCCTCTTGCAGAGCAAATGCTTCCAATTGACCCACATTGCTCGGTGCGCTCGCCACTCCTGTACTCCAACCTTGGTTCTGTAGCTTAGCCAAATGACCGCGCAAGAATACCAAGCTTACAGAGGCAGTTACCATAAAGAAAATGGAAGGTGGGTTCGATTTACTCACGTTGTTTCCAAGAGTGTTGCCAAGTTAGAGCATCACGTATCCCCTGTTCTAACGTCAGTTTGGGCTGCCACCCTAAAAGGTCACGTGCCCGGCTCGTATCTGCATACGCTCCAGCCGTATCACCTGCACGCCTTTCACCTACCCGAACTTGGATAGGCAGCTCAGTAACCATAAGAAAAGCATCAACGCATTCGCGGACAGTCACACCTGAACCGGATCCAACATTGATAATGGTCAAGTCGCCACGAGGCTGTTCTGCGCCTGTGACATACATTAACGCTGCTAAGTGGGCTTGTGCCAAATCCCAAACGTGGATGTAATCGCGAACTGGGGTGCCATCACGCGTTGGGTAATCGTTCCCATTAATTACGAACTCACCACCATCTTTGGCAGCAAGGGCCGTCAGCTTACCCAAGATATGTGACGGATCAGTTTTATAAGGCCCAGATCGCATAGCAGGATCGGCGCCGATGGGATTGAAGTAACGCAGTGCCACAGCTGAGGTACCTGCCTCAATACACATATCACGTAAGACTGATTCAAACATCAGTTTTGAGCGAGCATACGGACTTAGAGGTTGTACAGAAGCCTCTTCAGTTAGCCCTGTAGATCCTGAACCACTCTCATACACTGCCGCCGTAGAACTAAAGATGACGTTCTTAATGCCACGTTTTTGAACCCAGTCGATTAGTGTAGCCGCTTTAAATAGATTTTCGGAATAATATACAAAACGAAGGCGCATAGATTCCTCGACATCTATGAGTGCTGCGAAATGCATTAGAACAGTAATATCAGGATGATCAGAGAACAACACTTCTAATAGAGCTGTATCTGCAATATCACCAATATACAGCGGATGGTGGGAGACAAATTCAGATTGACCCTGAATCAACGAATCTAAAACGATGGGCACATGACCCGCCTCAACTAGGGCCGAAACAACCGTACTACCGATGTAGCCTGCGCCACCTGTTACCAGTATTTTCATATGGTTTTCCATTTTACAGCATCGCGTATAACCGTCTCCATAACGTCTATCTGCGCGGCTAAGCTAAAGCGCTGTTCAATAATTCGGCGTGCGGCCAATCCGAGGGGACGCCCCAAATCAGGACGTGTCAACAGTGTAACTAGATGAGTTTCAAACTCTTCTTGGTTACTGGCTAGAAGCCCTGTTATGCCGTGCTTTAACACTTCTCTATTGGCTCCGATATCTGAACCAATACTCGGAATTCCAATAGCTCCATATTCTATAAGTTTGAATGCACATTTTCCACGAACGTAACTGTCTTCTCTTAACGGCATAACACCTATATCGAAATCCTGTAGATTGCGCAGTTCTGTATCAAGACTCCAGGGGATAAATTTTGCACCAACGGCCTCAGCACGTGCCTGTACGTCCAAACTCGCGATAACATGAAACTCGGCATTAAGACGTTTACATACACTTATGAGTCCTGGCAGAAAAGGTAGTAAATAATTCTCAAAAGTAGAAGATGTACCGATCCATCCAACAACTGGTCGAGCGTTCTGCCGTTGCTGATCTTTAACACGATATTTCATTGTGTCAACTACAGTCGGAATTACAGCAACATGCGTGGAGGGAGAAATCAAGTTGACATATGAGCTAAGATAACTGTTGCCAACTGTCGCGGCCACACTTCCTCTCAACAACAGATCTATGGAGTATTCAGTGAATACAGCATCATCCATATCGAATACGATAGGGAGTTTTGATCTCAGAAAAGCTTTATCAAAATATGCCTGGGCGAATGGTGCGGTCTGACGATGTACATAAATGAGGTCGTATCGAGATTGAGCTGTGCGGGCCTGTAGCAATCGTTTAAACGCGGCGGCACCCACCTGAGCCAGGACTACAGGATGATTCTTCGCACCATTCATTCGAAGTTGAAAGGCGAGAGGTGGGAGGAAAGGCTGAATATCTAAATCAATGCCACGGTCTCGCAAAGGTTTTTGATACGCGTATAGGCGATAGCGTGGGCTGGGGCCAGCAAGGGGATAAGGGGAGAGAGCAAGAACTCGTAAGTTCATTGTTTGACTCTACGGAACAATATATTAGGCAGATCTCTATAAAGCAATGTAAAACCTTGTAGTAAATCTTTCACCTGCGATCTATCGCCCTTCGAGATTAAGAAGATAAACCGCGCTATTGGCTCTAGCAATAAAGTATTGGCAAAATTTACCCCATTTGCAAGCGGTGTGAAATGCTTGCGCCCGTAAATTAAACGACTACGCAATAGATAATACAGCCTACGCCCTTTTATAGAGGATGTAGTCCCTTCTCCCTGATGCATCGCCTGAATGTGAGCAGCATATACACTTTTATAACCAATTTTGCGGGCTCTAAAGGCATAATCCACTTCTTCAAAGTATACGAAAAATTGTTCGTCAAAACCATTCAACTCTTTGAATAAATCCGACCTTGTAAGGAAAAACGCTCCTATTACTTGATCTACCTCCCTAGTGACGTTATGATCCCATTCCACCATATTATGACCTAAGATTGGAAATATCTTATCAATTCCCAAATTATGTGCTAAAAACATTCTGGCTTGTGGAAATCGAGCACTACTTTTTGTGATTTTATTATGTTCATCTAATAGTTGAATTCCTAATATACCGACTTTCAAGTTTTGAGGTAGCGACATAAAATCAACAGCCTCACTGATAGCATGGGATGTTACTTCCATATCAGGATTTAAAAAAAGTATTAATTCAGATTTTGCTTGTCTCGCACCTAAATTACAACCCGCAGCGAATCCAAGATTGATTTTTGAGCAAATGAGTGTTATACTCTCGCCAAACGTTTTGAGTAGCTCTAGAGAATTATCAGTAGATGCATTGTCCACCACAATTATCTCATATCTGTGATTCTTCTGACGTTCATTAAGAATCAATTTTGAGATCGTATTTTGAGTTAACGAATTACCGTTCCAATTAACTATGACTATTGATAACATCACTTTTCCTCCTTGAGTTTGTTAATCCCAGAACAGACACCCAGAACAACACTTGAAGCCAATAAGAGGTGATACTCACATACTGGTCACCACCATAGTGGGACAGCAGTGGGATTATGCTAAAAGCATACAACACTCGCCAAGTGTGCGATACCGTTTCTCTGCTATACAAAATAGCATGCTGCATTCCTAATATGATGGATACCAACAATACACCAAAGTAGCCACCAAATGTATAATATGGTGCCAAAAAGGTGTATAAATTTGTAGTAATAGGTGTTGAAATCTGCCCCAAGATGATGCTACCAGTGTCTATTTCGAATCCGAATGGTTTTAGAATCTGGGATATGCTATAGAGTATTCCATTTTGATTTGCTTTTGTCGTTTCTAGCATATTTATGGATATGTCAAATGCAATCGAAGGAGGCACCAAGTAATCTGAAATAGTGAATAAAAGAGAGGAGGAGGTTTTATTTAGAATTACACTTATTGATATAAAGATTATCAACGGCAGTAGAATGGTCGCTACTAACTTTAATCTATTCAGGCGGCGATAGCCGTAGGATAGAATCATATAGACAATAATTACTGAGATCATCTGACCGCGTGCAAGCGTTAAGGAGTGCAAAATAAAAGTTAGTGATAACGTCAGATAAAATATATTTCTAAGACGGGTGACTCCAGAATAGTACAGACTGCCCAAGTAGGCCATGAATATCAAAGAAAATGCAATCACGTATTGATAAACTCCAAGACTTATAAACTCAACTGAGCTTCTGTATCTAATGTTTACAAAAATATTTGAGGTAGGGCCATTGCGCCCAGTTTCTAGAATATAGTTTGCTATAAAAGGGCTTATAATCAAGAGGCTAAAGAATATTATATAAATGATTTGCGTGTTTATATTTTCCGTGGCTTTTGTACCAATAGATGGCAATTTTCTAATAATACTATTCATAGTGATTAAGCCAAAGCTAAAAATGAGCATATACGAGCAAAGAATAAGTTGCGAGGCAGTAGAGATAGTGAAATATCTGTCATTAAATAAGATATAAAAGAAGCCAACTAGAATCCACTGGGCAGAGAATAATGTTAATGGATTAACACGCCTACTGTTAAACAGTAGGCCAAAAGAAAAGCAGAATAGGGCGCAAATTAAGATCAGCATTTAAGCATATCTTCCAATTCACTGTCGCCGTGGTTATAGTCTATCAATAGCTTTCTCATAACTTCATAATTATCTTCCCTCATTTTGTTTAAGTTTAACGATTTAAGTATGTTGGTATCTCTTATATTAATGCATTTATAACCATAATCATAAAAATCACCAATTTCGGCATAATCAACCAATGGAATCACACCATGAGAAAGATATTCCATCATCTTAGTTGGCAAGGAAACATTGTTCAAGATCAAATCATCTCTAATTATATATCCAGCTAGAGAGCGCCTATATATTTCCACTAATTCCGACTTCTTTGCATTTGACACAAGCACATTCTTACAATCACTGAATCTTGTAGTAATATTATCTAATTCAGAAGTAGGAACATAAATTTCATGACTGATATCACTATTCTTGACTGTATCAATCATCTTGTCAATGTTCTGCCACTTTTGTGTTCCACCAACATATACGATAATATTTCTCTCAGTGGAATCTGGAGATATGTTCAATTCACCAATTAACGGAGCTACAATAAAACCCTGGCGCTCTCCGAAAGACTCCATCAAAAATTTTTGCATCGATTTCGTTACTACGACAATGTGTTTTGCTTTGGAATATAAAATTTTGCTAATTATTCTTTGAGCAAACGACCTTACCAATTTACCCTGAAATCTCAATTCCTCAGGTGCTAGTCCATGCACATCCCATATTATAGTCTTACGTAAGAAAAGAAAAGGAACGATTTTCTCAGCACTATATCCAGAGTGAATGTATAATTTATTAGATTTTCTTATAATATTATATATCTTAAAGAAATGCAATAATGCATTTCCCCTAAATACTTTAACATCGTCCCCTCTCTCTGATTCAAATATATCTATCCTATGTCTCAGGCGTTTGAATGACAAATCCAAATATATTCTAGAATTGGTCGACAAACTATCTACTTTGATTATTCTCTGCATCATGCCATCAGATTTTTCGTCAATTGTAGGGTAAGGACACACAAAAACCACTTCATATTCCATGGGTCAGCTCCTTCATTCGTTTAGAAATTATAAAAGACATGACAAACAAGCCACTAAAAATCGAAAGAGGCACTGCATAAACTCCAAAAGATTCGACTGAGACTACCGCTACGAAAATTGTAGTCAAAGAACCTTTATATTGCAGAATAGTTCTATAAGTGTTAAAATTCATAGAAGTCATTGTGTCAGCCGCCGCCGTGAAGATAGCAAAAAATGGTATCGATAACGTAAATGCCAGAGTAAGTAAGAATATATCAACTTCATCCTCAACAGCAAACTTTAGGAGAAAACCTCCCAGCAGCATGATAACAGATGAAATAAATGAGATTTTCAACGCAGTGCCACGCACGGCTCTACCTAATTCAATGACCTCATTTATGTTACGTAAAGCCGTACTAAACATAATTGGATACTGTGAAGAGAAGTATGATGATAGAGGCAGAATTCCGATATTGTAAATTCTATAAACGATGTAAAAAACTCCCAACTTATCAGCAGAGATTTGCTGAGATAAAATCAAACTCGGCACATTACCCGATAGAGCAACGGCTACAGAAGAAGCTCCAAACGCGATTCCAAATTTAAAGCGTTTATTTAAATTTATGCGCCTAAAATTAAGGCTAACCAACTTTTTAACTTGCGAAGCGAAAAACAGCGAAAATATACAGTTAAGAATGCAAACCATTAGCAACATTTTCTCTAGTTCTACAAAAGGCACCAATACGATGGGAAACAATCTATTCAAAATCCATGGAACATCTACGCGATTGATCAGAATATTTTGACTGTTTCTAATTACTAAGCTGTAATTTACGACAGCGAGTCGTGCTAAGATTAGCTCAGAAGTGATATAAAACAAAAATAGCGTTGGAGTAAAGTAGATATCAAAAAGATTAACGAAAATCGCACCAAAAGTGGTTATTAACACTAAAGCTATAAAAATTAGCGTAATGTTCTCTGCGACTGCCATCGGAATTTCAGATTCGCTGCCTTGAGACAATATATATTCGTATCCACCCCATTCAGTGAATGGGGCGAGTATCGCTATGGTTATCAATGCCACACTTAAGTAGCCAACAGCGGAAGATCCATAAACGAATGTCAGAACCAGAAGAAAGACTGCTTGTATCGCTGCCTTAATAATATTGTTGATGGAAATTACTCTAGGGCCACTATAGAATCTACTTACTAAAAACATTCAACCTCTATCCAATTCCCACACCTCAGTGCCGAAATAATCCCAACTCAATCGCCCTTCATTAGGTTCAACAATATTAAACTGAGAGTCCATTGTGTACAACAATGTCGCACCCTGCTCTGTCGCTTGGTAACCGTGCGCTACACCACTAGGGATGTACACCAGGGTTGGCTGCTCTCCGCTCAGCACCAGTTTCCGGCGAATACCCAATGTCGGACTGTTCTGGCGGCAATCAATCAACCAGATCATTAGCTGGCCCTGTATGACGCACCAAATCTCATTTTGCTCCTCTTTCACATGAATATGGAAAGCGTTGATGCGGCCCGGAGCAGCCCAAGACACACTGATCTGGCGCGGTTGTAGATTGCCTGGGAGGTTTTGAAATCCATCCTCGCCTAAGCGGGCATACTCCATAAACGCCCCATTTTCGCTACGATTCTTTTTCAACCCGTGTGTCCAGACTCCATCAATTTGAGGAGCAGGTGGATAGCTCTCGAATGACAGACTTTCAGCAAATGCTGGAGCAAGTTCAATTTTGTGTGGAGTGGTCATGCATGGCCTCTTTTTTCTTGACTGATTTTCAACAGGTACTTACCATATTGGTTTTTCGCCAACCGCTGTGCCTGCTCCAGCAGCATCTCTGTACTGATCCAACCACTCCGCCAAGCAATCTCTTCAGGCGAAGCGATTTTCAGGCCTTGGCGGTGTTCTATCGTCTGGATGAACAAACTGGCTTCCAGCAAACTTTCATGGGTTCCAGTGTCCAGCCACGCAAAGCCGCGCCGCATAGTCTGGACGTCGAGAAGTCCCTCCTGCAAGTAGTGCCGATTCACGTCAGTAATTTCCAATTCGCCGCGTGGCGATGGGCGGATCGACTTGACGATATCCACCACATTCTGATCATAAAAGTAGAGTCCAGTAATAGCGAAATCCGACTTGGGAACAACTGGCTTTTCTTCGATAGACAGCACTGAACCTTGATCGTCAAATTCGACAACCCCGTACCGCTCCGGATCACTGACCTGATAGGCGAAGACCGTTGCTCCTGTCATTTTGGTGTTGGCTGCCTGCATGAGGTCAGGCAGATCATTGCCGTGAAAAATATTGTCTCCCAAAATCAGAGCACTGTCATGACCCTGAACGAAGTCCTCACCGATGAGGAACGCCTGGGCCAATCCTTCGGGCTTCGGTTGTACGGCGTAATGCAGCTCTATACCCCACTGCGAACCATCGCCCAACAAGTGCTGAAAACGGGGAGTGTCATCAGGGGTAGAGATGATTAAGATTTCACGCATTCCGCCGAGCATCAGGCTGGTAAGCGGGTAGTAGATCATGGGCTTGTCATACACAGGCAACAGCTGTTTACTGACTGCCAGAGTTGCCGGATATAACCGTGTGCCGGAACCGCCCGCTAAAATAATGCCCCGACGCGTGTTGGGCACAGAAAGAGCTTCGGTCATACCTGCGGGCCAGCCAGACGCTTGGCGTACTGTTTTTCGTAATAGTCACGGAATTCGCCGCTGCGAATAGGAGCCCACCACGCTTGGTTGTCGCGGTACCAGCCTACCGCCTCGGCCACTGCCTGCCTGGGTTCGTAGCGGGGTTCCCACCCCAAAGCACGCAGTTTGTCCACATTCATGCTGTAGCGGCGATCATGCCCCGGACGGTCAGACACATGCCGGATCAGGCTGCGATCTCTACCCAACGTCTCCAAAACGATATCCACCATTTCAAGGTTCGTCATTTCCCGGCCCGTGCCTACATTATAAACCTGACCGATCTCACCCTTCAGCAACACAGCTTCTATGCCCGTGCAGTGGTCGTAAACGTGGGCATAATCGCGCATCTGTTGACCGTCACCGTAAACGGGCAAAGGCTCACCCAGAATAGCGTTGGTGCTAAAGAGCGGCACGGCTTTTTCAGGGTACTGGTACGGCCCGACGTTGTTGGCCCCCCGCGTAATAGTGACGGCCATACCATAAGTAATGGCATAGGCCTGAACCAACTGGTCGGCGGCGGCTTTGCTCGCCGCGTAAGGACTGCGGGGAGCCAACTCGTCGGTTTCGACGCTTTGGTGGTCGTCACGAATATGGCCATACACTTCGTCCGTGCTGATGTGATGTAGCCGGATATCCAGTTCACGGGCCACTTCCAACAAGACGTGTGTCCCCCGGACATTGGTATCAGTAAAGACCAGTGGGCCAAGAATACTCTGATCCACATGCGTCTCTGCAGCAAAATTTACGATCAGGTCTGTGGATTGACTCTGGCATGTTTGGCGAACCAGAGTTTGATCGCCAATATCACCCACCACCAATGAAAGCCTAGCATCAGCCCACAGGTCATCCAAGTTCTCTCGCCGCCCTGCATAGGTCAGTTTGTCGTAGACCACAATCTGATCTTCGGGATACTGCTCCAGCCAATAACGAACAAAATTGCTGCCGATGAACCCGCACCCACCTGTCACTAAAAGTTTCACGCTTTCACTTCCCCCCGAGCTTTGTAGCTGTACGAATACCCGTAACTCTTGTCTTCCCTCGCATCCGATTTATTAATAACACAGCCCATAATCTTCAGGCCACCACGTTCTGCACGGCGCAGGGCCGCACGAACCGACTGAGCCGGTGTGCGTCCATATTCACAGATCATCAGCACGGCGTCGGCATGTTCGCCCAAGACCAGACTGTCGGCTAGGGCCAGCAGCGGGGCACTGTCGATCAAGATCAGGTCGTAGCTTTGACGCCAGTGACCTAGGGCTTTGCCCAAATCCGCTTGGTTGAGCAAGGAAAGACTGTCATGCATGCTCGGCCCAGCGGGCAGCATGTCTACATTGTCTTCAACCTGCAAGACCTGTACGTTCTCAGGATTCTGGAAGGCTTCGCGGGTGCTGCGTGCCCCGCCTGTTCCCACCAATTGATGCCACTGTCCCGCCTCATTAAATTTTTCCCACACTGCTTGTTGAGTGCCCCGGCGCAAATCAGCGTCGATGATCAATACCCGCTGGCCGCTGGAGGCAAAACCGTCGGCAAGGGTGGCAGTCAAACTGCTTTTGCCTTCGCCGGGAGCAGTACTGGTGATCATCAAGATCGGGTGCTGCTTGCCCTGCAGAGCTGTCAAGACATTGACCCGCAAGAAGCCGATGGCTTCATAGAGTCCCGCCTGCCGCGCCGCACGCACGATACCGGTGAGCAGGATGTCACGTTGGCGCAGGCGCGGCACGACTGCCAGCGTCGGGAGATTGAGGCTCAGCAGATCGTCTTCATTGCGAATGGTGCGGTCGAGTACCGTGATTAGGGCCACAATACCAGCCGACAACAACAGACCCAGTAGTCCGGCCAATACGGCATTCCGGAGCGGTTTGGGCGATTGGGGTGCCCGGGGCTGGACAGCGTCCGACAAGCGGCTCAACACACCCACAGCAGACTCTTCCAGAATGATCACATTGGCCAAACTCGACTGCAAGTTGGCGCGGCGGGCAATCAGAGTCTGACGCTCAAGGGTCGATAGGGTATTTTGCTCACCCAGTTGCTCATCCAATTGGCCCAATTGGGCACGGAAGCCCGCTGCTGCACGACGGATGCTTTCCTTGGCCCGATCACCATCCCAATCGCGGAGGGCCTGACTGGCAAGATTGGCTAAGCTCGTGGCCGCCTCCGGAGTCTGTGCTCTGGCATTCAGGGTATAAATTCCGTTGCCACCGCTAAACTGATCGATTCTAGACACTAAGGTGACGGTCTTGAGCCGTTGCTCGCTGAGTTCTAAGTTCAGGTTTTTGGTGATCCGCGCCTTTTCCTCGGCGGACACACCCTCCTGAGTGCTGAAGGCAGTGATCAGAGGCACGATGACTTGGGTGCTCTGCAACGCCTGCTGCACTGCGCCCTCTGGCAGCGGCGGGGCTTTGACGGTCGCGCCGCCCAGCACAGGGTCACTACTGCCACTGTTAGCTGAAATCAGGGTGGCACTAGCAACGTACACCGGGGCCTGAGCACGCGACCAGAAATAGGTGGCCAATGCTAGTACTAGGGCCGTGCCCAAGATCCAGAATAAACGCCGTTGAAGTCCCCGCCACAGTGTGCTGAGATTGATTTCCCGCTCGGTCATAATGTCACCCCTGAAATCTTGGAGGCAGGCAGTTCCTCCCTGAAATTGGGGGTAACGCTCCGAAGATAAAACTGAATTATTTGACTTTGTCGTTTTGATCCCTGCACCGTCATCTGCGAGATGATACCCCATAAGATGACTCCTTCAGAACCTGATGGCCTCAGGACTGAGCTTGCCTCGATCTTGCGGCTCTTCCGCACTCCCGATGCCGCTGGTTTACTCGCTTCTCTGAAGCGGGCGTACCATGACCTCAGACGCAAGGAGGTCAGCCTATGAGCCTAAAGGACAGTCATCCCCGCTCCGTGCCAGAAGACACCGCCCGCATTGCCAAGGCGATCTTCAACAAAGGGCATCGTTACCTTTTGCTGCGCGACACTTTCGGTGATTTCTTCGACAGCGACGATTTCCGCACTTTGTTTCATGTTGAAGGCCGGCCGGCGGTTGATCCGGCGCAACTGGCGCTGATCACCTTAGTGCAGTTCGCTGAGAACCTCAGCGATGAACGTGCTGCGGATGCGGTTCGGGCACGCATAGACCTCAAATACTTACTGGCGCTGCCCCTTGATCATCCTGGCTTCGACGCCAGCGTTTTGTCCGAGTTCCGTACTCGTCTGATTAACGGGCACGGCGAGCAGTTACTGTTCGAGCGACTTCTAGAACGGTTTCGCGCGCAGCAGTTGCTGCGCGCTCGTGGTCGGCAGCGCACTGATTCAACCCATGTGCTGGCCGCTGTCCGGGCGCTGAACCGTGTGAGTTTGGTCAACGAAACATTTCGACACGCCCTGAACGTGCTTGCGATCGCGGCACCCGACTGGCTTGTGCAGCACACCCAGAAAGAGTGGGTGCAGAGATATGCCAGCCACTTCGACCTGCAGGCCGAAGTGGCCGAAGGCTGGCAAACGAGACGCGAAGCCTTGCTCGTTCAGGTGGGTGCAGATGGATACCAACTCCTGACAGACGTTCTGGCACAGGATGCGCCCCCCTGGTTAAGGGAGGTGCCCGCTATAAGTGTCCTGTGGAACGTCTGGCTCCAGAATTTCACACCGACTGAGGCGGGAAGACTGCGGTGGCGGACAGGAGATGAACTTCCGCCGAGCGCCGACTTTGTGAGCTCACCCTATGATGTTGACGCTCGATACAGCAAAAAGCGATCAACGTCGTGGGTCGGCTACAAAGTGCATCTCACAGAAATGTGTGATGACGACCTGCCGCTGCTGATCACCAATGTAGAAACGTCTCCTGCCACCACCCAAGATGTTGATGTGTTGGAAGACGTACACGATCACTTGGCGGGAAGAGTGCTGTTGCCTGAGTCGCATCTGGTGGATCTGGGCTATCTCAGCACAGGGTTGCTGGTGAGCGAGCAGAAGGCTCATCAGTTGAAGCTGATCGGGCCGGCCCGATCAGACGAGCGGTGGCAAGCGAGGGCTGGAAAGGGATGTGCAGCAGAGCATTTCAAGATCGACTGGGAGGCACAGATACTGACCTGCCCTGCGGGGCAAGTCAGTGCGAGTTGGACGGACGCACGGGATGCCCGCCAACGAGCCGTAATCAAAATCAAGTTCTCAAGCACGCAATGCAAGAACTGTACCCTCAAAATGGACTGCACCACGGCGTACCGTCACGATTCAAGAAAAGGAGCGGCACCTGGCATTGTTGGAGTGGCGATCTTGGGCGCAGACCCAAGAGTTTGCGGCCCTTTACGCCAAACGCGCTGGAGTCGAAGGAACCATCTCTGTCGGCGTGCGGGTGACCGGCATGCGCCGGTCACGCTATTACGGGCTGGCTAAAACGCGTCTGCAACACCTCTGCACTGCCTCAGCGCTGAATTTGCTCCGTGTCGCAGATCATCTGGCTGGATGTCCCCGTGCCAAAACTCGCGTATCCGCATTCACACGCCTTCTGGCGCAGGTTGCCTGAGTAAGCCAGCGGCATCACTCCCGGTGCAGGTCTCAGGCAGCGAGGAGAACTCGCTTCCGAAGAAGTTCAAACGATCCTCGCCCGTACATCTGGCGCTTCACCAGCTTGATTCGATTGACAACACCCTCTGTGGGTCCGTTACTCCAAGGCAAGGTCACAGCCGCCAATAATGCGGCACGTTCTCGCGTCAACCCTATGGCGAAGGTGCGCACATCTTGAAATCCGCTCTTCCTCGCGGCTCTCAGCCATGCGTCCAGATCGGCTTCTGTTCCTCCAGGCATCAATTGACGGAAGCCCTGCGCCAGTTGGCGCAGGGCTTCCAAGTGCGGGCACTTCTCCTTGAGCTTGTCAAAGAGAAGCCGGTCGCGCTCCCGAAACTGTTCATCCCGCCGTAAAAGCAACCAGACGATTTGACCTGCCAAAAAATCGGATTTCTTCCATAACTCCTTAACAGCAGCCGAGTCTGTCCTCTGTGGTGGCTGCTCGGCCTCTTCAATTCGTCTCGCCAACGTCCATTGATGGACGCGCTTATAGCCATGTGGAGTATTTGATTAGCAATTGTGTTGATCGTCAAGTGGGACGTGAGGGACTCGGCTCAAGAGCAGCCAGCCCCCAGGCAAGGTCCCTTGACGGGCCTGCACGAGCTCTTGAGGCTCAAAAGGAGGCTGGCCACTCAAGACTAGCATTGCCTTCAGTTGCGGGGAACAGGTCACGATTCAGCACTGGTGGTGCTTGCTCAGGGGTAAAGGCCGAGGGGGTGGGCGGTGGTTGCACCGGCACACACGACGTGCCGGCACACCACACGACCCACCCCCTCGGTTGAGAAGGCGGCCAGGCGTGATGTCGGCCAGGATTTAAGCAGCGGGTTGAACATGCCAGGGGGCCTGATCACGCACCATGGCATTCAGGTAGACCAGCAGTTTGCGCATACAGGCGACCAGCGCGACTTTCGTCGGTTTGCCCTTGTGGATCAACTGATCAAACACGGTCTTGAGCGTGGGATTCCAGCGCACCGCTGAGACCGCTGACATGTAGAGCACTTGACGCACCTCAGCGCGTCCACCCCAGATTTTCCGGTGACCACGGGCTGTGCCACTGTCCCGGTTGAGTGGGGCGACCCCAACCAAGTTGGCAATCTTCTGTCTGGAGAGCGAGCCCAACTCCGGGAGTTGGGCGAGCAGCGTCAAGGCCATGACTGGACCGACCCCTGGGGCCGACGTCAACACGGTATACGTGGCCTGGAACTTCGGATCGTGTTGCACGGCGTTCTGAAGGGCCTGATCCAACTGTTTTCGGCGGCCTTCGAGATACAGGATGACCTCTTGCAGATCAGCCTGGACGTACGGATCCCGACTGCTGTGCAGTCGGTTGCGCTCCATCGTCAGCAGATCAACGACCTGGCGTCGACGGGCCAGCAAGGCTTCCAGCGCGCGTTGCGACGCCTCTCTGGGGACTTGGGCTTCGGGTTGCAGGGTTTGAGCAAACCTGGCCAGCAGCACAGCATCCATTCGGTCTGTTTTCGCGTGCTGGCCCAGTGCACGAGAGAAATGCCGAACCTGGCGCGGATTCAAGACCGTCACCGGCACCCCAGCATCGTGCAGGGCGAGCATCGCGGCCTGTTCCAGGCCGCCGGTCGCTTCCAGCACAACCAGTTGAGGCTGAACGTCTGAGAGACGAATCAGCAGTTCGGTGAGTCCAGGGGCGGTGTTCTCGACGGCGAAGACTTCGCCGCTGGGCAGCACCGCGACATCGAGGCGGGCTTTTGAAACATCAATCCCGACGAACATCTGTTCTGGCATACAGGTAGATCTCCGTCACCGATGTATGGGACAGGGTTCTGGCCAGCGCCAAGCTTGCTCATGCGAACTCCAGGGTTCAAGCAATTGTTCGGCCTGTCGGTCAGAACGGGTCTGACTCGGCGATCCATGCTAATCAACGGTCTTTTCGACCATGCGCCACGAGCGATCTACCGAGTCTCAGTCCCGACTCCAACATACAAGCGCTGTCGGTTCGGCGGTCAGGAGCAGGGTGATTGTGGGGATGACAGGCCGAGGTTGTGTCCGCTAGGCTAGCGTGGTGTCGGAGGAGTTGACTCGCGAAGCGTTGCTCCAGTTGCTTGCTGAGCAAGCAGCCCAAATTGCCGAGCAGGCTGCACAGATCAAGCTCCTGATTGAAGAGAATGCCCGGCTGAAAAAGCGGATAGAGCGGCAGGTGAAGCGGTACGTGGCGCCGCACAGCCGCGAAGCGCCCAAGGCTGACCCGAAACGACCGGGTCGACGAGTGGGGGAAGGGACGTTCACCTACAAGCAGGCTCCAGCGCGTGACACGGTCACGCGCGTCATTGACCTGGAACCCGCCAACCACTGCCCGTTCTGCCAGACGCCGTTGAATAGGGCAGCGTACAAGACGGATCTGGCGTTCATCACTGAGCTGCCTCTGGTGAAGCCTGAGATCACCCAGTACAACGTGCCCGTCACGACGTGCCCGAACTGTGGGAAGGATGTTCGAGGCGAACATCCGGAGCTGTGCCGCACGCAACGGGGCGCAACAGCCCACCGACTGGGTTCTCGCTTGATTGCCGCCATGCAGTACCTGCACCATGGGCTAGGTCTGCCAGAGCGAAAAGTGCCGGACGTGTTGCAGGCGCTGTGCGGCCTCTCAGTGACACAGAGTGCGGTGAATCAAGCCACCAGCCGCACAACAGCTGCTGGCACACCCATGGCGACGGCCTATCAGGGGATCAAGGACGCCGTTCAAGCCGCGCCCGTGATGCATCAGGATGACACTGGCTGGCGAATCAAGGGCGTGCAGGCCTGGCTGCAAGTGGCCTGCGCCCCGCAGCAGGTCTTGTTCCAGATCCGTACGCAGCACACCCACCAGCAGCTCAAAGAGCTGCTGGGAGAGACCTTTGGGGGCACGCTCGTGGCAGATCGATACAACGTCTACGATCATGCGGCCTTCACGACAGGCCAGCACCAGAAATGCATCCGGCACGTCATTCGCAACCTGCAAGAAGCCGTGGTGCTGCAAGAAGGCCGCCGTGGACAGGGGATCATGTACGCCACCCGGTTGCTGCAGGCCTTTGGGGACGCGCACAGCCTGCATTGGCAACTCAGCCGCAAAGAGATCACCCTGGTGCAGTACCAGGGCGCCGGGTACGCCATCCACACCTGCATCACCGGGCTCCTCGACCGTCCGCCGCTTCAGAGCAACGTCAATGAGCGGCTCCGCAAGGGATTGCTCAAACACCATCGGCGCGGGAACCTCTTGAGATTCTTGGACGACCCCAGCATCCCACCGACGAACAATGCCGCAGAGCGCGCTCTGCGGTCTGGGGTCATCGCCCGCAAGGTCTCGCAGTGCAGCAAAACCCAAGGAGGGGCTGACAGCTACGCCATGGTCAAAAGTGTGGTGGAGACGGCCAAGCGACAAGCACAGCACCCACTGGATGTCTTGGTCGGTCTGCAGGTTCGCGCGGCACCCCGCTGATTGCCTCACCACCTGCTGCCCTAGGGCTAATCAGATACGGGCTGGAAGACCTCGGATCGCTGGAGTTCCGCGCCTGGGTAGATCAGCGCAGAAGCCGGATCAGTGACCACCTCGAAGACCTGTTGACGCAGGTCTACCGGCGGTTCGAGCGGCAAGGGGAAGCGCAGGCCGCCGAATTGGTGCAGGCCCGCGCCGACCTGTTAGGCCTGAGCGTGCAGGGGGCCGGGGGGCCGGGCGCCCACAGTGCCGGCCCGCTCGCCGCGTTGTCTCTGCATCCTCCACTGCATTTTCAGTGGCCCGATACGGTAGCCGCTTTCCGAGGGGTCATGCAGGCAGCTCTGCACGCGCCTCAACTGGTGCTGTTTCGGGGCCACAGTGGCGCTCAGCGCCCTGTACTTCAGGCAGCGGTGTCGGGCACGCCTTGGCACCTCATCCAGCTTCAAGGATCGGCCCAGACCACCTTGCTCCGGGCCGCTCTCCTTCAAAACTTGGCCCGCTTGGTGCCGTCTGGGAGGGCCGCCCCCACCCTGCCGACTCACGGCGGCGGCGACCTGATCCAGATGGCCGACCTTTTGGAACGAACCGGCAAGCCGGTGGTGATCGCCGTTCACAACGCCGCCGAAGCCAGCGATTGGGTGACCAACGGCGTGCGGTTTACACTGGATTTGCCGCTGCCCCTGGTACTGGTGCTGTCTACTCCGCTTCAGCGTTCGCCGCAGGCGCTTCAGAGCGCGCTCGGTCAAGTGGACTGGACTCGCACCCACCGAATTTCAATGCTGCCGCTGGGGATTCAGGGCGTGTTGCAGGCGATGCGTGAACCACAACCCACAGGTCAACTCACACAAGACGCTTGGACACTGGCGGCGCGGTTGGCCCAGCAGTCGGAAGGCTCGCCGCTGTACGCACAGGCCCTCTTTCAGCAGCCCAGCAGCCAGAGCCGGATGCCCGACGAGATTCGGAGCGTGACGCTGTCGGAGCTGTCGTATCTGCCGGAAGACGTATTGGACAGTCTGTCGCGGCTGGCCCAGATTCATGACCGCTTCAAGCCCGAGGTGGCCGCCGCCGTGCTGGGCGACGCCGCCCCACGCCTGCTCAGTACGGCTATAAAACACGGCCTGTTGTTGGGGCCGGCACCACCGAAACCTTGCGCCTACCAGAACTGACCCACCGCCCCAGCGACGCCGAATCTCACTTGACGTTTGCCAGCGAAACCTTGCGCGTGGCGTTGGCCGGCTTACTGCCGGCGCCCGAACGGCAGGTGGTGCGCCGCCAATGGGCTGACTTGTTGCGGGCGCAGCGGCCCTTCCGGACGCCGCTGTCGGCAGGTGGATCGGCTGAAGACGCAGTGTGTGAAAGCGCAGTACCAGAAGTGTCAAAGGTTGCGCCGGCCGAAGCCGCAACACCCTCAAATCCAGCGGTTTCCCGTTTCACGCGCGTTCAAGTCCAGCCGCGTGCGCCTCTGGGTTTGGCCCTCGATCAGCCTCGGCGCGAGATCAGGACGGCCAACGGCTACCGGATCGCCCTCGCAAGCGGGATGTTGGAGGTGCTGCGGCGCGGGCTCGGGGGGCCGCCGCCTCTATTGGTGCTGGCGTGGCCCAAAGTGTCCGCCGGACGCTGGACATTGGTGGCCCGCCTAGACATGCTGAATCTCCCCACTGCCGACCTAGACGCCGCCCACCCCTACGCCTTGTCTATCCGCACCGGAGCAGCCGAGCGGGTATGCTATTCCACCGCGCCGCTGCCCGATCATCTGTGCGGCGCAGTGATTCACCGCTTCGGCGGCGTGCTGCCACTGGGCGGCTGGTTTCAGTTGTCGGGGCAAAGCGGGGCAGGGCCGCTGGAACTCACCTTCCGGGCAGTGGATCTGGCCCTCACGGTTCAGTCGCTGGGCTGCGAAGGCCAAGCGCCGCTGATGCCCCTGCCGGGCGAACCCTTTCACTGAGCAAGAATTGGCGACTCCATCGTCCCCACCCCGGCCTGAACGCGGTTCTTATGGACTCGCTCAAGGCCGCCCGCCTACAGAATCAGGCTGCCACCCGCTACAGTCAGGCGTCTTTCCACTCCTTCGCCCTTACTGTTTTTTCGGAGGCACCCCATGACCACCTACCGCAGACTGGGCCGCAGCGGCCTGCAGCTGTTTCCCCTCGGCCTCGGCACCATGCAGTTCGGCTGGAGCGCCGACGAGGCCACGTCGTTTGAAATCATGGACGCTTATGTGGCAGCGGGCGGCAATTTTATAGATACCGCCGACATCTACACCACGTGGACTCCAGGCAACCCCGGCGGCATTTCCGAAGAGATTATCGGGCGCTGGATCAAGGCACGCGGCAACCGTGACCAACTTGTAATTGCCACCAAAGTGCGGGGCGGCATGGGCGAAAAAGCCTCAGAAGGGCGCAGCACGATTCACCAACGCGAAGGCCTGTCTCGCCGCTGGATTTTGAAGGCCTGCGAAGACAGCCTGCGCCGCTTACAAGTCGATCACATCGACCTGTATCAGGCGCATTGGATCGACAGCCAAACGCCCATTGAGGAAACGCTCTCGGCCTTTTCGGAACTGGTGCAGCGGGGCTATGTGCGCTACTTGGGCTGCTCCAACTACAGCGCGTGGCGGCTGATGGAAGCGCTGTGGACGAGTGACCGCCGAGGGCTGGAAAGTTACGTCAGCATTCAGCCGGAATACAGCCTGCTCTCGCCCACGCGGGCCAATTTCGAGCGCGAGTTGCAGCGCGTGGCGGTGGAATACGGCATCGGCGTGGTGCCGTGGAGTCCCCTCGGCGGCGGAATGCTCACCGGGAAATACCGCCGGGGCCTGCCCCTTCCAGAAAGCGTGCGGGCCAGTGAAAACGCGGCGCGGCGCTTCAGCGATCAAAACTTTGACACGATTGAGACGCTGGTGGCGGTGGCCGAGCGTCATGGGGTTCCTGTTGCACAGGTTTCGCTGGCGTGGCTCTTGCGTCAGCCCGCTGTGACCGCGCCGATTATCGGTGCCAACAGCGTTGACCAACTGAACGAACTGCTGGGCACCGTCAATCTGAACCTCAGCGACGACGACCTGAGTGACATCAGCCGCGTGAGTGACTGGCCGCGTGCCCGGACGGACATGGAAAACTGAGCCGCACCTCTGCTTGTCTGGCTTGCGCCGCTAAGCATCGCGGAGGCAGGCCAGTTTTAGCTCCATCACGTTCCACACACGCAATCTCTGAAGGTTTCGCTGGCGTTCCTTCATCCCCGCCGGCGCACCTCTGGGCACAGTGGAGCATGACCCACAAAGTATTGGAATTCAGGCCCGATCTGCACGCCCGCGTTTCGGCGTTTGGCGGGCGGCAAATCCTTGCACCCGACGTGGAACGGCTGAGGCTGCCGTTGGCAAACGCCTTCTTGTTGGGCGAGCCGGGGCAGCCTTGGGTGTTGGTGGATGCGGGCGCACCGGGCAGCGGCCCCCTGATTCTGCGGGCGGCGCAGGCCCGCTACGGTACGGGTGCACGGCCCGAAGCCACCGTCTTGGCGCACGGGCACCTCGATCATATCGGCGGGCTGTGGGGGCCACTGCTTCAGTAGCCTAATGTGCCTATTTACGCCCACCGGCTGGAGCTGCCTTACCTGACCGGGCAATCGGCCTACCCGCCGCCTGATCCGACGGTGGGCGGCAGCATGAGCGCCCTCTCCCCACTGTTCGTGCCCGGCCCCTTGGATTTTCGCCCGCAGATTCGGCCCCTCGGTGAGCTTCCAGAGTTGGCGGCGCTGAAGGGCTGGGCGTTTCTTGACACGGCGGGGCACGCGCCGGGGCACGTCTCACTGTGGCGGGAAGCAGACCGGCTCTTGATCGCGGGCGACGCCTTCGTCACCACTGTGCAGGAGCGGGTCACGGGGGCGCTGACGCTGCGGCCCCAGTTGGTTCACCGCCCGCCCGCTTACTGCACGCCTGACTGAGATCAGACCCGCTCTTCGGTGCAGAAACTGGCCGCGCTGGAGCCTGCGCTGGCAGTAACTGGGCACGGCGACCCGCTGGCGGGGAGAGAACTGCAGGACGCCCTGCGCCGCTTGGCCCACAACTTTGACGAACTGGCACGGCCTGTGCAGGGAAGATATGTGGTGCAGCCCGCTGTAACTGGCACGAGTGGAATCATTAGCCTGCCACCGCTAAGTCGGCGCGGCCAAGTGTTGCGGGCGGGCTTGCTGGTGGGCGCGGGCCTGTTGATGCTACGGCAATTGCGGCGTTGGGGCGTCCTAGGAAAGTAAGGTCTGGCTTGTAGGACGTGTGGCCCATCTCCCAAGAGCATCCCAAGACATCTCGCCTTCCGTTTCACCCCTGCCCGCTAGCCTGCACCCATGAGAGCCGCACGGTTTCACAGCTTCGGAGGCCCGGAAGTCCTGCAACTCGACGAGGTGGCTTGGCCGCACCCAGCCGACGATCAAGTCCTGATTCGCGTCCACGCGTCCAGCATCAACGGCACCGATCTGGGCCTGCGCCGGGGAGAAGGCCCGATCCGTTTCAGCGTGCGCCGCCCGTTTACGGTGGGGCTGGACGTGGCGGGCGAGGTGGTGCGGGTGGGCCGTCAGGTCAGCGCCTTCGAGGTGGGCCAGCGCGTGTACTCGCTGCTGGGACACAGCGGCGGTGGCGCGGCGGAATATGTGAATGCCAAAGCCTCACGTGTGGCGCTGGCCCCCAATAGCGTCAGTTGGACTGAAGCCGCCGCCGTTCCGCTGTCGGGCCTCACCGCGCTCCAAGCACTCCGGGCAGGTGCGGGGCCGAACCTGCGTCCGGGCGCACGGGTGCTGGTCCACGGCGCATCGGGCGGCATCGGGGCGTTTGGGGTGCAGCTTGCCAAACATTTTGGTGCAGTGGTGACCGGAGTGGCCCGCAAAGAAAAACTGGACTTTGTGCGGAGCCTCGGGGCCGACGCGGTGCTGGACACCCAAGACCTCGCGCAAGCTTGGCAGGGCGAACCTTGGGACGTGGTGTTCGATACGCCGCCCGCCCTGAAATTTGCAGCCGTGAAACCGCACTTGGGCGAGGCGGGCGTGTACGTCTCGACCCGGCCTATTCCTACCAGCCCCAGTGACATTGGCGGCATGTTGGCCCGCAGCGGCCCGCGCTTTGCCAGCGTGATGACCAAAGAACGCAGTCAAGACCTGACTTATCTGGCCCGCCTGATCGACGACGGTGTGCTGCGAGTGCCGCTAGACCGCACTTTTCTCTTGTCTGAGATTGTCGCGGCGCACCAGTATGCAGAAGGCCCAACCGTCCGGGGCAAAGTCGCCGTGACGATTTAGAGAAGTGGTGGTTAGCTCAAAAGACAAACGTCTATTTAGACAATCATTTAGCAACTCTAGGAGATTCAATAGAACTTTCATCACGATCTAATTTCTGAGTGGGTCATTAGCCCGCCTCTTGCTGTAAAGAAGTTCATAGCCCACCGTTATCTTGACAGAAGGTCTTTCTTAACAGATTGGCGGCGCGGCTAGGCAAAACAACTTAGGCGCTTTATCTTCGGCGTTGAGGTTGTTTTGTCTGGCATCATTTTATCTCACCTTGTTTCGTCTGGCGCTCGGCCACCCGATTGGGCTTCTCTGCTGTCTCCGTTGTCTCAGGCTAAACCTTCGCAAGCCGAGGTTGCCCGTTGGCTGACCTTGTGCGCGCAGATGGCGCAATCACAGGCGGCGAGTGTGCGGCTCAGTACGGGCGATGTGGTGTGGGAATCGGCGCTGCCTGCCAGCGACGGCGCTGCATCTCCGCGGCGATATGCTTTCGAACTGGGCGAGCTTCGCGGAGAATTGACCTTGTGGGGAGGCGTGGCAGCTTCGGCTGAGACTACATCTGAACTTCAGCCGGAAGTGTTGGCCGCGCTCGCCAGTTTTCTCCAGCAGTTGTCGAGCGGCAATGCTGCCCCACTAGAGGCTCCAGACACGGAAGGGTCAGAAACGCTCCCGCCCTTGTCTGCCGCCTTGAGCCACTTTGGGGACGGGGTAGCTGTGTTGAGCAGCGCCGGAATCGGCGAGCTGGAGCCACGCATCCTGCATCTCAATTCGGCCTGGCTCCACCAGACGGGCTTCACTGCGCCTGAACTGTCGGGGCAGCCTCTGTGGAGCCTGTTGGGACCGGAGACTCCTCCACAAACCCTAGACCGGTTACGCGAAAGCGTGCGGCTTGGTCACAGTGTGCGGGCGCAGGTCCCCCGGCTGCACAAAGGGGGCCACAGCGTCTGGGCCGACCTGTCGCTGAGTCCGGTGAGGGATGGGCGCGGTGCCTTGACGCATTGGCTGGCCCACTGGAGCGCGGCGCGGCGCAAAAGGGTTCCCGACTCACCCCGCTCCCCTACCAGCGATTCTCCCGGCACAGACCGGGCGCAGGTGTGGGAACTGGCCGCCAACAATGCGCCGCTGGTGCAGGTGTTGGCCCGCTTGGTAGACAGTGTGGAGCGCCAGTTCGAAGGCCAGCGGGCGGTGATCGTGGTGCCGGAGGAGCCGCCCACTATCTTTACGGCGCGGGGCGAGGCGAATCAAAGCGGCTGGCTGACACCGGGCACGGCGGCCAGTGCAGCCCAGTGGACTCAGCCTATTGCCAGCAGCACAGGCCACCTGTTAGGGACGCTACGGGTACATGGTCAGACCGACGCTGCGCCGGATGCAGATGCCCGCGCCAAGTTGGAGGCGGCGGCGGGCTTGGCGGCGCTGGTCATGGAGCGTTCGGCATCTCAGGCGGTGCTGGAGCGGCTGGCCCTGTATGACGCGCTGACGGGCCTGCCCAACCGGGCGCTGTTCGAGCGCGAGCTGGAGCGGGCGCTGAATACGGAAACGCTGCCCACAGAGACGGGGGGTGAGCAACCCATCGGCGTGGGCCTGATGGATCTTGACCGCTTCAAAACCATCAACGATACCCTCGGCCACAGCGTCGGGGACGCCTTACTTCAGCAAGTGGCGGTGCGGCTGCAGGGGGCGTTGGAACCGGGCGACCTGCTGGCCCGCATGGGCGGCGACGAGTTTTTGCTGCTGATGGGCAGGGCGGCCACGCCGCAGCAGGTACAGCAGGTGGCGGGGCGCTTGCTGCACACCTTCAGTCAACCGTTCGTGCTCGCGGGGCGCGAGATTTTTATGCAGCTCAGCGTCGGCTTCAGCGTATTGCCGCGCCGCAGTGCCCGCACCGAACTCCTGATTCAGCAGGCCGACAGCGCCATGTATCAGGCCAAACGGCAGGGCGGCGGCTACGCGCTGTACCGCACGGGCGCGGACGAACCGCTGACCGCCATGACCCTGGAAAGTGGGCTGCACCGCGCCCTAGAACGCCGGGAATTCAGGCTGGAGTATCAGCCGCAACTGGACACCCGCACCGGAGAACTGGTGGGGGCCGAAGCCCTGCTGCGCTGGCAACACCCCGAACTGGGCCTGATTTTGCCCGGCGAGTTCATTCCGCTGGCCGAAGTGACAGGATTGATCGTGCCCATCGGCGCGTGGGTGCTGCGCCAAGCCTGCCTTCAGGCGGCGGCGTGGGTGACGCGGGTGCCGCATCTCCGCATGGCCGTCAACCTCTCGGCGCGGCAATTTCAGCGGCCTGACCTGATCGAGACTGTAACGCGGGCACTGACGGCCGCGGGACTGGAAGCCCATCACCTTGAACTGGAACTCACCGAAAGCATGCTGGTGCAGGCGCAGCACGCCGAGACGACGTTGGAACGCCTCAAAGACTTGGGCGTGCGCGTAGTGGTGGACGACTTCGGCACAGGCTATTCCAACCTCGCTTACCTCAAGCAGTACCCCATCGACGCCCTGAAAATAGACGCCACCTTTACGGCCAAAGTGGGCGGAGATTTGGCCGCCGCCATCCGCGACGAAGTGCTGGTCAAGGCAGTGATGAATCTGGCCCACGCGCTGGATTTGGCCGTGACTGTAGAAGGCGTGGAGCGCCCGGAGCAACTGGACTTTTTACGCCGCCACAACTGCGACTACGTGCAGGGCTACTTGCTGGGGCCGCCGCAGGAAGCCGAATCGCTGATGAGAGCGTTTCCGCAGTTGGCCCCGCCTGCCGTGTCTGATCCATTGGTTTAGGGTAGTGGGCGGGAGTGTTGTTCGTGCTTGGCCGGTGTAAGTGAGATTTAAGGAGGCGTGGGCGAAACGCTCTCATCCCCTGCTGGAGTTGCGGCCTGCACCGACTCTGGCTGACCTTATAGTGCTCTCATGAAAACTATTGCCCTCGGAACCTATCTGGCCCTGTGCTTGGCGACCCACACAGGTTCGGTTCACGCCCAAACGGTAGATCAGACCACCCGCGCAGGCATCGACGCCCATGCTTTTGCCTACTCGGGTCGTCACTGTATGGGCAGCATCGAGGCGCAACCTGCTCCGACTCCCAAGGCCATCACCGCCTCACAGTTTAAAATCGTGGCGCTGGTGCTGGACGAAACCCTCAAAGAGCAAGCCGCAAAAAACCGTGCGTTTCAATTCAAATCTAATTTCAACGACAGAGATTTGTACCGGGCTATCGTCAAAGACGCAAGCTCGACAGAGTTTGTGATGATGTTCTTGAAGGCGAGCCGGGTCTATTTGTATAAGTGCGAGTTGCGCTGAGGAAAGCGTTTTAGCCTCCTCAGGCGAAGGTCAGCACGTTCGTTTCCAAATCTGGCTCTACCTGTTGCACCTGACCTGACGGAGCCTGCAGGGTAAACGACCCGGCGGCGCTCAGGAGCAGATCGAGTGTGACCAGCCCTGCCGCGTCGGTGTAGCCCTGAACGCCTGTACTGGCAGTGACCAACACACCCTCTAGGGGTTGCCCCGATACACTCTGCACTCGCCAAGAACTGCGGGCGCTGTGCAGTGCCGGTTCTGGGTCGCCCACCAGATTCAGCGACGTATCGCGCTCCAGCACGAGGCGGCTGACCTGCTGTACATCAAGGTCAAGCGGCACAGTCAGCGTGTAGGTCAGGTGCGGGCGCAGGCTCAGGCCGAGGCCGCTGAACAGCTCGCCGGTGCGCGGGCCGTCAGGTTGGGCCACGCGCCCGTGTACCGTCAGACCCAGCCGCCGCACCACTTGGGGCAGCGCCTCTTCGGGCCAGTCGGGATGGCGCATCAGGGCGGCCAGCACACGCCACAGCACTTCCCATTCATCGCGGCCCGAGTCGTCGGTTTGGGCCTTGAAAAACACTGTGATCAGGTAGCGCAGATTGATTCGGCGCGGGGCAAGATGCTGCACGACGCGGCCCCGGTCTTGCACCGTCATCTGATCCATGCGCCGCAGCTCCATATTTTCGGTGATGTCGTGCATAAAAAAGTTGACGGTAGGCCGGGTCAGCCCCGACACCCAGTCGCCCGTCGGCGTGCCGAAGCGGATATCGAGTTGGTCTTCGGGCAAGCGGGCTTCCTCGAACAGCAGCGTTCGCAGGGCGTCATGAATCTGGCTGAGCATGCAGGCATTCTAGACAGCGCGGCCCTGCGGCTGGCGTGACAAGCGAGCATGGCGGCGCGGGCAAGATGTGAAAAATAACACATAAGTTCGTCTATTCCTCTTGCCCAAGAACAGTTAAGGACTGTACTGCTGGACTTGCGGCTCCCCTCCGCGCCAGCGTGCGGCATACTGGGCTTCCGTCCCCCCTCAGTTCAGCAGTCCGTTCCTCAGAAGGAGGTTGTTCATGCCAAGTGTGCACCGCGTCGGTGATCCCAGCATTCACGGGGGAGTCGTGACCACTGGGGCCGTGACCGTCCGCGCAGGCGGGATTCCAGTGGCCCGATTGGGCGATCCCTGCCCAGAGCCGTTTCACGGGCCGCAGGTGATCATTACCGGCTCTCCCACCGTGCGGGCAGAGGGAAAACCCATCGCCCGGCAAAGCGACAAATTGGGCTGTTTGGCCCTCCTGACGCCGACGCAATTTACGGTCAACGCCAGTTGAACCCCGCCTCTCCGAATTCGATTCAGCCCAACTCTGTTCGCATTCTATTTGATTCAATATCGAACTAAATCACATAGCAGTAACCTGTGCAAGGAATGAAGACGGCACTTGAAAATTTATAATCTTTTGCTCATCTAGTGCTGCCAAGCTGGTTATGCTCCGTTCAGCATGTGTGGTCTATCCTTCACTTCATCCTCCACTCATAGTATTTCATAGTTCCTGTGCCGATGGGTTGAGCTGTTTCCCGGTACGTAGAGGTGAAAATGGCAGAGTTTCTTTCCCCCGGCATCTACATAGAAGAATCGAGTGCTGGCCCACGCCCAATTGAAGGCATCAGTACGACGACGGCAGCTTTTGTCGGGTTTGCCCCCAGCGGCCCTACCAATACGCCCATCTTTGTGGCCAATTGGCAGCAGTTCACCGAAATCTTCGGCAGCGGTGAAGCGACGGGCGCGCGCAATCCATATATGGACAAGGCGTATTTGGCCCACGCGGTCTACGCCTACTTCAATAACGGTGGAACGCGCTGTTACGTGGTGAGACTGGCCCCGGCCACCGCTCCGGCAGGCAACAAGGGCAAAACCATCGACGATGTGCGCCCGCTGCAACTGCCCAGCCGGGCCAGCCGCGCTGTGCCGTCTCTGAGCATTGCAGCGCGTGGCGCACAAACCAGCGATATTCAGTTGGAAGTGCTGCCGCCCACACCCGACAAGGACGCGCCCAAAGACGGGCCGAGAGACCCGCTGTCTAAAGACCAGAAGCCGCCTGAAGAAGACGCTGGGCTGTTCACCTTGCGCGTGACCCGCGACGACGTGACCGAGACGTTTCTCAATCTGAGCCTCGGCAAAAAGCACCCGCGCCACGTCACGGAAGTGGTTAACCGCGACAGCACCCTGATCGAAGTGACCGAAGCCAGCATCACAGGGGCGTTGGCCGAACGTGCGCCGGAACACGGCTCGTACCTGCTTAAGAATCACGTCAACCCGCTGAATGCAGGCAATCTGAGCATGCCCAGCAATACCTTCGTAGGCTCGCTGGAAGGCCGCACCGGCATTGAAGGGCTGGAAGTCGCCGAAGACGTGAGCATGATCTGTGTGCCCGATCTGATGAGTGCCTATCAGCAGGGTCTGATCGACCTGAACGGCGTTCACGCGGTGCAGCGTGCCCTGATCGACCACTGCGAACGGGCGCAAAACCGCATGGCAATCTTGGATACGCCGCCTGATCTGACGCCGCAGCAGGTCAAAGAGTGGCGCGAGAAGACCACCAATTTCGACTCCTCGTATGCCGCCATGTACTACCCGTGGATGAAGATCAACGGCCCCGACGGTCAGCCAATGATGGTGCCGCCCAGCGGCTTCGTGGCCGGAATCTATGCCCGCAGTGACGTGGAGCGCGGCGTGCATAAAGCGCCCGCCAACGAAATCGTGCGCGGCGTGCTGAGTCCCAGCATTCAAATTACCCGCAGTGAGCAGGACATCCTGAACCCCATCGGCGTGAACTGCATCCGCAGCTTCAGCGGCATGGGCGTGCGGGTCTGGGGCGCACGCACCCTGTCCAGCGACGCCCGCTGGCGCTACGTGCCAGTACGCCGCCTGTTCAACTACATCGAAAAGAGCGTGGAGCAAGGCACGCAGTGGGCCGTGTTTGAGCCGAACGACGACACGCTCTGGGCCAAAATTCGCCGCGACATCACCGCCTTCCTGATGACGGTGTGGCGTGAAGGTGCGCTGTTCGGGCAAAACCCACGCGAAGCCTTTTACGTTAAGTGCGATGAAGAACTGAACCCGCCTGAACTGCGTGACCGGGGCATCTTGCAGATCGAGATCGGCATCGCGCCCGTCAAGCCCGCCGAATTTATCCGCTTCCGCTTCAGCCAGTACGCCGGCGGCGGTCAGTAATTTTCTTGGGGCAGGTTCAGACCAGTTCAGCAACCCGCCCCGCCCTCCGCTTCCTCGTTCGTCCGCATTCTGGCCGCCTCATGACCCGGCCCCTAGTTTCTTTGAGGAGGATCTATGACCGCATCACATAAAGACCCGTTGGTAGCAGCGTATTTTGCCGTCGATTTTCAGAACGGCGTCAAGGGTGCCTTCCGCGAATGCACCGGCCTCGGCAGCGAGAGCAAGATCGTGGAGTATAAGGCCACCGACGAGCGCGGACGCCCTGTCCTGATCCGCGAACCCGGAACGATGGCCTACACCGACATCGTGCTCAAGCGCGGCATCACCGACACGATGGACATGTGGCAGTGGCGCAGACAAGTGGAGGAGGGCGACATCGACGCCGCTCGCCGCAGCGGCACCATTACGCTGTACAACCAAAAAGGCGAAGCCGTGGCCCGCTGGACCTTTGACCGGGCGTGGCCCAGCAAACTCAACGGTCCCACTTACGACGCCAAGAGCAACGAAGTGGCCGTCGAAGAGCTGACCATTACGCACGAAGGCTATAAGCGCGTGCAGTGAGTAAGGAATGATGGCCGCCGAGTACACGTTTACGCTTCCGGTGGGATTGGTCAGCCCGGACGGGCGGGCCTTTCAGCAGGGCGGCATGCGGCTGGCAACGGCGCTGGATGAAATTGAGCCGATGGGCGACCCGCGCGTGCGTGCCAACGAGGCCTACTACGGCCTGTTGGTACTGGCGCGGGTGATGACGTGGCTGGGGCCGTACCGCACGGTCACGCCGGAACTGGTGGCGTCGCTTGCTGCACTTGATTTCTCTTATTTGCAGCAGGTGTACAGCAACCTGAATTCGGCGGGGGCGAGGATGCCTCAGCCTTCGTTCGCGGCGGCTCAGGCTGCGCCCGCTCCTGCACCGCAAGAACCCCGGCTCATCGAAACGCAGTGTCCGCACTGTCAGGCCATTCTGGAACTTGATTTGTCTCAGGGGGTTGAGGCGGCTCAGGGAGAAATGCTGTGAGCGGGCCGGGGCCAGCAGGCGGGGGCCAAGCGGGGGAGCAAGCGCCCAAACAGGCTACGGCTGCTCGGCCTAAGGCAGCTCCGGCGGGCATCGATCTGGACGACTTGGCCGAGCGGGTGTACCGCCTGCTGCAAGAAGACCTGCGTCTAGGAGGGCTGCGGCAGGGCAGCGGACGCTGAGGGGAACCGCATGACCAAGAAGTTTGTCGGCCAGCATGAACTGACCAGAGAACAGGTTGACCGCTTTCAGGCGCACGCCAGTCAGCGGTATCACATCGCCGTAGACCAGATGGAGCGGGCCGTATTTTCCGAAATTTCGGGCCTGCAACTGGAAACAGAAACGATGGACGTGATCGAAGGCGGCGTGAACGACAGCGTGCTGAAAATTCCGGTGCGTTCGCGGGCAGGCAACGTGACCCTCAAACGGGGCGTGACGGTGGGCAACGAACTGCTGCACTGGTATCTGCGGATCATGCAGGGCGTGATGGACCGCCGCACTATTACGGTTCGGACGTTTCGCACGAACGGCGACTTGCTGGCCCGCTATGAGCTGCTGGAGGCCTATCCCGTCAAATGGAGCGGCCCAGCATTGGCGGCTACGGGCGACACCGCCGCTATAGAAACGCTGGAACTGACCTATAAAGGCGTGCTGCTGCTCAATACCTGACGCTGGAACCGCCCCCTGACACACTTCAAGCCAAGTCACCCAGAGAGGAGGGGCCATGTCAACTTTCAAAACCCGATTGGACAACCTGCGCCACACCGAATTTTTGGCGGTGACACAGCAGGAATTTGGAATGAGCGCTCCCACCGGACTGACAAGTGTGTGGACGGGGCAAGTCTCAGCCGCTCCCCTCACGTCCGCGCCAGTCGCCGCTCCCAAAGCAACTACCGTGTGGCGCGTGCCCGCCCGCTTGGTGGCTCCGCCCGCCGCAGCTGTGCCGGATACCTCCGCACCCTTTTTTGCCGACGAGCCGGAATGGAACCGCCCGCTCTCGGCCCCAGCACGAGCTGAATCGCCACAAGCCCAACCGCTACAGGCGGTCTCTGTACCGACTCCGAATGCGCCCTTTGCGAGTGCGCCTACGGCTACTGCACCCGTGTCAGCTCCACCCATTTCAGTCCCACCTACTTTCGTTCCACCCATTCCAGAAGTCCCTTTTTTAAGCCCCACCCAAACCGAGATTGCTCCATCTGTTGATCTTAGTGCCACCTCTGAGCCTGCGTATTTCACCTCAGAAGCAGCCGCAGAGACGCCCCAGACCTCGCCCGTTGCCGAGGTTCCGGCTGACGCCACGCGCAGTCCTCAGCAGCTCCTAACCCGTGCTGAGCTGATGAATCCAACGCCGCTGCCCGCCGTGCTGCCCCGTGCGGAAGCTCAGGAGGCCCCAGCCGGAGCCGACGCGCCCGCCAAGACTTTTCCGCGCCGCGCCACGTTCAGGGAAGTTCTGGCACTGAATGATCTCGGCTCGGCACAACCGGAAGCGGCCCCGGTGCGGCAAGAGGGTGTAGCCTCCGAACCAGTGGCCCCACCTGTGCCGACTCCTCAGGCAGACGCCACCAATCCAGTCCCACCCATTCCAGCACAAGCTTTTCCAGACGCTGCGCCGCTGTTGGATGCGGCTTTAGCTCCCGCTGCTCCTGTCGTCGTGGACGCGAAATTGCCCGAAGTCCAGTCTGCTACTGTCGCTCCTCCACCCGTGTCAATTCCTCCGGCTCCCGAAGCGCAACGCCTTGGGTCTGCTGTTGACCTTATCCCTCCTAAGCTAGACCCTCCCGCACCAGTCCCGGTCAATACAGCCCAAGCGCCAGCCGCCATACCCGAACAGCCTGCGACTCAGGCCGAACCCGCACAAGTCAGCGCAGAAGCGGGCACAGCTTCGCTCGCTCCAAGTGCCACCCAATCCCCTGCCGACGCTGCCCCAACGCCAACGGGAGCCGCTCCGCGGACACCTCTGACGCAACCTTCTTCCCCTCAGATGCCTGTGGACGATCGACCAGTCAAACAGGCTCCTCAGCCTCCAGCCGCAGACATTGCCTCCCCAGCCCCAACGGAGCAGCGTGAGGCGGCGAGCGAGCAGGCAACAGGTACCGCAGAAACGCCGCAGATTGATCAACCCCCGGTGCAGCCCGCCCAAGCTGCTGTTTCGGAGCCGTCTTCTCCTGTAGAACTCGCGCCGCTCCCCGAGACTGCCGCCGAACCTGTCACGCCCGCAGAGCAGCGGATGGGGGCCGACGAACTGAAGGCGATTGAGGCCATCATGCGGGGAGGCGATCAGGAGATTGGGGTGATTTTGCCGCGCAGGCCGCGCCCTACCCGCCGTCCACCCTCTGAGGCAGAGGCGAGCGGTTCGTCCAGCACTGCGCCCCGCACGCCTGCCGCGCCCGTGTTCGAGGAGCTGGCGCACGCCGAGGTCATGTCGGTGTTTGACCGCCTGAACCGCATGGCCGACGCCGAGGACGAAGGCACCACCGAAACGCGGATGCTGAGCTTCGAGGAATTGACGACGGGACAACTGCGCCGCGCACCCGCCGCGCACACTCCGGTGCAAGAGGCTGTCAGCACTGCGCCAAGCCCCACTCCACATCCTGCTGCACCCACTGCTGCGAGTGCGGCTCCTGCGGCCCCCAGCACAGCAGCACGATTCCGCGCAACCGCCCGGCCCAGCGGCGAGCGGGGGGCGTCCGAGCGTCCAGCCACCGCCAATGCCGCTCCTGCTCGGCCCCGCGCCGATGGACAGGCCGCCGCTGCCAAACCCGCCGCTGCGCCCAATCCTGCGCCTGCTGCACCGGGCCAGACGCCGCGAGAACCGCAGGCCCGTTCTCAAACCGCAGATCAGACCGACGAAGAGGGCCATAGTTCAGCGCCAGATGTCGGGATGGCCGCTGTACCTGCCGCCGCTTTGACGCCCGGATTGCCGTTGAGCGTAGAGAGCAGTGACGTGGGAGCTGTGCCACAGGCGGTCAACCTCAGACAAAGCCCACCTATTCCAGCACGGCCTGAGTTTCTTGAGACGGATTTGAATGACCTCACTGCTGCTACGCCTCAAGCGGTGCAACTTGTCACGCAAGAGCCTCAGCTTGTGCCAGACGTCGGCTTGCCTGTCGTTGTCGATTTACCCACTGTTCAAGCTGTTCCTTTGACCGATCAGGCGATTGAGTCCGAACCTGTGCCGCTCGCACCAACTCCACTGACGGCGGAGACCTTTCCACCCGGACAACTGGCCGCGCTGCGAGGTGCGCCCGCCCGCCCATCCAGCGCCGCCTTGCTGGATTTGGCGACCCGGCCACTGCCTACCGCGACAGATGCAGAGCGGCAGGCAGTGACTGAACCGGGGCCAGAAGTGCTGGCGGCTGTGGCTGAGGCAAGTGCGGTGCTTGCGGTGCCACAGCTAGGCGAACCTCTTGGCCTGCCGACTGTTGCCCCTCTTCCCCAGTTTCAGCCAATTGGTCTGCTGTCGCCGCTGGCTCCTACGTCTCCTGTGCCTGCTCCCTTTAAAGCCGAACCTGCTCTGCCTCTTGCCCGCGCCGGAGCGGTTCAGCAGCCCAGCGCAACAGAGGGTCTCGGCACGGCGCAGCATCCCAATCCGGTTCCTATTGTTGTGCCTCTGCCTCAGCCCGCACCCGCTCAAGCAGTGGCAGAGGCAGAGGTGCCGTTGCGCGTCCCCACCGTTCAGGACGGCGCGTCTGACTTGTCTCACAACGACGTGGCACGGAAACTGGCCCAAGCGGTGCAGGTGGCTCCTACCGTTCCGGCGATCTTTACCCCAGGAGATGCGGAACCCAACTCCACTGCGATTTGGGAGCTGAGCCAGCCGATTGCTGAAACTTACTCTGGGCCTCTGCCCGCGCCCCTGCCGGAGCCGAATCTGCTGATACCCACGCTTCCAGCGGCGGTGCTTGAATTGCCTTTTATTCCGGTGGGTGCAGGTGCCACACAGCGCGGAGCCAGTGCCCCTGCGTCTTTGAACTTCTTGTCCATCAATCCCCTGCCCCTCAACCCTATCCCAACCGGATTCCCAGACATCCAGAACCTTAGGGCGACTGCGTTTGGCCCGCCTCTTGCGCCCCCGCTGGCACAGGGATTTGTGCCGAACAGTCGCCCCGTGAATGAAGTGCCCCGTCCCACACTGATCGGGCAAGCAAGTGGCTTGGCTCCAGTGGCGGCCTCTCCGGTGCGCTCCATTCCCGCAGATGTAGGGCTCAGCCTGCCTGCTTTGCAGCGGCAAGAAGCTGAGCTGCAAGCAAATGCAGAACAGACGGCTGAGGCACAGGCTTTTGCGCCGCTGCTCGAAACGATGCGGTTGGGCACACCCCAGCTCGAACTTGCACCGGGCTGGGAATCTTCAGAGCAAGGATTCCAGAGCTATGAGTTTCAAACGTCAGCGCCAACCTCATCCAGTTCTTTCCCTCAGGCGAGTGTGCCCATGCCTGCCTTGCCTACGCCGTACACGTCCGGCCCACTGGCTCTGAATTTGGCTTCTGACACGCCACCTAGCCTGTTCGCTCTCCCCAATTTCTCTGCTCTGCCCTCCCCCGTGCTGCCCAATTCGCCCGCACCAGTTGGCCCTGCACTCTTCAATCCCGCACCGTTCAACTCTGCCCGCCCAAACCTTGCCCCATCCAGCGCAACCGACCCGCTGCCCGGTGGCCCGGCTTTGCCACCCGTCGGTCAATTCTTGTCCCAGACAGCACTGCCGCAGCCAACGCTTTGGCAAGCAACCAGGGAGACTCTCAACCTGCCGCAGCCCCAATCGGTCAGCGCAGAACGCACGCCGATGGCTCAGGGAACCGTAGGTTCATCGGTGGTGGCGACTTCGGTGGCGTCTGCGCCCATGCGGCTTGCGCTGCCTGTGCCGCCCTCCCCTCGCCCGCTTCTGCCTTCGTTGCCCGCTCCCACTGCGCCTGCGTTTTCGGTCTTGGCTCCCTCGGTGCAGGCACAGATGAACAGGGCGCTAGGCGTGCGGGTCAACGATATTCCTATCGTGCAGCACGCGGCCACACAGGCGGTCTTGAACCAGCGCCGCGCCGAAGCTCTCACGGTGGGCGACACGGTGATTTTGGGGCCGAATATTGACCTGAGGTCACCCGCTGGCTTGGGCGTGTTGGCGCATGAATTGACACACGCCCTCCGCGCCCGCACACCCGATTTCGTGCCCCGGCTGGTGCAGGGCGCACCTCCCCCCAGAGGCGAAGAAGGCTTGGCGCTGCAAGTCGAGGGCGCGGTGCGGGCGTCGGCCAGAGCGCAGGGCCAGCCCAGTCTGCAAAACCGCACCCTCGACCCGGTGAGTTCATTTGCCAGCCCCACTGCACAAGCGCCGCGCAGTCTGCCGAGGAGTGTTACACCATCCCGCTTGGCCCCAGTTGAACCCACGCCAGTTGCCGCTCCAGACGCTGTCCCTTCAACCCATACCCCCGCGTCTGCCCGCCTGCCCGCCCCTTGGGAACCGATGCCGTTTTGGGAAGACAGCAGAAGTGCGACTGCTCCAGCGGCGGCTCCAGCGTTCCAAGCGCCCGCCGCTCAGTTGGCCCCGCCGCCCGTTTCCAGCGCTGCTTTTGCGAGTGCGCCTTTTTCCGGTGCGCCCGCACCTATCTATGCCGCGTCCACAGACCGCCAAGTGACAGAACCCGCGCCTCCTCCACCGCCTGCCCCTAGTCCTGCACCAAGCAGCGCCGCTCCAGCTTCGCCGCCGTCTTCTTCCACCCCAGCCAGCGCCACTTCACGCCAGCCGTCCAAAGCTCAACAAACCAACTTGGATGAACTGGCCCAGCAGGTCTACAGCGTGCTGAAACGGCGCTTAGCCAATGAATCGAGGAGGCGCACATGACCCAGTTGCCGGAATATGAGACGCAGGGACAGGCCGCACAGAAAGGAGCGCCCGAAGCGTTGCCCAAGGAGTTGGCGAAGGTGAAACCGGGCGAAGCGGGGCTGGCTTGGGCCACGCCAGATGGGGGCAAAGCAGACCGCACAGACCAAAGCCGCCCTCCGGGGTTAGAACAGAATCAGGCGGAAGGTAGCCCGCAGGCTGTCCAGACTGATACCGCACAAGCTCATCTTGCTCAACCTGACCTTGAGCAGACCGATTCTGCCAGCAACGATCAGGACACACCCACTTCTCTGTTGGCGCGGCTAAGGCGTGGGCGGCAGGCGGCCCAGAGCGGCACGGCGCAGGAACGGGCAGAGCAAGCCGTTCCCACCGAGGACGCCTTGCGGGCGCTGCTTCAGGGCGTGCCGCTGAATGTGCAGCTTCACGCCGCAACCGACGCCCCATTGGTGGCCGAGGAGCGAACCCGCGCCCTCGCCACAGAGCCGCGCCCTGCAGGGCAGATCAATGAGGAGGATTTTAGGCGGGAATCGCACCTGCGCCCGGAGGATCTGGAAGAACTGCGGGCCGAGCGCACCGAGTTGCTGCGGGCGTACTTGCGTTCCAGAAGTGGCAATGCAGGACAGACGGTGTCCATGCCAGACTTTCAGCAGACCCTGCTGACCCAGAGCGGCTGGTTTGGGCGCAGCGCGTGGCTGGAGCGGCATTTGCTGGCCCCGTGGAGTGTGCAGGCGGCCCCCAAATCGGGCGGGCTGGGCACAGACAAAATGAACACAGACAAGGAACAGGCCCGAACCGATGCACCGGGCAACAAAACGGTACTGCTGATGGCCCCCAGAGACCGCGCCCGTTTCGGCTCGTTTGTGCGGGTGGCGCGGGCCGGGGGCCAAACCGGAACCACCTCAGGCCGGGAAGAATTGGAAGCCCAGACCCGCCGCCCGGAAGTGGAAGAGGCCCTCGCCAAAGCCCGCTTGGAGGTGGTACGGGCCGCCACCGCACGCCTGTTTGCCGACTGGGAACAGGAAGCCGACGACTTGCCGCCCGAAGAAACGCAAACCAAGCGGCAGGCCCGCCAGAAACCCAAGTCTTAACTCCGCCCTCCCCCGCCCCATTCATCTAAAAGTCGAGACTTCCCATGCCCTCCCGAACCCCCAAACCCCGAACAGATCCGAAAGCGAGTGCCCTGCCTGCCGCCGCGAATCCTTCCTTGCTGGTGCCGCCGCATCAACTGCTGGCCGACGAGGTGGACTTGTTCCTGCGGATTTTCGAGGGCGACGATTCCGGGGATGCCAGCGCCGTGCTGCACGCGCAAGTGGGCAGGGAGAACCGGCTGCACCGCTTGGCCCACGCCTTCGATCTGAGCGAATTTGAGAGCGCGGTGCTGGCCCTGTGCGTGGCCTGCGAACTGTTTCCGCTGCGTTTTCGGCGGGTGGCGGCGGCGGCACTGGGTTTGAAAGAGACACGGGGGTTTGGGGATGAGTTGGGCATGGGCACACTCACGCCGCATCTGGCGCTGTTGTGGTTGGGCGGGCTGGAAGGGGCGTCACCGCAGGCGTTTTTGCCGCAGTCGCCGCTGCTGCGCTGGGGCCTGCTGGACACGCGGGCGGGCCTGACGTTTGATCAAAGTCTGCGCGGGCTGAGCATTCCGGCGGGCGTGCTGGCCTTTTTGCAGGGCCACGACGCCCCCGACCCGGCGCTGGACGGCGTAGCGCACCTGATCCCGGCCTCGCTGGTGGGGCAAGTGGCCCTGAGTGACAGCCAAGAAGGACTGGTGGGCCAGTTGCAAGGCTTTTTGGACGGCGATCCGCTGGGGCGGGCGGGGTTGCTGTACGGCCCCGACGCCAGCGCCCGGCAGGAAGTGGCGCGGCGGGCCTTGGGCGGCATGAAGGCGGGCGTGTTGGTGGTGAATCTGGCAGGTTTGAATCCTCCTGTAAAAGAGGGCCAGCCCGACGAACGCGCCTCCCGCTTGCGTGCGCTGGCCCGCGACTCGCGCCTGAAGGGCGTGGCCGTGCTGCTGGACGCCACTGGAGACACCGAGGAAGGCGCGATGGGCAACCTCGTGGCCGCCGCGATGGACGCCGCCGCTGGCCCGGTGGTGGTGGTCTGCGAGGACGCTTTGCCCTTGCAAGTGGCCCGCGCTGTGCTGCCCGTAGAGGTGCACAAGCCGGACGTGCAGGAGCAGCGGGCGCTGTGGGCCGCCGCGCTGGGCCTGCCCGATCCCCAACTGGCCGCCCTGCAACGCCTCACCGACCAGTTTCATCTGGACGCCGCCCGCATCGGCGCACTGGCGCGGGAAGTGCGGGCCGATTTGCCGGGCAACGCAGGCTACGACGCGCGGTTGGAGCGGGCATGGACGGCGTGCCGGGTGGCGGGGCGGCGGCGGATTGGTGGGCTGGCGCACCGGGTGTCCACCGGGGCCACGTGGGACGATGTGATTTTGGCCGACTCTGACCTGAGCGTGCTGCGCCAAATCGTGGCGCATGTGCAGCACCGCGCCGCCGTGAACGACCTGCTCGGCGCACCTACGGGCGGGCGGGGACGGGCGGTGGCCGCGCTGTTCAGTGGCCCCAGCGGTACGGGCAAAACCCTGTCGGCAGAAGTGATCGCCAACGCCCTGAATCTCGATTTGTACCGCATAGATTTATCGGGCATGGTCAGCAAGTACATCGGGGAAACCGAGAAAAACCTGAAGCTGGTCTTCGATGCCGCAGACGACGGCGGCGCGGTGCTGCTGTTCGACGAGGCCGACGCCCTGTTCGGCAAGCGCAGCGAGGTCAAGGATGCGCATGACCGCTACGCCAACATTCAGGTCAATTATCTGCTTCAGCGCCTAGAGGCGTTTAGTGGCGTCGCCATTCTGACCACGAACTTGGAAAGCAGCATGGACATCGCCTTCATGCGGCGGCTGCAGTTCGTGCTGCCCTTCCGTGCCCCGCAGGCCCGCGAGCGCGAGCGGCTGTGGCGGCAAGTGTTCCCGGCGGGCGTGGACGTGGGGGAACTGGATTTTGGCGAGCTGGCGCAGGTGGCACTGGCTGGGGGCAGCATCCGCAATGTGGCCGTGAACGCGCTGTATCTGGCGGTCTCGCGGGGAGAAGCGCTGGGGATGCCCCTGATACGCGAGGCCCTGCAACTGGAATTCCGCAAGACGGGCCGCCTGAATCTGGGCGGGACGGGCGCAGCCAACACGGGTGAGCCTCAACCCTCCGAACTGAATCTGCGGGGCCGGGCATGACCCGCACTCCCGACGACATTCTGGGCGCGGGCTGGGCCTTTCCGGTGGTCATCAATCCGCGTGGGCGGGTGGCGATGGTGCGCGGCGAGCAGGCCATTACCCAGAGCATCCTGATGCTGCTGATGACTCCCAAAGGCCAGCGCGTGATGCGCCCGGAATACGGCTGCCGCATCCACGACCTAATTTTCGCGCCCAACGACGCGACCACGCTGGGCTTGGCGGCCTATTACGTGGACGAGGCCCTGCGGGTCTGGGAACCGCGCATCGAACTCGTGCGGGTAGACGCCACCACCGATCCCGCCGACGCCTCGCGCATTTTGGTTCACATCGAATACCGCCTGCGCGGGCACCACCAGCCTGCTTCGTTGGTGTTCCCCTACTACCGCCTGCCGGAAGGCGGGGAAGGGTAGAATGACACTTCTCTCCCCCACTCCGTTTCCTCATGCCAGAGCGCGTTGCTCTGTGTCGCTACCCTCTGTGTTCTTACCGTCTAGCCAAGCTAAACTCAGCTCTTCTGTCACCCCCACGCTTTTCCCACTCACCACTGACCCCCTGCCAAGAACAACACGCCTTGTCCCGTCTTTCCCGCTGTCCCACCTGCTCTGTTCTCGCCGTCTGGCCCCCACCAGACGCGGAGGTTCGTAAGTGCCCCTGCCCACCGTGAATCTGGATGACCGCCGCTTTGACGACCTGCTGGACGAGGCCAAGCGCCTGATTCCGGTGTACTGCCCCGAATGGACGGATCACAACGCCTCTGACCCCGGCATTGCCCTGCTGGAAGTCTTCGCGTGGATGACCGACCTGATGCTGGCCCGCGTGAATCAGGTGCCGCAAAAAATGTTCATCACGTTTCTGGAGATGATCGGGCTGCAACTTGACCCGCCGCGTGCGGCCACCGCGCCCGTGACCTTTTACCTGAGTGCGCCGCAAGACACGCCGCTGATGATCGCCGCAGGCACCGAAGTCGCCACCATCCGCACCGAGGTTTCGGAGGCCACCGTCTTCAGCACCGAGCAACCGCTGACGGTGCGCCCGCCCGAACTGCTGCACGTGTACGGCGCCAACACCGTGTCGGCAGACAACCAGTTCGTGCGGCACGATCTGGGCCGCCTGAGCCTGCCGGGCCAAAAATTCCCCGTGTTCAGCCCGCAGCCTGTGCCCGGAGACGCTTTCCTGTTGGCGTTTGGCGCAGACCTGAGCCACCATGTGCTGGCGCTGGTGCTGACGGTGGAAGTGGCAGGCGGGGCCGGGGTGAACCCGCAGGAGCCGCCCTTTGTCTGGGAGGCGTGGCAAGGCGGGGCGCAGCGTTGGGTGCCCTGCGAAGTGGAATACGACGGCACGGCGGCCTTCAACGTGCCGGGAGAACTGATTTTGCGCCTGCCCACGCTTCAGGAAGGCGAGTTTTTCGGGCAGGTGGGCTACTGGCTGCGCTGCCGCCTGACCAGCGAACAAAACTATTCGGGCTACAAGGTCAGCCCAGACGTAGAGGCGATCCGGGCCGAGTCGCGGGGCGCGACGGTGGCTGCCCGCCACGCCACCGTCGTCTACGGCGAACTGCTGGGCGAGAGCGACGGCAACGCGGGGCAGACCTTCAAGCTGATGTACGGCCCGGTGTTGTCGCCCGAAGCGGATCAGGACGTGCTGGAAGTTTTTGAACGGCCCGGTTCGGATCGGCAGGGCGAGACGACCGCCTGGACGCCCGTGACCGATTTCAGTGATTCGGGGGCCGATGACCGCCATTTCCGGCTGGATTTGCAGGACGGCACCGTGACTTTTGGCCCCACCCTGCTGCAACCCGACGGCAGCGTGTACCGCTTCGGGGCCGTGCCGCCCGCCGGAACGGGGCTGCGGATGCGGCGCTACAGCTACAGCGGCGGCGTGCTGGGCAACGTGCCCGAACGCACTCTGAGCGTGCTGAAATCCAGCATTCCGTATGTGGCGCGGGTGGTGAACCACAAGCCCGCCACCGGGGGCCGCAACGCGCAGTCCCTAGAAGACGCCATTCAGCGGGTGCCGCGCATTCTGCGAACCCGTACCCGCGCCGTGACCCGCGACGATTACGAATTTTTGGCCGAGCAGATGGACGGCGTGGCCCGCGCCCGCTGCCTGACCGCCAACACGGTAGCGAGTGCCGCCAGCTATCCGGGCAACCTGCGGGCCGTGCAGGTGCCTGCCGGACGGGTCACGCTGGTGGTGCTGCCCGCGCTGCCGCCCGCCTCTGACCCGGCAGGCAAGATTGCGCCGGAATCGCTGACCCTGTCGGCGGAACTGAGGACGCAGGTGCAAGCGCTGCTGGATGACCGCCGCCCGATTGGCACCATTTTGGAGCTGAGGCAGCCGCAGTACGTGTGGCTCAGCGTGACCGCGACCTTGCGGGCCAACAGTGGGGCCAGCCGGGGCGAGCGCGAGAGCTTACGCCGCGCCGCCGAAGCCGCCCTGTACGCCTACCTGAATCCCTACATGGGCGGCCCGGAAGGTACGGGGTGGCCCTTTGGCCGCACGCTGGGGATGCCCGAGCTGTACGGCTTACTACGGGGCCTGCGCGGCGCGGAAGTGGTGGAAGACATTCAGGTGGTGCTGACCGAACCCGGCCAACCGCAGCAGCATGAGGCCGTCGCGGGCAGCCTGAACCTGCCGCCGCAAGCCGTGATCGTGTCCGATATTCACCGGGTGGAGGTGGAGGGATGACCGGGCCGGAGCAAGCGGCACCTGCACCGAACGGCGGGCAACTGAGCGTGCGGCGCGGCGGCGAAACCTTGCGGGCCGTGGCGCTGGAAATGCGCCTGCTGTCGCTGGGACGCACCCCCGACAACGGCCTGCCCCTGCCCGACGCGGGTGTGGCTATTCGGCACGCGGAACTGGCCCGCGACGACAGCGGGCAACTCGTGCTGACCGATTTGGGCAACAACTCCACCTTCCTGAATGGCCGCCGCCTGCAAGCCCACGCCCCCACCCTGATCGAGGCTGGAGACGAAATTCAGATCGGCCCTTTTTCCCTGACCTACAGCGCCGACGCCGCGCCCGCTCCGCTGACGGTTGCGGCCACGGCCAGCACCCCTGCCCGCGAGGAGTTGCGGCTGCATCCGCTGCGGCCTGCGCGGGTGCCGCAGCGTCCGCAACTGCTGTCTGCGGGGGCCAGCAGTTATCTGGGCTACCTGCCCGCCCTGTTCGAGGAATCCGATTTCGCGGGGCGCTACCTGCGCATCTTCGAGAACCTCTGGGAGCCGCTGCAACACCGCCAAGACCATCTGGCGCTGTACTTTGATCCGCGCACCAGTCCGCCCGAATTCCTGAATTGGCTGAGCGGCTGGCTGGGCCTGAGCTTAGATGACCGCTGGCCCGAACAGCGGCGGCGCGAGTGGGTGCGCGAATCCATGACCCTGTACCGCTGGCGGGGCACGCGCTACGGCCTCACGCGGGCGCTGGAAATCGCCTGCGGCGTCACGCCCGCGCTGGAAGAAGACGGGAATCGCCCCCATCACATCAAGGTCGTGGTACCCGAAGACCCGCACGAAACGCCCGCCGAACAGATGCAGCGGCGCGAACTGGTGGCCGACATCGTGAGCCAGCACGCGCCCGCGCACGTGCAATATCAACTGGAATTCGTGACCCTCATGCCCGCAGTGGGGGCCAGCCAATGACGACCTCACGCATCATGGCGCAGTACCAACTGCTGCGCTCGCTGGGGGCGGGCTGGCTGGGCGAGGTGCATGCCGCCACCGACCTCGATGACGGCAAAACCTACGCCGTGCGCGTGTTGGCCGACGCGAATAAAGCTCAGGCGCACCTGTTGGTTCAGTTGGAAGGCCTGCTGACCAAGGTCATGTCGCTGAACCACCCCCACATCCTGCCCGCCGAGCCGCCCAGCGAGCGCGACCACCGGGTGTTTTACCGGATGGTGCTGGCCGAACGCGGCTCCTTGCGCCAACTGCTGCAATTTCAGAGCCGCGCACAGGAACCCACCGACCTGCCCGTGTCGCTGGACATCGTGCGGCAGGCGGCCTCCGGGCTGGCCTACGCGCACGGGATGGGCCTGATGCACGGCAACCTCAAGCCCGAAAACCTGCTGCTGCAACCCGGCAAGGCCCTCTTGGGACGCGGCGGTTACACCGTGCAGCTCAGCGATTTTGGACTGGCAGACCTCAGATCGGCCAGTTACGGCAGCCACGAACAGTTGGGCAGCAGCCTGACTTACCTCAGTCCGGAGCAGTGCCGGGGCGTGCAGGGCGACCCCCGCAGCGACCTGTACGCGCTGGGCGTCATGCTGTACGAACTGGTCACGGGCATGGTGCCCTTCGAGACCCGCACCGCCGCCGAAGCCTTCGAGCGCCACCAGTACAGCGCCGCCGTGCAGCCCAGCCGCCTGCGTCCCGGCCTGCCCGAAGAGGTGGAAGAACTGATCCTGACCTGCCTCGCCAAGCGGCCCGAAGACCGGCCTGCATCGGCGGCGGCGCTGGAACAGTCTTTGCAGGCCATCATCAACCGGATGCTGCCCAGGGGGCCGGAACCCACGGTGGTGCTGCCGCCGCTGGCACAGGTGCCCCCCAAACCGCAGGTAGAGCCGCCCACTGACCGCTCTCCTCATCCCCGCCTGCTCATTTACGGCGAAGACCGCCAACTGCTGCGCCACGAGGTCTTGCCCAACCCCACCGCCACCATCGGGCGCGGCCCCGGCAACGACGTGGTGCTGGATCACGCGGGCATTTCTCGCCATCACCTGAGCTTAGAGTTCCGGCCCGGACAGGTACTCGCCACCGACCTGAACGCCACCAATCCCAGCGTGCTGGACACCCTGCCGCTTCCGGCCATGACCCCAGCGACGTGGCCGTATGGGGAACTGCTGTATGTGCGCCCGTACTGGCTGTACCTGCACGCGCCGTACACGGTGGCTCCTCAGCCGCGCATCGTAGTGAATCCGGCGGTGCTGGAACTGACCCTGACCCCCGGCGTGCCCACCGCCCTGCCGCTGGTGCTGGCGAATACCGGGCGCACGGTGGATCACTTCCGGCTGAGTGTAGAAGGCGTGCCGGATCACTGGATTCAGAACGCCCATTTTGAGGTGCAGCTGAACCCCGGCACGCAGGGGCCAGCCACCTTGCAGATCGTGGTGCCTCGCGTGCCCGACGCGCTGGCCGGAGAGTACACGGCGACGGTGGTGGCCCGCTCGCGTGAGAACCCACAGGAGATGGGCCGCGCCGAGATGCGCTGGACGGTGCTGCCGTACTTTGAGACGGAGGCGACCATAACGCCGGGGCTGCGGCGGGCGTGGTTCCGCACCCGCTACGACCTGAGCGTGACCAACGGCGGCAACGCGCCCCTGCTGTACTCGCCCACCATTTCCGACGACGAGGACGCCGTGAGGCTGCTGCCGCGCTGGCAAGAAGTGTTTGCCATGCCCACCAGCGGCAACCTGAGCAACATCGTGAACCTGCGGGCGGTGCTGTCGGGCATCTGGATGCGGCTGCGCGAGGGCATCGGCAAAATCCGGGTGGACAACTTCGTGGGCAATGTGCCCGCCGACCCCGGTCAGGGCATCGGCCAACAGATGAAGGTACGCCTGCCCATTCGCTGGATCGGCACGACCACGCACCGCACCCTGAAAGTGATGGTGACGGCTGACCGCCATCCCCCCGTGCCCGCGCTGGCCCGCCTGCAACACAATCCGCTGATTCCGCTGTGGATGCTGCCCGTGCTGCTGGTGCTGCTGGGCTTGCTGGGCTGGTGGGTCACGCGCCCGCCCGAAATCACGGCCTTTGCCCTGAAAGGAGCCGCCCCCCTGACCGGGCAACCCTTCGTGCTGAACTGGGACACCACCGGGGCACGCAGCGTGCGCCTGCTGCCACAGGAAGCGGGCAAAAACGCCGCGCTGAAAGGCGCGGGCGAACTGAGCCTGCCCGGACTCACGCAGGCCAATACCTATACGCTGGTGGCACGCGGCTGGCTGCGCGAATCCCGGCGCGACCTCACGGTTGCCCCCAAACTGCGGGCCGCCGAAATCCGGGTGTTTACGGTCAGTCCGGCCAGCGGCAAAATCGGCAAGCCCATTACGGTGGCGTGGGACGTGACCAACGTGGAGCGCGTGCAGCTTGAACCGTTCGGGACGGTGGCCGCCAAGGGCAAGCAAAGTTTTACCCTCACCAAAGACGTGACCGTGCGCCTGCAAGCCGATTCGGGCGGCGGCCCGGTGTCGCGCAGTACCGACGTGACCGTGTTGCCGCCCAGCGTGGCCCAGTTCGATCTGTCGGCCCAAACACTGACCGCCGGACAGACCGCCACCCTGCGCTGGAACGTGCTGAACGCCACCAGCGTCACGATTGACCCGATTGGCCCGGTGCCGCCGCAGGGCAGCGTGCCGGTGTCGCCCACCCAGAACACCAGCTACGTGCTGAAAGCCAGCAACGGCCTAGAGGACGTGCAGGCCACCGCCGCCCTGACCATCAGCGCCCGCCCGCCCAAGATCACGGGCTTTTCGGTGTCGCCGGACACGGTGGATGTGGGCGGCACTGTGACCGTGACGTGGAGTACCAGCGACGCCCAAACTGTGCAACTGACCACTGCTTCGGGCACGCAGTCGTTGCCCACCAGCGGCTCTCTTCCTATCTCTGCGCCGGGGCAGTCGGGCGTGTTTACCCTGATCGCCACCAACGCTTCGGGCCAACAAGACACCGTGTCGGCGGGCGTGAATGTGCTGGAGCCGACGCCGATTGTGATTACGCCGCCGCCTGTGGTAGAGCCGCCGCCCATTCCTGATCCAGTTCCTGACCCCAAGCCTGTGACGCCCGCCGTCGTTGTTCCTCCGACGCCCCCTGCTGCGGTCACACCTCCTCCGGTTGCTCCCCCAACCACCACGCCCCCCACACGTCCCACCGCCCGCGCCGCGCCGCCCCTGCCGCGCCCCAGCATCGGCTTTACCGTGCCCCCTGCGCCCGCCAGAATCGTGGGGTTCCGGGTAGATAAGGCCAAGATCACGGGGCCGCAGCAGGTCACGCTGATCTGGCAGGTACAGGGCGTGAACACGGTGAGGATTCAGCCGCTGATCGGGCCACTGGCAGGCCGCCGCTTTCCTGCATCGGGCCGCGTGGTACTGCGTGTGGCCGCCGACAGCGCCTATACGCTGTTGGTGGGCGAAGGCGAGCGCCCGCTGAAGGCCACCGTGAACGTGGATTACACCGCCCCGCGTGTGGTGGCCGTGACACCGCCCCGGCCTCTCCCGGTTCCACCCCCTACACCAACGCCGACGCCAACTCCGACGCCCACCCCCACACCAACCCCGACACCCACGCCCCGGCCTGTTCCAACCACGCGCCCCACGGCTCCGGTCCGTGTGACCCCCACCCCCGTTCCCGCCGCCCCACACGAACTCGACGGCCTCTGGCAACACAGCTTCGGCAGCATGTCCCTGAAAATCAACCGCACCCGCGTCACCGGAACCTTCAATTTTGGCGAGCGGCGCGACGGCGTGCGCGGCACCATCACGGGTTCGGTGTTCGGCAGCCCCGGCAGCTACACCGTCAATGCCCGCGTGACCGTGCCAGAGGGAGAGGCGGACGCCAATAATATTTCCTTCGTGGTTCGCTTCAGCCCCGATTCCAAGTCGTTTGCTGGCCCCTACAGCGAGCGCCGGGTCAGCGAGCGCTGGTGCGGCTGGCGGCCCAACACGCCCAAACCGCAGGATTGCCGGTGAACAGGGCGAGTGGGCTGTCGGAAGACATCAGTTTTGACGAAGATTCCTCGGCCACCGCGCCTTTCCTACGCTCCACTCTCCTCAGGAGGTTTCCCCATGTCCGACGGACAACTCGCCAAAGCGCAAATTATTCGCCTCGAACCCAGCCGACTGGTGATTCCCTGCATGTTCAATCCCAAGGAATACACCATCACCAAAAACGTGAACTGGGGACAGGCCGACAACAGCACCAAAGACGGCGCAGACCTGACCTTCGGCGGCGGCAACACCAGCAATATGGCGCTGGAACTGTTTTTTGACACCTACTATGACCGCCTCTCCGAAACGGTGGTAGAAGACGTCCGCACCCACACCGATAAAATCTGGAACCTGACCTATATCGATGAAAGTTTGCGCGACCCCAAGACCAAGAAAGGCCGCCCGCCCACCATCCTGTTCGTGTGGGGCAAAACGTGGCTGTTCGAGGCCGTGATCGAGAGCATGGAGCAGCAATTTACGCTGTTCATGCCCAACGGAATGCCGGTGCGGGCCGTGGTGAAATTACAGCTCAAGCAGGCCGACAACGGCAAACTCAAGCCCGGCGGCAGCGCCAGCACCTACCACATCAGCGAGCAGTACCGCAGCGCGGCGCAGGCCAGTCGGGGGGCCGCCGATTTGCGGGGGAACCGGAAAAACCAATGACCGCCAGTTCCCCGACTTCGGGCACGCCATCTGCCAGCAACGTGCGCGGCGCGGTGGCACAGCTGTACCTGACGCTGGACGGCCAAACGCCGCCCGCTGAACTGATGCAGGCCCTTCAGGAAGTGGTGGTAGACAGCAGCCTGACCCTGCCCGACAGCGCCACCGTGACCTTCCGGGACGCCAGCATAGATCTGATCGACAGTGACCGCCTGAAACTGGGGGCCAAGCTGGAAGTCAAGGCTGCCGTGCAGCGCGGCGGCGAACAGGAAGCCATTTTCCGGGGCGAAATCGTGGAGGTGGAGCCGCAGTTCGAGGGGCACACCCAGACCCTGACCGTGCGGGCCTTTGACCGCCTGCACCGCTTGGCACGCGGCACCCAAACCCGCTCTTTTCAGAATGTGACCGACATGGACTTGGTCCGCAAAATCGCCTCGGAACTGGGCCTGAAAGCCGAAGTGGGCGAGGCGCGGGCGGTGCACGAGTACGTGCTGCAACACAACCAGTCCAATCTGGCGTTTCTGCGGGGGCGGGCGGCGCGGCTGGGCTTCGTGCTGTACGTGGAGGGCGACACGCTGCACTGCCACGCGCCCAAAGGGGAAGGCACCTTGGAGCTGCGCTGGCGCGAAAATCTGAGTTCGTTTTTGCCGCGTCTGAGCAGCCTCGATCAGACCAGCCGAACCACCGTGCGCGGCTGGGATCCGCAGAAAAAGCAGGCGGTGGTGGCGCAGGCCGAGCGCGGGCAAGGGCAAGCGCAGGTGCAAGACCCGACCCGCAGCGAGCAGGTCAGCCAGAATGCTTTTAATCTGCCCGCCCCGGAAACCCAGAGTGGCACAGTGGTTCGGCAGCAGGGCTACGCCGACGCGATGGCGCAGGCCAGCCGCAATCGCCGCGCCGAGGGACTGGTGGAAGCCACCGGAACCTGCGGGGGAACGCCGCGCCTGACCGCCGGAACCACCATCAAAATTACGGGCGTCGGCACGCGCTTCGAGGGCGAATACGTGACCTCCAGCGTGCGTCACCGCTACCGCACCCAGCAGGGCTACATGACCGAATTCACCATTTCGGGTGGGCGGGAAGAGGGCGTGGCGGCGATGTTGGGCGGCTCCAGCACAGCGTCCGGGGCGGGGAGCGGCGGAAATACAGGCGGCGACCAAACCGGATTCATGATCGGCATCGTGACCAACAACGACGACCCGCAGGGGCAAGGCCGCGTGAAGGTCAAGTTTCCGGCCCTGACCGAGAAAGACGAAAGCGACTGGGCGCGGGTGGTCAGCGTAGGCGGCGGCCCCACACGCGGCGTCATGTTTACGCCCGAAGTGAACGACGAAGTGCTGGTGGGCTTCGAGCAGGGCGACATCCACTTTCCCTACGTGCTGGGCGGCCTCTGGAACGGCAGCGACGCCCCACCCAAAGCCAAGGGAGAGGTGATCAAAAGCGGGCGCGTGACCAAGCGCATCATCCGTTCGCGGCTGGGCCACGAGATCATTCTGGACGACAGCGACGGCAGCCCCAGCATTCTGCTGAAGGACAAGAGCGGCAACGAAGTCTTGATCGATTCCAAAGCCAACCTGATCAAGATCAGCAGCAAGGGCCGCGTGGAAATCAGCGCCCAGAGCGGCGTGAAGATCGACGGCGGCGGCGGCAACGTGGACGTGAAGGGCACTTTGATCAACCTGAACTAGTCTGGACGGAAGGAGACTCCCCCATGAGCATTCACCCTGACCCCACTTCTGGCCTGCTGCTGACCGACCCCGTGAGCGGCGCGGTGTTCCGGTTGCCTGCCCGCCCGGATGAACTTGAGCAGCCTGCGGCGGCAGACTGGAGAGAAGTGCTGGACGTGTGGGGTGAGGTGTACCGCCTGCCCGCCGGGGCGCTGGCTCCCTACCGGCTCAGCGCGGAACAAGCCGAGGCCGCCGCCGCTGGGCTGCTGGCTGACCCGGAGTATCTGGCCCATCTGGTGCGGGAACTGGGTGTGGGTGAACTGGGAATGGGCGATCTGGGGAACCTGGTAAACGCTCAGACGCCTGAAGCGTTTGCATCAGCAGTGGGCGGCGAGAACTTGGCGGTGGCAGAGACCCGCTTGAGTGCGCTGGAAGAGAGGTTGGCACAGGCAAAAGACGCTTTGGCAGCGGCTCCAACCCTTGTTCAGACCAACGTTCCCAGCGCCCCCGCCGATCCTTCCCAACATTCGGCCATGCTCGCGCTGCTGGGCCTGCTGAGCCGCGTTTCGCCGCAGTGGATTGGGGAAACGTTGGCGGGAAAACAGCGCACACCGCCCGCCGCGCCGCTGTCCATTCCGCTGCCCGCTCTGCCCAGCTTTGAGTACGCCGACCTGCTGGGCCGCCCGCTGGAGGCTGACCGTGAAGGCTAATCTGGCCCTCTGGTTGGGCGGGGCCTGTCTGTTGGCGCTGCTGTTGACGATGCTTTGGCTGCATTTTTCACTGGTGCAAGACTGGCGGCGCACGCAGGCATTAGCGGGGCGCGGCGTGGTGGTGCAAGCGCGGGTGCTGGAGTTCTTATCGGCCCCCGGCCCCCGCAGCCTGATCCCGCAACGCAGCGTGCGCTTTCAGTTGCCTGCGCCGTTGGGACTGACAGGCACCCTTCCGATCAGTGCCGAGGCCGCCCGACAATCCGAACAGACACGCCGGGTGGCCGTGCGCTATTTGCCCGATCAACCCGGAGTGCAAGCGCTTGAGGGCACAGGAGCGCCGCTGACTTTGGGCGCATTGCTGCTGGGCTTAGATCTGTTCGCGGGGTGGGTGGCGTGGCAAGTGTGGGCCTCTGGCCGCCGTGCAAGACACAGGAAACTGGGCCACAGCAAAGAAGGGGTGCGGCAATGACAAAAAGTGACGCGCATGCCGTATACCTGAGTGCGTCTGGCGGCACGCCGTTCGCAGAACGGCCAAGCCGAACCCCCCGATTCTGTGGTAAGTTAAATGAGCAAAGCCCCCGCGTGAGTGGAATCACCGGAGGCGTGGCGAAGCAGTTAAGGGCTGCTCAGCATGAACAAGACTACCACGTCAATCAAGACGTTCAAGTACCGTTTGTACCCAACAAAGACTCAGGAAGCGGCGATGTTTGAGACGCTGCGCCTCACGCGCACCCTCTACAACGCTGGCCTTGAGCAGCGCCGGGAAGCATACCGTAAACAGGGCAAGACGTTGAGTGCCTACACCCAACAAGCCGAACTTACGGCACTCAAAGAAGCCTGTCCTGAGTTTGGAACGGTCTACTCCCATGTCCTCCAAGACGTGTTTGATCGTCTGGACAAGGCGTATAAATCGTTTTTTTCCCGCGTTAAAGCCGGGACGAAGAAGGCGGGGTTCCCCCGCTTCAAACCCCGTCAACGGTGGAACAGCTTCAAGTACAAGCAGTGCTGGGACAACAAAAAAGAAACATGGACAAGTTGCGGCAAGCCCGTAAACGATGGAAAACGTATCTCCGTTCCCAAGATCGGCAACGTCAAAATCAAGCTGCACCGCCCGCTGGAAGGCAAGCCCAAAAGCCTCCAGATCCTATTGGATGTGGATCAGTGGTACGCCATCTATGCCTGTGAGGTTCATAATGTGGCGTTGCCTGCCACCGGAAGCTCAATCGGGGTAGACGTAGGAACTACTTGGTTCGCCATCACCAGCGACGGGGGATTTGTGGAAAACCCGCGCCACCTCGAAGCGGGTCTGAAGAAGCTGCGTGTCCAGCAACGCACGGTGTCTCGCCGCAAGAAGGGTGGCAACCGTAGGCGAAAAGCTGTGCAGTCAGCGGCCAAAACGCACCGCAAAATTCGGCGGCAACGCTTGGACTTCCATCACAAAACGGCCCGCAGCTTGGTCAACACCCACGACCTGATCGCCCACGAAGCGTTGCAGGTGTCCGACATGGTTAAGTCCAATCTTGCCCGGAGTATTGCCGACGTGGGCTGGGCGTCGTTTTTCTCTCTGCTCGCTCTCAAGGCTGAAAGTGCCGGAAAGCGGGCTGTTGCTGTAGACCCCCGCTATACATCGCAGCGTTGCCATGCGTGTGGGCATACCGGGAAGGAGAACCGCATGAGCCAATCCAAGTTTCAGTGTGTGCAGTGCGGTCATACAGCCAATGCCGATGTGAATGCGGCGCAGAACATTCTGGCAAGGGCATTGCCATCAGGTGTTAACGATAGCGGGGTTACGCATGTCGTCGCCTGAGAAGCCTCAGTCTTCAGACTGGGGAGTTGTCACCGGATGGCAAGAGGAACTGAAAAAACGCCGTGGGCAGGGGGAAAACGCCGTCAACGACGCCTCCCGCCTTGTGCCGCAGCAGCCGAACGCAGGCTTTCCCCAATGGGATGAACCCGCCCCAGCCGCACAAACGGGCGCGGTGGGCGGCGCGGCCCAGTTGCAAACGGGAGGGAACGCATTGGGCGGCCTCAGCACACCACCAACAGGCGGCGTACCCGGCTTGGGCAGCGTGGGTGAAACCTCTACCCTTCCTGCTGGCGTAAGAACTGCGCCCACTTCCGGGCCACTGGCCGCGCTGGTGGGGCGCTTGGCGGGGCAATTGCAAGGCCAGCGGCAGGCGCGGGCGGCGTCCGGGGCGCTGGATCAGGGCGCGGAACTGGGCACGCTGAAACAATTGGCGCTGCAACTGGCCCAGCAGTACCGCAGCTTGGGCACGCGGGCCACGCCCACCGACCTCGCCGCCGCCCTGAACGCCCTGCCCGACGCCACTGACCGCCAACAACTGGGCCGCGCTGTGGTGGGCCTGATTTCGGCCATGCGTCCCGGCGAGCGTGCGGCGCTGGAACGGGCAGTGAACGATCCGGCGGCGCTGGTGGCCGAACACGCCAACAGTTCCCCGACTCCCCCAGCGCAAGTGAGCGCCAAAGCTGCCCCCGTCAGCGTGCAGCGGCCTGCGGGCGGGGAGGGAACGAGTGCAGGGGCCGTTGCGGTGAAAGCTCAGGGCAGCGCAATCTCTCCTGCCACACCCGCAAGCGCTCCCGCTCCGGTGGCGGCGAAAGCAACACCTCAAGCGCCTCCCGCGCTCGCCAAGGCTGCGCCCGCCCCGGCCAAAACGCCTGCGCCCACATCCACCCCGCAGGGCAAGCGGACGGCCGCTGCGGCAACTGCTCCTCAGGCCGACGCTGCCAAATCTCCGACCCCCAACGACCTGAAACTGGTCAGTCTGCAGGCCCTAGACGGAAGCGGACTGAATGTACAGCCGACCGCGACGTTGGGCAAAGCCGCTCTTTTCGAGCCGCGTGAATGGGCCAAACTGAAAGCAGCGCGGCAGCAGACAAAGGGCCAGCCAGCCCCAGCAGGAACGCCGCCCGCCACTGTTTCCAACGCTTCCGAAGCACCCAAACAAAAGCGCCAAAGCAAACCGCTTCCCAGCGTGACCGTGAAGGCCGCCGACCTGAAAAAAGAGGCGCAAAAAGACCGCAAAGCCAACCAGAAGGCGCTGACGGCGGCCCTGAGCGCGGCGGCCAAGCAGACGGCGCAAATTGATCAGGCGCGGGCAAGCGGCGCGGCCAAGGTTCAGGGCGCAGCACGGGCAGCAGAAGCCCGGATGGCGGCGGCGCTGAAGACGACAGAAAGCCAGATCGCGGCGGCGGCGAGTGCGGCCACAGCGCGGGTACAGGCCGCCGCCACCCGCAGCACGGCGCAGGTCAACGCGGCCCACCGGGGCACGGTGCAGGGCATCCGGCAAGAGGCGCTGAAGCAAAAGCAAGCGGCGCAGCAAGCGCTCACGGCCCTGAAAACGCAGTTGACGGGTGCGAAAACGGCCCTCGACGCCCGTACCAATGCTGAATTTGGGGCGGCAGCAAGCGGCATGAAGGCGGCAGGCAGCGCGGTGGCGGGGCAGGCCACGGCACTAGGCAACAGCCGCGCCAGCCAGTACGCCGCCGAACCCCTACCCAAGCAAGACGGCTGGGACGATTTCAAGAACGGCGAAGACTTCCCCAAGAACAAGCGGAAAGCCAAAGTCGACGCCGCCCGCGAGGTGGGCAAAAGCTTTGCCGAGAGCTTTACGGCGGCAGGCGCGGAACAGGCCGCCAAATTGCCCCAATCTAAGGGAGCCGTGCTGCAGGGCAACGGGCAACTGTTGGCGCAGTACCTCGTTTCGTTGACGCAGGGTCAGGCGGCGGTGTTGGCCCAGATGGAGGCGGCCCAGCAAGCGGCGATCCGGCAAGCCGACGCCCTGAAAGCGGCGCAACTGGCGGCCATCGCGGCGCAGAAGCGGGCGGCGGTGGCGGGCATCGCGCAGACTCGCAGCGGCTTGCGAACTGGGGCACGCCAGACGGCACGCCAGCAGCAGACGGCGGTGAGGCAGCAGGCCAGCCGCAGTGTCTCGGCCCTGACCACGCAAGCAGCGCAGGCCAAAGCGGGCCTTTCCCGCCAAATTGGGGCGGCACGCACCACCAGCGCCCGGCATCTGGATCAGGATTCGGCCACGTTTGCACGGGGCATGGCCGGATTCTTGGTGCACATTCGGCAAGCCGCGCAGGGGGCTAGCCGGGGCATGACCACCAGCGCGGCGGGCAGCGCGGCCACTTTGACCCGCACAGGAACGCAGGCGGCAGGCAGCCTCACGGCGCTGGGCACGCAGGCCCGCACCGCTTGTACGGCGGCGGCCACCAGCGCCAGCACGGGCCTCACGCAGTTGGCGGCTCGGGCTCAAACCGCATTCAGCGCACAGGGCAAGGCCTACCAGCAGCAGAGTACGGCCCTGCTTACGGGCATTCGGGCCAGTTTCAAGACCACCGCCGAACGCTTTAGGGCCGACACCAAAACAGTGGGCGACAGCCTGAAAGACAAGCTGGGACAGGCCGTAAAGGACTTCCGGGCCGCGCTGGTGGCCGCCAAAGATCAGGGCAGCGGGGGCAACAAGGCCGAAGACCCGACCATTACCGAGAAGGCCAACGCCGCCGCCGAAGCCGTGCAGCCGCGCTGGAAAGCGGTGGTGAGCGTGGTCATCGACATCGTGGTGGCCGTGGTGGTCACGGCGGCCATGATCGCGCTGGCGGCCACCGGCATCGGCGTGGTGGCCCTGATCGGCCTCGGCATCCTGATCGGGGCGGCCAGCGCGGTGGCAGGGCAAGGACTCAAAGACGCTGTAGACGGCAAGTTCAGCGGCTGGAAGACCTACGGCGCGGCGGCGCTGGGGGGAGCCATTGGCGGCGCGTTCGGCGGGGTAGGCGGCGCGGCGGCCACCGTGCTGACCAAAGGCGTGACCACCGCACTGGCCGCACGCGGCGTGGGCCGACTGGCCCAAACGGGCGTCACGCTGGGGATGGAAGGTACCCTCAATACGGGCATCGGCTTGGCGGGCGAGGTCGCCAGCGGCTACGCCAATCAGGGCGTCTTCGGCATCAAGTACGACCTCGGCGCAACGTTTAGCGCCACCAACATCGCCAAGAATCTGGTGACGAACGTGGGCGGCAGCGCGGTGGGACGCCTAGGCCAAAGCCCGCGCATTCAGACCTTCCTGAACGACAAGGTGGGCGGCCTGACCACCCGCTTTCAGACCGAGTTTCCGAACACGGGCCGCACACTCAGCCGCTTTAACGCCCGCCTAGACGATGTGGTGCTGAACAACCGCGCCATAAAGGCGACGGGCGAAACGCTGACCAACTTTGGCACCAAACTGGGCAACATCGGCGGCAAAGGCATGCCCGCGCCGCATGTTCCGCCCCTACCTACGGGGAGTGCGGGCCACCAGAACACGCCCACTCCGCCGGGAGAAACGCCGCCACATTTGCTGGGAGACGGGACGACAGCCGCGCCGCGCACTGCGCCCACGACTGAACCTCTTCCCGCGAGAGAAGTCGCGTCCACAACGGCTCCGGAGCCAACTGCTAGACCCGGCGGCGGCGAATCTGTACCTGCCAACCACCCCACCGCCGACGCCCCGCAGCAGACTGGGCCGAAGCCGCCCGTGTCTGAAACAACCGCTGAACCTGCCCCGGCTGGCCCTGACCGCAGCACCACCCGCGAGCAGTGGAAGGCGCAGCAGCACCAAGAACGCATTCAGGCACGCCAGCAGCGGGCTGTGCAGGAGTTTGACCAGAAGTTGCAGGCCCGTATCAGCGAGTTGCCCGACAGCCCCGCCAAACAAAAGATGCTGGAATACCTGCGGCAAGTGGACGAAATGGACTTTTCCACGCGGGACGATCAATCCAGCTTTTACTCTGGCCCCGGCAACCGCGACATGGCGCTGGATCACCAGAAGCGCGGCGGGGACGCCATTGACGGCACACCGGGCGGCAAGGCGCTGGAGGCATTGGGACTGTACAAGGAATTTGCAACTGACGTCCGCTTGGCCGATTTGGTCTGGATGAAAGCCTCCATGAAGTACGCGACGGGCGCGAGCGGCAACATTCACCTGTTTGTAGACGGCGCGCTGCCCACCCGCGTGTTTGCCACCATCGAGCGGCCCCTGCTGGAAGGCAACCCGCAGGTGGACCGCTGGAACCATTACCCGAATCCAAACCGGGTCAATCCGGCTGAACCCGCCACACCGCAAGCCAGCAGCGAATCTACGCCCGCACCTATCCCTCCCACCGCCGACGCCCCTCAGCAGACCGCGCCGAAGGCTGGCCCTGACCGCAGCACCACCCGCGAGCAGTGGGAAGAGACCGCGCACCAA
>NZ_SSNW01000025.1 GCF_004801315.1 Deinococcus sp. Arct2-2
GGGCACTGGTTCACCCGCGCCCTTCTGAAAGATCTCTTGTGACAAATGCTCTAAGCTGATTGCTTGACATAGAGCGTGTCCGCCGCTTGCACGCCCCCTCGCCCCGCTGCTTCGCAGCGCCCCTCCCCCACAGTTGGAGAGGGGAAAATCAGATGTGTAGGAATCTCTTTATCTGCGTAGCACAGGTTCACCCACGATCTACCCTCCACACTCTCTCCCCTCACCACGCCGCGATATGCCCATCCGTCCGGCTTTCCGTACCGCCCTCCAACACGCCCGTTTCAGCATTCCGGCGGATCATCTGGCCCCGGCCAAACGAGCCGGAATCGAGTTGCACGCGCACATCGTGGCCTAATTCAGCCAAAGCGCGGGCGGTGGCGGCAGGCAGGCTGTGTTCCACCTCTACCGACTTGCCCGCCAGCCATTGCCAACGCGGGGCGTCTAGCGCCTGCTGCGGGTTCATGCCGTAGCGCACGGTGTTCAGGACGACTTGCAGGTGGCCCTGCGGTTGCATAAAGCCGCCCATGACCCCAAACGGGCCAACGGGTGTGCCGTCTGTGCGGCTCAGGAAACCGGGGATGATGGTGTGGTAGGGGCGGCGTCCGGGCGCGAGGGCGTTGGGATGGCCCGCCTGAAGGCTGAAATTGTGGCCCCGATTGTGCAGCGCGATGCCAGTGTCGGGAATCACGACGCCGCTGCCGAAGCCAATGTAATTACTCTGGATCAGGCTGACCATCTGGCCCTCATCGTCGGCGGTGGCGAGATACACCGTGCCACCCGTGCTGGGCGCGTGGGTGCTGGGATCGTGGGCAGCGGGGCCGAGATGGGCGCGGTGGGCGGCGGCGTTGGCGCTGGACAGAAGGTGCGCGGCGTCCACAGGCACATGGCGCGGATCACCGACGAAGGCGTGGGCGTCGTGGAACCCGCGTTTCATGGCTTCGATTTGAAGGTGCAGGCCCGCCGGATCGCCGGAGTGGTCGGGCAGCGGCAGGCCGTCCAGCACATTCAGCGCGATCAGGGCGGCAATGCCCTGGCCGTTGGGCGGAATCTCGTGGACGCGGTGGCCCATGTACTCGGCATGAATGGGCGTGACCCACTCGGACTGGTGGGCGGAAAGGTCAGAGGAACGCAGAAGGCCGCCTGTGGCACGGGCATGGGCGTCTATTTGGGCGGCGAGGTCACCCTCATAAAACGACGCGCCGGACGTAGCAGCAATCGCTTCCAACGTGCGGGCGTGGGCCTCGCTACGCCACAGGGTACCGGGCGCGGGTGTGAAACCTGACGGGGCGAAGGTGCGGAACCACTCGTCTAGCAGGGGCAGATTCAGACCGCTATAAATGCGAATGGCCCGCGCCCAGCCCGCCGCCAGCACAGGCGAGAGCGGATAGCCGCCGCGTGCATAGGCAATAGCTGGGGCCAGCACCGCCGCGAATGGCACGCGGCCAAAACGGGCGTGTAGGTCGGCCCAGCCGCGCACCGCGCCGGGCACGGTCACGGGCGTCCAACCATGTTTCGGCATCTGGCCTGCGTGCCGCTCCGCTAGCGCATCCAAGCTCAGGGCTGCTGGGGCCGCGCCGCTGGCGTTCAGGCCGTGCAATTCTCCCCCAGCCCACACCAACGCAAACAAGTCGCCGCCGATGCCGTTGCTGGTCGGCTCCAGCACCGTCAGGGCAGCGGCAGTGGCGATGGCCGCATCGACCGCGTTGCCGCCCGCTGCCAGCACACTTTGGCCCGCCTGAGCCGCCAACGGTTGCGAAGTGGCGACCATGCCGCGCCGCGCATACACCGGACGCCGCACGACAGGAAATTCGGGTTGAAACGTCATGGTGGGAAGCTTAGAGCATGGATAAGGGGCGTGTGGATAGAACTGGCGGGGGCAGAGATTGTCAGTGAAGACTGGGCAAGCCGGAACACCCACAACAGGAGCATTCCGGATAGTCGACAGAATTCACAACTTTGGTATGAGGCGGGAAAAGCTAAGCTGGGACAGTGAAAGCAGAAGCCCCATGCCGCTGCTCAGCCCTTGACTCCGCTCAGCACACAGAATCGCGTTCGGGATCGTAGACCGAGCTCACTTGCGGCCCGGTTCTGCCCGACTCGCGGGGCAAATCATGGCGCAGGCGGTTGCCTCCGGCGCGTTTGGCGGCGTACATCAGTTGGTCGGCCCGGTCTAGCGCGGTGTCCAGCGAGTCGTCGGGAACCAGCGTCAGGCCGATGCTGACCGTCACGGGGCGAGTCGTCCACGCGTGGTCTTGCACGGCCAAACGAAAGGCTTCTAGGGTAGGCACGAGGCCGGGTTGACCCGCCGAGCGCACCAACACGAATTCTTCTCCGCCGTAGCGGGCCACCAGATCACACGGCAGGGCGTGAGAAGTGAGCAGAGCGGCAATGTCGCGCAGCACGGCGTCCCCGGTGGCGTGGCCGTGCGTATCGTTGACCCGTTTGAAGCGGTCTACGTCTATCATGGCTGCCTGAGCGGGGGCGCTGGCCGTCCCGTCTGCCAAGCGCCGCGCTCCCTCGGTCATCAGGTGTTGGCGGTTGTGCAGGCCAGTGAGCAGGTCGGTGATACTGCGGCGCTCGGCGGCGGCGTGTTGGGCCTCAGCCTGTGCCAACGAAGCTTCGAGTTCGGCCAAGCGTTGGGCCTGCCGCGCATTGGCCAGCCCGATCATGGCGAGGGCCAGCGTGGCCGGGTCAAGGGGTTGATGCACGTCCATAGGGTTTCGTTCGGCTTCCTCTTGTTCGCCCCGATCCTGCGCCCAGCGCACCCGACTCAGCTCTTGGGTCAGCAGCACGCTGGCACGGGCACGCTCGACTTCGGCCTCCAAATCCTGAGACTGCGGAATCTGGTCAAGTTGTTCAAAATACGCCTCAGCCGCCGCGATTCTACTCTGCTGCACGTTCAGAACCACCAGTTGAGACAAGGCCAACATGTGCAGCACCACGTACCCGTCTTGGCCGCGCTGCACAGCGAGGGCGTACTGCTGCTCGGCGTCGCTGGGCTGGCCGCGCCGCTGATACACCATGCCCAAGTTCAGGTGGGCCACCCCAGCTTGCTCGGACGCGCCGCACTGCTCAAACAGGGCCAGCGCCTCTTGCAACAAAGGCACCGCTTTAGCCGAATCCAGATCAATCAGGGTCAGCGCCAAATCGTGCTTGGCGTGCGCCAATTCCAACTGATTGTCGCAGCCCTGCGCCACAGCCAGTTGCTCGGTATACAGCGCGTGTGCCGCACCAAAATCTAGCCGCGCCATCAGCAGTCCAGCGCGGGTGTTCAGGGCACGCGAACGCCAGACGTCGGGCGCAGTCAACTCGGAGAGCGCTGCGTCGATTTGGGAAAAGGCCTCGCTATACGCTCCGGTGCGCCAATTGAGGTACGCCAGCAGCACACTCCGCACAGGCGACGGCGGCTGTGACTGCGCCCACTGCCGCGCCGACGCAGGATTCAGTTCACGGTTAGCCCACGCCCGCTCGGCAGCGGGAAGTGGAGTGGGCGTGAGTTGCGGCATCCAACTAGAATAGGCAACTTCTTCGCTCTACATTGAGATGTTTTCAGCATCTTAAGACCCCTGACAGGGGGTGAAGATAGGCGTAAGGGCGGTCAGGATAGAAAAATCGTTTCAGTGGGCGAACACATCTAGACCGGCCACGACGACACTACTGTGGGCCTCCACTGTCAGGGCGTGGTCACGGTTGTAGCCGCCTGCCATCAGGGTAACGACCGGAATGCCCGCCTGCCGCGCCCACGTCAGGACGGTGTGGTTGCGCTCATAGACCCCGTCCAGCGTAAGGGCGAATCGGCCGAAGCGGTCTCCGGCCAGCACATCGGCCCCGGCCAGATAGATCAGTAGATCAGGCCGGAAGGCTTGCACGGCAGGCAGCGCCGATTCCCGCAACACAGTCAGGTATTCGCTGTCTGTGACGCCATCGGACAGGCCCAGATCAAGGCTGCTGCGTTCCTTGCGAAACGGGTAATTGCGCTCGCCGTGAATGCTGAGGGTATACGCCCGCGTTTCGGCCCCCAGCAACGCCGCCGTGCCGTTGCCCTGATGCACGTCCAGATCAAGGATTGCCACGCGCCGCGCCAGCCCTTCATCCAGCGCGATCCGGGTCAGAATGGCCGCGTCGTTGACCAAACAAAAGCCCTCCGCACTGGCCGCAAACGCATGGTGCGTGCCGCCCGCGAGGTTCGCGCCCCAGCCCACTGCCAGCGCGTCGTGCAGGGCCGCCAACGATCCGCCTGCGGCCCGCCGCGCCCGCTCCACCACGCCCAAGCTCCACGGCAGCCCGAAGGCGCGTTCTTCCTGTGCCGTCACTTCGCCGCGCCGCCAGCGCCTCAGCCAAATGGGGTCATGCACGCGGGCAGCATCGGCCCAGCGCAGGTTGGGAGTGTCTAGCACGGGCAGCAGGCCAGACAACCGGTCACGCACTCCTGCGTACTTATAGGCGGGAAAGCGGTGGCCTTCGGGCAGAGGAAACGTGTAGGCGGCGGGCGTATAGGCGCGGAAGGGGTGGGTGAAGGTGGGCGGCGGGGCGGTCACGGGGTCAGTGTGGCGCGGTGGGGGCTGGGGGGTGGGATGGAATGGCACGATTTGGGGGAGTTGGACTTATATTTGGGGATTGTTGGGCTTGTCCCACGCTTTCCCCCACCCCCCAGCCCCCGCCCCCAAAGGGGTCAGGGGAGTTGGTCGCTCCGCTGAGGAGTATTGATCTTGCCGCTTTCAAACTCTCCCTAATCCCTCATCTGAAGCGGAATTGCTAGTCGTCTTGACACTGGAATTGGCCCGCGCGTTGCACGCACGACGGCCTCACACCGAATTGGGCGGGGACGATGTGGGTTTGCTTTTAGCCCCTCACCCTTGTCTGCGACAGCTCGCAGGGAGGGGGGAGGTTGGGACTCGTAGAGCTGCGCTAGCAGAGGGGGTGAGTGAGCTTCAGCGATTGCCCTCTCCGCCCTACCCGTTCTCCCGCATCTCCCGCAGAATCCAGAATCCCAACGCATTCAGCCCCAGCACGAACAGCACCGATCCCAGCGCCGCCCAGATTTCGCCGCGCCCGAATTGCATGATGATGCTGAAGAGGCCGCCTAGATTCAGGCTGACTAGCAAGACCAACAGTAGGCCGGGAAGCACCTAACTGCCGCCTTCTTGCACCAATTCTAAGAGTTCGGCGTGCAACAGGCCGTTGGTGGCGACGATCATTTCTCCGTGCGGTGTGGGCGTTCCGGCAGCGTCGGAGACTTGACCGCCCGCTTCTTGCAAGATCAGGCTTCCGGCGGCCACGTCCCAGCGCTTCACACCGATTTCCCAGTAGGCGTCCATGCGCCCGCAAGCCACGTTGCACAGGTCTAGCGCCGCTGCTCCGGGCCTCCGCACAGGCACACCCAAGCGCAGGAGGCGGGCCACCAACGCCAGATTGCGTTCACCGCTGTTGTCGTAGGGAAACCCAGTGGCAACGAGCGCGGGCGTGGTCAGGGTAGGCGTAGCACTCACGGCGACGGCTTGACCGTTGAGGAATGCGCCGCCGCCTAATGTGGCCGTAAACAGTTCGTTGCGGGTGGGATCGAACACCGCGCCCGCGATGGCCTCGCCGCGCCATTCCAACGCTACCGACGCACAAAACACCGGGTAGCCGTGCGCGTAATTTACAGTTCCGTCCAGTGGGTCGACTACCCAGCGAAAGTCTAATTTATGAGGGGCTGATTCTGCCTCACCGTCACCCAAGCCTTCTTCTTCACCCAGCACGGCATGACCGGGGTAAATCTCGGCTATCACGGCGCGGATGACCCGTTCGGCTTCACCGTCCACTTCCGTGACCAGATCGGCGTAGGTGGTTTTGGTCTGCACGATGCGGGCCGTGCCCAAGTGCGCCAGATGCACAGCCCCCGCCGCCCGTGCCGCCGCCACAGCAACAGCCAAGAAGGGGGCGAGGTCAGAGGGAATGGAACCAAATGCAGTCACGTACAGAGTGTAGAGGCTCAGAATGTTGGTAATGAAATCTTCTCGAATCTTGTGGCTCACATTGGCTGCTGCGGCTCTCACTGGCTGTACCCCAGTTCAGAACGTGGCGACCCTAAATTTCCGGGCTGATGCGGCGGGCGGCGAGATAGATGCGGCGACGCTGTTGCCTGCTCAGCTGGTTCCCGCAGACCGCCTGCTGAGCGTAACTGAGGCCGTGGAGCGTGCCCCAGACGGCAGCGTGATTGTGGCTTGTCAGGCGGGGCCGCGTGGGGTGTTGTCGTGGGGCCTGTGCAGCCACGTGACACGCAAGCTGTCGGCAGGCTTTCTGACCGAATCGCCCAACTTGTTCGCGGGCGGCGTGCAAACCGTGCCGACGTCTACCCTGTACCGCCGCACCGTGGTGATCGTGCTGGACGCAGGCGTGAAGCCGGAAATGCTGCCCGCGCTGAGGGCTGAAGCCATGCGCCTGAACCATGCGCCCTACGGCATAGGCGGCTTGGGGCCGGACTACGACTGCTCCACTTATCAGAATGCTTTGCAGCACGCCGTAGGACTGCCGGATGTAGTGCCGCGCAATGCGTGGGGAATTTATTTGCCGCAAGACGCGGTGGCGGGGGGGCGCGTGCTGTGGGTTGGGGTGCAGAAGGTGGAGGGTGGATCGTAGAACGTGGGGAGGGCGTAGGCGGGCAGCAAGATGAGGGTTTTGGCTCTCAACTTTGGGAACAGCCCGAAAGATTAATTTCACACCTCTACAATCCGCAACGCGCAACCTACAACCCATTCTTGCTACGCTGCCCCCCGTGATTGCCCAATGATTGACCGCTACCTGACCCCCGAAATGAAGGCGCTGTGGAGCGAAGCCAGCAAATACCGGGCGTGGCTGCGGGTAGAACTGGCCGCGATGCAGGCTCAGGCCGCGCACGGCGAAGTGCCCGCCGACGCTCACGCCGCCCTGACTGCCCGCGCCGCCGCCGACCCGCTGGACGAGGCATTTGCGGAGCGCGTGGCCGAAATTGAGGCCGTGACCCGCCACGACATCGTGGCCTTCACGCGGGCGTTGACCGAGCGTTACGGCGAGGAAGCCCGCTTTATTCATCACGGGCTGACCAGTACCGATGTGGTAGATACGGCCCAAAACCTGCTGCTGGACGAGGCATTGACGGTCATTCTGGCCGACGCCGCCAAGCTGCGCGAAGTGTGCCGCGTTCAGGCGGTGGCCTACAAATACACGCCCACGGTGGGCCGCACGCACGGTATTCACGCCGAACCGATGACCTTTGGCCTCAAGTTCCTGAACTGGATGGCGACGTTAGACCGCGACGCCGAACGCCTGACCGCCGCCCGTGAGCGTGTGCGCGTGGTGATGCTGTCGGGCAGCGTGGGCACGTATGCCCATGTGAGTCCTGAAATTGAGGAAGCCGTCGCCGCCGCGTGGGGCTGGACGGCTGCACCGATTACGAACCAAACGCTGGCCCGTGACCGCCACGCCGAAGTCCTGTCGGCACTGGCGATTTTTGGCACCACGCTGGAGCGGATCGCCGTCGAAATTCGCCATCTGCAACGCAGTGAAGTGCGCGAGGCGATGGAACCGTTTGGCAAGGGACAGACGGGCAGCAGCTCCATGCCGCACAAGAAAAACCCGATCCTGACCGAAAACGTGACCGGATTTGCACGCTTGCTGCGCGGCTTCCTCACGACTGGGCTGGAAAACGTGGCCCTCTGGCACGAGCGCGACATCAGCCATTCCAGCGCCGAGCGCGTGATTTTGCCCGACGCCACCGCCGCCGCCAGTTACGCCGCCCGACGCCTGACCGGGGTGCTGCGCGATCTGGTGGTCTTCCCCGAACGGATGCTGAAGAATATGAACGACCTCGGCGGGTTGGTGTTTAGCCAGCGCGTGCTGCACGCCCTCATCGACGAAAAAGGCATGAGCCGCGAAGCCGCCTACGAACTGGTTCAGCGCAACGCCCTGCACAGTTGGGAAACGGGCGAAGGTCTGCGCGACCTGCTGAAAGCCGACGCCGCCAACCCTCTAAATGATGCGGAATTGGACGCCGCTTTTGATCTGGCGTTCTATTTGCGGCACGTGGATCATATGTACGGGCGGTTTGGGCTGTAGAACTATGACTGGAACGCAGGAAAGGCGTCTAAGAGTCTAAGAAGGGCAATCGCTGGCGCTCACTCACCCCCTCCCAACCTCCCCCCTCAAGGGTGAGGAGCTAAAACCAAAGCTCTTTACTTTTGCCTTTAGCCCTCGCCCCTTGCGGGAGAGGGGCGCTGCGCCAGCAGCGGGGTGAGGGGGCCACCAAGAAAACGCCCCCGCCCCGCCTCTCCCCCACTCCGCACGGTTTATGCTCTCTCTATGGGCTTCTTAATTCGCTTGCTGGTGAATGCGCTGGCGCTGTACCTCCTGACCCTCGTTTACAGCGGCGTGCGCTTTACGCCGGGGGCCGACGTGGTGGGCGTCATTTTGGCCGCGTTGGTGCTGGGCATCGTGAACGCGCTGATCCGGCCTGTGCTGCTGCTACTCAGCCTGCCGGTGAACGTGCTGACGCTGGGGCTGTTTACGTTGGTGGTGAACGCGGTGGTGCTCTGGATCGTGGCGGGCGTGACCGTGCTGGACGTGACCGGCTTTGGCGCTGCGTTCATCGGGGCCATCGTGCTGGCGGTCATCAGTTGGGGGCTGGATGCTGTGGTAGGCGCACTGGGTCTGGACGGCAAGCGGGAGTGAGCAGCGCTGTGACCACGCTGCCGCAAGTTATCAGCGACCCCGCCGAACTGCGCTCGGTACTAAGTGGGCGCGGGCGCGTCGGCTTTGTACCCACAATGGGCTACTTGCACGAAGGCCACGCCACCCTGATCGCACAGGCGCGGGCCGAGTGCGACCTGTTGGTGGTAAGCATTTTCGTGAATCCGCTGCAATTTGGCGCGGGCGAAGACCTGAACAAGTACCCGCGTGACTTGCCACGTGATCTGGGCGTGGCAGGCGGGGCTGGGGCCGATGTGCTGTTTACGCCGTCCGTAGACCTGATGTACCCCGATGGTTTCGCCACCCGCGTCACCGTGTCGGGCGTCAGTGACGGGCTGGACGGGGCTTCGCGGCCCGGACACTTTACGGGCGTGGCGACGGTAGTCCTCAAGCTGCTGAATCTGGTACGCCCTGACCGCGTGTATTTGGGAGAAAAAGACTGGCAGCAATTGGCCGTGCTGCGGCGCATGGTGCGTGACCTGAACGTGAATGTAGACGTGATCGGTGTGCCTACAGTGCGGGCAGCGAGCGGACTGGCTCTCAGTAGCCGCAATGCTTACCTAACGCCGGGGCAGCAAGCGCGGGCCGCCGTGCTCCACCGGGCGCTGCGGGCCGTGCAGGACAGGTACACGGCGGGTGAAACGCAGGTGCAGGCGCTTCAGCAAGCGGGGTTGGATGTACTGGCACAGGAGAGCGCCGTGGAACTGGATTACCTCAGCATCGTAGACGGCAAAATGCAGCCGCTCCACGCTGTCCAGCGGCTGGGGGTTCAGGCGGCGGAACGTGACAGGAATGACAGAGCGGAGGCCGACAATAGGAACATGACCCGTGTGCTGCTGGCCGCCCGCATGTTCGGCGTGCGCCTGATCGACAATTTGCCCCTCAAGAGTCAAGATCAACAGGCGCAAGCATGACCCTCGACGAATTGCTGCGCGAAATGGTGACCCGGCGCGTGTCGGACGTGCATTTGCAGGCAGGCAGCCCGCCTATGGGCCGAGTCGACGGCGTATTGATGCCGTTTGGCACGCAGGCCCTCATGCCGCCCGATACCCTCAAGCTGGCGCAGGCGCTCCTGACGCCCGATCAGTGGGAGGATTTCGAGTACCGCAACGAGTTGGACACGGCCTACAGCGTGGCCGGACTGGGCAGATTTCGCTGCAACGTGTTCCGGCAACGCGGCGCGGTGGGCATCGTCATGCGAATCGTGTCGGATTCTATTCCGGGCTTCGAGTCGTTGGGATTGCCGGTAGACGTGATGAAAAGTTTTGCCGAAGCCTCACGCGGCCTGATTTTGGTCACGGGGCCGACAGGGGCGGGCAAAAGTACCACGATGGCAAGCCTGATCGACCACATCAACCGCAACTACTCGTACAACATCATTACCATCGAAGACCCGATTGAGATTTTGCACCGCAACAAAAAATCCATCGTGGTGCAGCGCGAAGTGGGCAGCGATACCCGCGATTTCCGCACGGCCCTGAAGTTTTCTATGCGCCAAGACCCAGACGTGATCATGATCGGTGAGATGCGCGACAAGGAAACGGTGGAAGCCGCCCTGACTGCCGCGCAAACCGGGCATCTGGTCCTCAGTACGCTGCACACCCAAGACGCCGTCAAAAGTGTGAACCGTATCATCGACTTTTTTGCTCCCTACGAGCGCGACCAAATCCGGCTGCTGCTGGCCGAATCGTTGGTGGGGATTGTCAGCCAACGCCTGCTGAAGCGGGCCGATGGCGTGGGCCGGGTGCTGGGCACCGAGATTTTGCTGGCCACGCCGTTGGTGCAGGAATACGTGAAGGACGAAGAAAAAACCGCCCTGATCAAGGACGCGCTGATCGAAGACAACATTCGGGGCATGCATACCTTCGACCAAAATCTGGTGCAACTGTACCGCCACAACCTGATTACGATGGATGAGGCGATGGACAACGCCAGCAGTCCGCACGAACTGAAACTGATGATTACCAAGGCGGGATTTGCGTACTGACGTGCAGGCGGAGAGAGGCAGCCCCCACTCACGCGCCCGCGCTCTATACTCTGGTGTTATGACCAAGGAACGCATCACGATGACGAAGCGCGGCTACGACAAGCTGCAAGAAACTCTTCAGCACCTCAAGACCACGCGCCGGGAGCAGATCAGCGAGTACATGGGATCGGCGCTGGCCGACGGCGACTTGCGCGAAAGTGCCGCCTACGACGAAGCCCGCATGCAGCAAAGCGAGAACGAAGGCCGCATCGTGGAAATCGAGCACCAGCTTGAGCGCTCGATGATCGTGGCCGAGGATGCCAGCGGCGGCATTGGGCTGGGGGCCAAAGTGATGGTCAAGGACGCCAAAGGTGTGGAGCGCAAGTTCGAACTGGTCGGCACCTACGAAGTCGATGTGCTGAACGGCAGAATCAGCGACGCCAGCCCGATTGGCGTGGCGCTTGCCGGAAAGCATACGGGCGACTCCGTAACGGTACAACTGCCTAAAGGCACCATGCAATTTGAGGTGCTGAGCGTCGAATACGACTGAATTCGGGCGCTGAGCTAGGGGTGAGGCCACGCGCCTTGCCCCTGTTTTTTGCTGGATGTGGCCCGCGCTCATAGAGCCTCTGATAGGGAATCCAGACCAGTTCTTTTGCGTCACTCTTGCCGTCCACTTCAGCCATACTTGAGGATTCGGCACAATTCGCGCCAACCTTGGGTAGAATCGGGCCAGAGATACACAGGCTTCAGACTAGGAATGCAAAGTCCTTCCGAGATGGAAGCACTTCCATTGCGCTCCGGTCAGGCACGGCGATTCAGTCCAGATAATTCAATACAGGCAGTGTTCAGTACAGAGAGTGCGGAGGAAATTCATGACGATCAAGCGTTCCAGCGGAGTTCTACTTCATCCCACCAGCTTGCCCGGCCCTTACGGCATCGGCGCGTTGGGCGTTCATGCGCGGCAGTTTGTAGACTGGCTGGCCGACGCGGGGCAGGCCTACTGGCAAGTGATGCCGCTGGGGCCAACCGGCTACGGCGACAGCCCCTATCAGGCGTTCAGCGCGTTTGCGGGCAACCCGTACCTGATCGATCTGGAGACCTTGCATGCAGACGGCCTCTTGGAAGACAGTGACTTTACGGTGGTGCCCGAATTTGATCCCCGCAAGGTAGATTTTGGGCTGCAATACGTGTGGCGCAACCAAATGCTAGACCGCGCCTATGCTCATTACGCATTCGGCGGCTCACAGCACCTCAAGGAAGAATTTGAGGCGTTTAAGGCCGAAGAAGCCGCGTGGCTCGATGATTATGCGCTGTTCATGGCCCTCAAGGATGCTCATGGCGGCCTGCCGTGGAATGCTTGGGAAGCCGCGACCCGTGACCGCGAAACTGGGGCGTTGGCCCAAGCCCGAGAGTCGTTGGCTTCACCCATTGAACGCGTCAAGTTTATTCAGTTTCTGTTTTTTCAGCAGTGGCGGGCCATTCGCGCCTACGCCGCCGAGCGCAAAGTGCAGATCGTGGGCGACATCCCGATTTTTGTGGCGATGGATTCCAGCGATGTCTGGTCTAACCGCGATCAGTTTTACTTTGACGATCAGGGCCAGCCGACGGTAGTCGCAGGTGTGCCGCCCGACTATTTCAGCGCCACCGGCCAACTGTGGGGCAACCCGCTGTACAACTGGAAAAACATGCAGGCCGCTGGGTTCAAATGGTGGATCGAGCGTTTTGAAGGCAGTCTGAAACTGTTCGATCTCGTCCGGATTGACCACTTCCGGGGCTTTGCCGCCAGTTGGGAAATTCCGTTTCCCGCCGAAACGGCCATTCAGGGCGAGTGGATTCCCGCGATGGGGCAGGAAATGTTTGCCGCTGTGCGGGAAGCCTTGGGCGTGCTGCCCATCATTGCCGAAGACTTGGGCGTGATTACCCCCGACGTAGAGAAACTGCGCGACGATTTCGGCTTTCCCGGCATGGCCGTGCTGCAATTTGCCTTCGGCGGCGGGGATTTTAGCGTCAACGACTTTTTGCCGGAAAACTTGCGAGAAAATCAGGTGGTGTACACCGGCACGCACGACAACGACACCACACGTGGGTGGTGGCAGCACGCCGAGGAGCAGGAGAAACACAATTTCCGCACCTACACCAGCAGCGATCCCACCGAGGAAACCTTCGCGCCTCAGCTGACGCGCATGGCCTTCGAGAGCCGCGCCAACCTAGCCGTCGTGCCGCTACAAGACCTACTGAACTGGGGCACCGAAGCCCGCATGAACTTGCCGGGAACCACGGGCGATCACAACTGGACTTGGCGCTACGGCAGCGATGACCTGTTGCCCCAAACGGCGGCGCAGTTGCGGGCGTTGACGGAAGAAACGGGCCGTTTGGCGTAATAAGAGCCTGTGTGGTGTGGGCTGTAGGACGTGGGGAAACCTGCGCCTATGGCCTGTTTTTTTGGTTTGAGAATGGAGTTGAGGTGGAAGGTGAACCCCCCCGTTGCTTGCGCAACGCCCCCCCTTAGAGGTGGGGACTAAAGATTTTGCGCTCCCCTTTAAGGGGGGCTGGATGCGAAGCAGACTGGGGGGTTTACACGCAACATTGGCGGGCGCTCCCCTTGAGGGCAGGACAAAACATCCAATCTCGCCTCTTCCCACATCTAGCAGCCCACAACCCACTACCCTGTATGCCATGAAGCTCTACACCAAAACAGGAGACGGCGGCACCACCGGGCTGTACGGCGCTGACCGCGTAAGTAAGGCGCATGTGCGCGTGGAAGCCTACGGCACAGTGGACGAACTGAACAGCGTGCTGGGGCTAGCGCGGGCGCACAATACGCGCAGCCATAAGCCTGACCCCAGCCTAGACGCCGATCTGGAATACCTGCAAAACGCCCTGTTCGACTTGGGCGCAGATTTGGCAACCCGTCCGGGCGGCATCTACGAAAAAAATCTGAGCCGAATAGATGCCGAAGACGTGACCTTTTTGGAAGCCATGATCGACCGCTATCAGGCCGATGCGCCGCCGTTTACGGGATTTGTGCATCCGGGGGGCACTCCAGCCGCCGCCACGTTGCAAGTGGCCCGCGCTGTGGCCCGCCGCGCCGAACGGGACGTGATCCACCTGATGCACGAAGAAGACACCAACCTTCACGCACAGGTGTATCTGAACCGCGTGTCCGATCTGCTGTTCATCATGGCCCGCGCCGTGAATCAACGCAGCGGCATCAGTGAAGAGGCGTGGAATGTGAAGAAGCGACGCTAAATCACAACAATCAGCAGGGCTTCAGCCAAACCATCGCTGAAGCCCTGCTCTTTTCCCACTGACCACTCACCACTGACCGTTATTTGGTATTCAGGAAATCCAAAATAGCCCGCGCTATCGCCTGTGCAATGCGGTCACGGTAGGCCGGATTGGCAAGGCGTGGGCCTTCGGTGGGACTGCTGCCAAAGCCGATTTCGGTGAGGATGGCGGCAGTGGTGGGGTTGCGGATTACATAGAAAGCGTCGGTATGAACGCCTCGGTTCACGGCCCCGGTGCTGGCGATCAGGTTGGCCTGCACCTTCTGGGCCAATTGGCGGCTAAAAGCGACTTTGGCCTGAGCCAGAATGTCGCCCAATAGGTTTTGGGCGCTGTTGGCGGCCTGCCGGGTCAACTCTTGGCCCACGCTGCCGCCGCCGTTTTCGCGCACGGCTTGGCTGCGGTCGCTTCCGGCCAGCGGTTGCCCAAAATAAAAGGTTTCGATGCCTTGTGCGCCGGGGCCAGCCGCATTGACATGGATGCTGACGAAGGCGCTGACCGTACCAGTCGTCGCAAGGCGGGAGCGCAGGTCAAGATCGGTGCGTTTGTCTGTGCTGAGGTGACGGTCTGTTTCACGCACCATAACCACATCGACGCCGTGCTTGACCAGTTCTGCCCGTATACGCAGGGCAATCGCCAACGTCACTTCTTTTTCGGTGACCCAACGGCTGACCATACCGGGGTCGTAGCCGCCGTGCCCTGCGTCCAGCACCACACGGGGCCGAATAATCGTGCCCGATCCAGCAGGGCGGGTGACGGCGGCAGGTGTCGTGCGGGCAGGCACGGGCCGGGGAGGTGCAGAGGCGGTGCGGGCCTGCGGTGTGGCCGGGATACGTGAGGCGGCGACGCTGGTAGGCACATCGATGACCAAACGGGCGGGCTGGCCGGAAGCGGCAGGCAATACGCTGGCTTTAGCACTGGCATGGCCTTTAGCCAACGTAACCGTAACCGTACCGCCCGCCACCGCGTAAGCCGTGACGCCGGGAGCCTTGAGCGCCCCTTGTTCGGCAGGCAGGGTGACATTCAGGCGCACCGTAACGCTTTGGCCGCTGACCTTGACCGTACTCGTGGCCGCTTTGGGCAGATTGAAGACGAGGCGCGTATAGCCGTCATGGCTGCCCACACGGGGCACGGCCAAGGCAAGCGGCGCAAGCAAAGAAAGAGTCAGCGGCACCAGCAAACGCCGGGAGGCAGAAGAAAGAGCTTGTCGAATTGGCAGGAGCTTCACTGGCATGGAGTCTAGCGGGCCAGTTGTCACAAAAAACTGGAAGGCCATGAGAACTAAGGCTCAAATGTGAGAGGTGGCGAGGGGCGAAAGTCATTCCTCAACTCCGCCATCTTCGTCTAAGAGTTGAATGCTTACTGTTTCAGCTCCTCGTAAAGCCTTCAAATCAAAACCTAAACCGCTTCCCCTACGATGTTGAAACCACCAGTAGTTGACTTGAAGTGCAGTTAACTGCACACAACTTGTCAAGACAGAAAATGGGCGGAAAAGCTATTACAGCCTCTCCGCTCACCCGTTGATACGCACCTTTTCCAACCTTATTTTTTGGTCATCACCGTTTCGAGGTCGCCGGGTGTGATTTCGCGGCTCTGGGCACCGAAGCGGGTGGCGGCCAAAGCTCCGGCGGCGTTGGCAGCGCGGGCGGCGCGGGCTAGGGGCAGACCCGACAGAGCGGCATGGGCAAAAGCAGCCGTAAAAGTATCGCCTGCGCCGGTGCTGTCTACCACGTTGCCTTCGGGCGGCACGGCGTCTACGAGTTCAGTTTCGTCGGGCGTCCAGACGATGCTGCCCATTTTGCCCACCTTTACGATCACGCGCCGCGCTCCGCCTGCGCCGAGTTGGGCGAGTGCCGTGCTGATGCTGCCCGTGCCTGTCAGGGCCAACAGTTCGTGTTGGTTCAGCATCAGGTAATCCGCGCCGATCACGTCTTGTTCCAGCTTGGTTCCGGCTTTGTTCACGGCTCCGGTGCCCAAATCAATAAACACAGGCACAGGCTTTTTGGCGTTCTTGGCGGCGTCGATGGCCTTCAGCGAATACTCGCGCTGTGGCCCTTCCGTCAGCGAATAGGCACTGATAATCAGGGCGTCGCTGGTTTCCACGTCCTTCTTTTTCAGCTTGGCCGGGTCGAGTTGGCGGTTGGCCGCCCCATCGCTGATCATGGCCCGCAGGCCGTCTGGGGTTTGCATCACCGTAATGGTGCTGGTCAGGTGATCCGGGTCACGCTGAATGGCTGCCTCGGAGACACCGCTGTCACGCACGCGGCCTAGGGCGTATTCGGCAAAGGGGTCGTCTCCGACTCGGGCCGCTAAAATAACGCTGTGGCCGAGGCGGGCCAATGTGACGGAGATGGTGCCACCCGCGCCGCCGGGTTCCATCGTGGCGCGACTGGGGGCGGTTTCGCTGCCGGGAGTGGGCAACTGGTCTAGGTGATACAAGTGGTCAACTGTAACGTCGCCGATGACGTAGAACTTCACGGGTAGAACCTCCGGGCCGGGGTGGGACGTGGCCCTACTGGTAGAAAATGAGTTGAGGTGAAGAGGACTGAATTGAGACAGACTGGGGAAAGACAGACCCCGGTTTGGTCAGACCTGCGTGTAATACGGCCTTTACCGTACCACGCCCAGCGTGCGGGCGACGGCTTCCAAGTCGCTCAGCGCCACGTCTTCGGCCCGCACGTCGGCCCGTAGGCCAGCCCCGGCAATGGCGGCGTCTACGGGTGCGCCCTCATGCCCGATCAGGCGCAGATTGTTGCGAAGGGTTTTGCGGCGGTGGTGCAGCGCGGCGTCTACGAAGGCCACCAGCGCGGGATCGGGCGTCGGGCGGGCACGGTCGAAGTCGAGGCGCACCACGCTGCTCGTTACATCGGGTGCGGGTAGGAATGCCCCTTTGGGCACGTCGCGCACATGCTTGACGCTGCCGTAGAGGGCCGCCAGCGCACTCAGGAATCCGTAGGCGTCCTGACCGGGCTTGGCAGCAAGGCGCTGCGCCACTTCCTTTTGCACCAGCACGGTGGCCGACAAAATATTTGGAGCCTGCATAAAACGCGACAGCAGCACGCCCGTAATGTAATAGGGCAAATTGGCGATGACGCGGGTTCCGGGGGGCAGCCCTGCATAGTCGAAGTCGAGGGCGTCGCCCCAGATCACGTTGACGCCTGTGCCCGCCAGTGTGTCGGCCAGCACAGGCTTCAGCCGTTCGTCTTTTTCCAGCGCCGTAACGACTGCCCCGCGTGAAGCCACTTCACGGGTCAGCACGCCGAGGCCAGGGCCGATTTCTAGCACGGGTACGCCGGGGGCGGCTCCGCCTGCTTCGGCAATGGCCCGCAAAATATTGCCGTCGATCAGGAAGTTTTGGCCGAGGCTTTTGGTGGGGCGCAGGCCGTGCAGCGTCAGCAGTTCGCGCACGCGAGCGGGCGAATACAGGGGAGCTGGAGTGGGTGAAGTGGTATCGGTCAGGTCTGAATTGGCGTCATTGTTCAAGGAAACACGTCTCCATGGGGGAAAGGCTGGGGGAAGAAAGATTGGGGTAAGGCGGCATCAGAGCAGAAGGTGACAGGCAGGCGAGACTGGCGAGCAGTCGCCCAAGGGCCGTGTGGCAGGAGTCAGCGCCTCGGAATCGGGCAGCCTGAAAAGACCGCCTCGGAACCCTCAAAGTCTGCTGGGCGGCGTCAGTATACTGCCCGCATGACCGATCCTGCCCGCGAGGGCGTTCTCTTTGCAGTGCCGGACAACGTTGCACCAGATCAACCTGCATTGGACAAACCTGCACCAGACAAACCCGTACTGGACAACCTTGTGCCAGAGAGTGAGAGGCTGCCCACACCGCCTGACCCCAAAACTGTATCCGGCCCCTCCGAACCCGTGCTGGATTGGAAGCCGTTTGCCCGGAATGGAGAATGGCGCAGGGCACAGGCGGCGGCCCATCTGTTGCCTGCGCCGCCCGACGTGTTTGCGGCGTTGGTGGCGCTGGTGGGCGTGCAAGACGATGTGCGTGCCCGCAAATACCCGGCGGCGCGGCGGGCGCTGGGCGGCTATGCCGAATCTCTGAAGGGCGGCGAGGCAGCGGGCTTGGTGGGGGAAATGGCGCTGCTGAGATCGTTGGCGGCCCCGGAAGTGCTGGATCACGGGCTGGCGGCGCTGGAAACGGGCAGCGGCATTGCCGACCCCGGCGAACTGAGCGAGGTGCTGAAGCCCGCGCATACGCACCCACTCACGCAGGCCGAGGCTTACAACGCCCTAGGTGTGCTGCACGCACTGCGCGAGGAACCAGACGCCGCCCGAAGCGCCTTTGGGGACGCCCGCCGCCTCGATCCGGGCCACTACCGGGCGCTGATGAATTTGGGCAATCTGGATTTGGAAGCAGGCCGCCCCGCCGAAGCGGAGATGTGCTACCGCGAAGTGCTGAAATTGGCCCCCGACTACGAGGGAGCGCACCACAATTTGGGCGTGTCGCTACGGCGGCAAGGCAAGGTGTACGAATCGGTGGGGTCTATTCGGCGTGCCCAACGCCTCAGCGTGCGCCGTTCTCAGCAAGAAACGCGCGAAGACATGCGCGAGCAGTTTCGGAGCAATCCCAAATTGCGGGCCGTGCGCTGGGTGTTGCTGGCGGCGGCAGTGCTGATCGTGGTGCTGATTTTCCGCAGTGCCGGGGGGTAAGAACCGTCAGTGGTGAGTGGGAAGGGCGGGGCTGGTGTGGAATCTGTGCCTGTAAGCAGACTTGGAGACTTGAGAACGCTCTGACTTGCTGGGAATGTAGAAAACCGTGAAGCAGAGGGAAGTACATGAAGTCCGATCCAGAAGCTGTCACCCAAGTGTCTTCACCCACGTTGCGGAGAAGTTGAACCCATGAACACCGAAATCGCGAACATCACCATTCCTATGACTGCCGACCCGATTCTCTCGCCCGACGGTGTGCGGGCGCTGGATGCACGGTTGGAACGGGCTGGCCTGCTGGATTTGGCGATGGAAGAAGCGGGCCGTGCAGTGGCCGACGCTGTGCAGGACGCCTTTCCAGTGGGGCGGGTACTGCTGCTGGCGGGCGGCGGGGCCAACGGCGGAGACGCGCTGGTAGCCGCACGGCATCTGGCAGCGCTGGGCCGGGACGTGCAGGTGCTGGCGGCTCCGGCGCGGCATCCCCTCACGCGGGCCAACCGCAAACGGCTAGGCGCGGTGGGTGTGCAGGCAACGGCGCTGAGTGCGGCGGCGATGGCGCGGGAACTCAAAGCAGCGGCGGTGATTGTCGACGGCCTGCTGGGAACCGGGTTCACGCCCCCGCTGCGGCCTGAACTGGCTGAGATTGTAGCGGCGGTGAACGCATCTGGCCTGCCTGTGGTGGCGATAGACCTGCCAACTGGACTGGACGCCACCCGCGCCGAGTTGCCGGGCGAATCCATTCAGGCCGCGCTGACTGTTACCCTATCAGGCCTGAAAACCGCGCTGCTGTTTGGCCCCGCCGCGCACCGGGCCGGAAGGGTCAGGTTGGCGGCCCTGCGCTTGCCCCCCGGCTGGGCGCAGGCCGAAGCTTTTGCCACCCGCCCCACGCGAGCCGACGTTGCGCGGCTGTTGCCTGTGCGTTTTGCCGATGCTCATAAAGGCACGGCGGGCCGGGTGTGGGTGGTCGGCGGCCATCCCGGTACGGCGGGCGCGGCGGCGTTGGCGGGCATGGGGGCGCTGCGGGCCGGGGCAGGCTTGGTCACGGTGTATTCATCGGCAGAAGTACCGTTGGTGATGCCCGAACTGATGATCCGGCGGCATGAGGATCTGGCTGGCGCATTGGCGAAAGCATCGGCCCAAGGCTTGCCGGACGCCGTATGCATCGGCATGGGCTTGGGGCCGTACGCGCCCGCTTTGGCCCGCTTGGTGCTGGGCTGGACTGGACTCAGTGGGGGCGTGCCCTGCGTGCTGGACGCTGACGCCCTTCAACCGGAGTTGGCAGGGCTGGGACACGACAACTGTGTTTGGACTCCGCATCCCGGCGAAGCGGCCCGCATACTGGACTGCACCACTGCCGACGTTGCCCGTGACCCGTTGGCAGCAGCCCGCACCCTGCAAGAGCGGTACGGAGGCGCGGTGATCCTGAAGGGCGGCCCCAGCGTGGTAGCGCACAGCGGCGGCCTATGGGTCAGCCGGGGCGGGCATCCGGGCATGGGCAGCGCGGGCATGGGCGACACGCTGGCGGGGATCGTGGCCGCGCTGCTAGGACAGGGCTTGACTGCCCCCAATGCGGCTCTTTGCGGCGTCACTCTGCATGCCAGAGGGGGTGAGCGGGCGGGGGCGCGGCACGGCTATGGCCTCAGCGCCAGCGATGTGAGCGGGGAATTGGGGGCGGCGTGGCTGGATGTGGTGGCGGGCATGGAAGGCGAACCCCCCCGTTGCTGACGCAACACACCCCTTAGCTGGACTTTGGCCATTGAGGAGCGTTAGGCGGCATAGCAGAGCGCGTCTGTGAGGCGCTCGATGAACTCAAGTGGGACTTGAACCATTTCGCGTTCTGATGCAAATGTGCGAAAAGTCGGGACCTTCCACAACGCTCGCCGAACCTCGGCGAGCGCATCGACGAAGGTCGGCAGGGTCTTGGCATACCAGGCGGCACGACGAACCCAAGGTTCATGGCTTTGCCAGCGTTCGTGGGCCATGAGGGTCACCAGTGAGAACAGCCCCAGCAACGCTGGGGCTGTTCTGGCAATGGCGAGGTCACTCCACTGCCGCTGCGTTTCCACACCCAAGTGTGCCCGAACCTCCTCAAAGGTGACCTCGAGCTGCCAACGCTGCACGAAGTACTCCAAGATCTGGATGGGGGTCTGCAGAAGGTTCGTGCACAGCAAGGCCTGGGTCGAGAACTTGCCCTTAGGATCACGGACCAGGACCCAGCGCACCGGAAGGGGTGGAAGGCCGTTGTGATACCAGACCGCAGTCTGAGAAACGATCTCGACCTCGCGGTTGGTCTCCCCGTACCAGCGGCCCACCTGGAGGCGCTCCCAGCGCGTCTCTGGATCGTGAACCCGGGAGGCCAGGGTCGGGAGGCGGTCGCCTTTCAGCCGGGGCCGGCCCATCTGGCCGGCCCTTCGTTCCGGTGCGGGGTCGTAGAGGGCGGCATCCAGGCGAAGACGGGTGATGACCGTGATCGGATAGCCCTGCTGGAGGTCATGGAGCCAAGCAATGCTGGCATAGGCGTTGTCCGCCACCACGATCAGCTGCCGTCCAGGACACCAGCGCTGCACCACACGCAGCATCTGCCGGGCCCAATCGGTCAGGGTCCGGTGTGGGTGGCCACGTTCTTCGTTGTACCGCTGTGACGGCACCAGTGCCGTCAGGAATGGCAGGGCCCAGATGCGATGGGCCCAGGGAATGGGGGTCAGCAGCATCAGGCTCAGCCAGCGGAGCCCGCTGGCTCTGACGAAGTGCCCGTGGCTCGACCGCACCGGGTCACGATAGATCCCTTTGGCCCTGATCTTCGCTCCAGTACGTCGTTCGATGGTGTCGTCCAGACCGAGGACGAGCGGTCCTGAGGGCACCAAGGCCATCAGCAGTAGACCGAGCAGCACGCGACTGGCTTGGAGACTGGACCAGCGCGCCCGATTCAAAAGGCGGTGAAACGTCCCGAACCTCGGATCGTCTGCCAAACCGAGCACCCGCAACGCCGCGGTCACTGTCCGTTTTCCAGGAGAGAGCAGCGCCCCGACCACCAGGAGGTGCACCTGCGGCCAGATGCGCGCCGAAAACACTGGAGCGAATTCTTTTAGGACCCCAGTGAACCACCTCGGAAGCAGTGTCATGCTCAAGTTTGACAGGGGGAGCAGCATGCTGCTCCCCCTGTCAATGGCCAAAGTCCAGCTTAGAGGGGAGGACAAAAGCACTTGCGCTCCCCTTTAAGGGGGGCTGGCTGCACAGCAGACTGGGGGGTTTACACGCGGCTCTAGTCTGATTTGGAGGGTTCACCCAGAATCTTGAACGATCCTCAAACCCCATCCCCCCCACTGTCTAAACGGCCCCATCTGTAACCTTTCCGCACGCATGGCCCGCGCCAGCCGCTACACTGGGCACATTCATGCAGGGCCTCCTTTCAGACCTTCCCCTCATCGGCGTGATGGAACTCATCAACGGCACCCGGCAAACGGGCGTGCTAGAGGTGCAATCCGAAGTGCCCTATACCGTCGCCTACGTGAAGGGCGAAGTCGTGGCAGGCGGCATTCTGGATTGGATGGGCGTCGACGCCATTCATGCCAGTCCGATGCTGCCCGACAGCGGCACCTTCGCCTTCGAGCTGAAACCCGTAACAGGAGCCGCGCTGGGGCCATACGATCACTTTATGACCGACTGGGCGCGGGCCAGCGATGAATGGACGCAGATTTGCGCCGTCATCGGCAGCCCCAGCCGGGTGTTTCAGGGCAACATTTCGCTGTTCAACGACATGCAGGGCCGCAGTGTCCGGGCCGCCGCACGGCAAGCCGACCTGCCGCTCTTTCAGGTGGCGCAACTGGTGGCCGAAGCCGTGAAAGACGGCAAAGTAGACGCCACCAACCGCTACGCTTGGTTCGGCCTGCGCCTGCGCCCCGGCGGAAAACGGGCCGCCATTCACCCCATTGCCCGCGCCCTAGACGGCGAAGTGAATTTAGGCCAATTGATCGAACAGGGCTTTGACCTGAACGAAGTGCGTGAGTACTTGCTGGGAGAGCTGCGCCTCGGCCTGCGCTTTCCCGGCAGCGGGTGGGTCATGCGCGACCTGATTTGGGAGCAAAGCCAGCGGCGCGTACAGGGTGAGAATTCAGCGTAAAAGTGGGGCATGTAGGGCGTGGGAAAAGCGGGGCCAGCAAAACAAATTTCGCTGGCCCCACTTTCGTGAACTTATGGTCATTGCTTCGCAAGGGCAACTTGTAGGGTAAAGTTTTTTTCGATTCGCCAAAGGTGTGAATGAGTGGCACCTGATTCTCTGAGAGACATAGTGACGTATGCATTGAGCATGTTCTTCCTTGGCTGTCTACCGTTCGCCAATTTATTTGGCAATCTAATTTTTGGATGTTACCTGCTGCCTTGGCGTTTACCATGGACGAGGCTTGAGCGACTCGCATTGGCAACGGGTCATCTTTCGCTCGCCATATTCCAATTTAGATTATTTATTGGTTACCTTTCGTATGGGCGTGGTGCCGCCCCAACCAAAGCGGATTTTCTCTCAACTGCCGTTTCCCCAATAATTCTACTATTAGCCTTCTTTGCCTTTATCTATATCTGTATAGTTAAAAACTTGCGGCGAAGAAATAAACCAGATGGGCTATCGATATATTCGTATATCTGGCTTGCCCTATTTATAACAGTGATGACGACAAACTTACTAGCCTTAAACTCTTAAGCTCATTTTGAGTCAAAAGGGCTGTTTGAGGGACAGTGTGGTGAGGGGCAATTCAACAGCGCACCCGCGCCACACGCCAGCCGTTTGCCTTTCGCTCTAAACATTCGCAATTCCCCAAGATTCCCAGAAACCCGCCCCGCAGCACGCGACTTGCGTTAGCATGCTGCCGATGCGTTCTCCCCTGCCCCGTGCTGTCCTGACCCGCTTGGAAACGGGCCGCTTGGTGGTGCTGAGTGCGCTGTTGGGCGGCCTTGTAGGCGGGCTGTGCATCGTGCTGCGGCTGGTGCTGGACGCTGTGCTGCGGCTGGGCGCACAAATAACCGGCTATTCACCCCCCGGCACGCCCGGTGAAGGTGGCCTGCTAATGGCCTTTGGAACGGCTCTGCCTTGGGGCCTCCTCGCTCTCCCGCTGGTGGGCGCGGCTTATGCGTGGCTTCTTCCTGCCAAATCGGGCGACCCGCTGACTCAACTGGTGCGCGGCTACCATGCGCGGGGACAGTGGCCGGGACTGGCAATCCAACTTCGCACGCTGGCCGGAACCCTGCTGGGCTACGGTTCGGGGCTGCTGGTGGGGCGCGACTCGGCCTTTACGATGGTGGGGCAACTGGGCACGCGGCTGCTAGGCCGGGTTACGCGGCTGGATTCGGTAGAAGTCCGCACCCTCACGCTGGCAGGCGCGGCGGCGGCATTGGGGGCCGTGCTGCACGCACCCTTGGCCGCCGCTGTTCTCATTGCGGAAGTCTTGTACCGACGCTTCGAGTTCGAGTTTGAGGTGCTGATGCCCTGCGTGTTGGCGTCAGTGGCGGCTTACGCGGTGTACGGGTTGGCGTTCGGGTTCCAACCCCTGTTCAGCATTGCCGATGTGCAGGCTCCATCGGCGGCGCAGTTGCCCGAAGTGGCGGCCATTATTTTGGCGGTCACGCTCCTAGGCTGGCTGTCGCTGTTCGCCTTCCGCGCCATTCCCGAACAATGGTCAGACGGACGGCTGCGGCCCGTGCTGGGCGCTGTTTTTGGTTTGCTCACGGCGGCAGTGGCGTGGGCAGGCACGGTGGAACTGGGGAACATCGGCACCATCGGCACGCCCGCCGTACTGGGCGACGGCACCGGCTGGGTACAACTCGGCGCGTCCGGCTTTTTGGGGTCAGAGGCGCTGGGCAGTGGGCTGTGGCGCTGGCTGCTGCTGGCGTTGGGGGCCAGAATCGCGTTTGGCGGCGGCGTCTTGCCTTCGGTGGGTGTGGGCGGCGTGCTGGGCGTGGGGCTGGGCGGCGTGCTGGGCGTAGACCCGGCGGTGGCAGCGTTGGTGGGCATGGTGGCCTATGTCACGGTCACGCTGAATGTGCCTGTGGCGGCGGCGTTGCTGGCCGTAGCGTGGGGCGGAGACGCGTTGCTGCCCGTAGCGCTGCTGACGGCGGGAGTCGCGCACGCCCTCAGCGGTGAATCGGGGCTGGTGCCGGGTCAGGCGAGGTCACGGGCGGCCAGCGCCGTTCATGCCGGGGCCACTGTGCCGCTGTTGCCCGAAGGCGTGCGTTTTATTCCGCGCCGCACGGCAGGAGCGCCCGCCACACCCTTCGACGCCCCCAAGCCCGACGACGTGCTGGACGCCGAAAACCTGCCTGCCCTCACGCCTGCCGAGCGTGAACTGTACCGCCGGGGTGTGCCCCCCAGTTGGCGCGGCGCAAGGCTGAGTGTGCTGTCTTTGCCGCCGGGTGTAGAAGTGGTGGGCATCGTGCGAGACGGCACTGTGCGCCTGCCCCGCCCCGAACTGCTGCTGACCACCGACGACGAACTGGTGTTTTTGGCCCGCCCAGACGCTTACGCCGCGCTGGAAGGCGTGCTGAGATTGCCGGGAGCCTAAGGTGCTGACTAAGGTGCTGAGTCCAGAGTGATGGGTAAGACGACATGAGTCCACAGGTATGAGCAAGGGCATCCATCCTTTTCGCGGCTGGGATCGCAACGGGCGGCTGGGCATTCTCAACGGCTGGTTTATTTTCACGGGCGACGGCTTTTTTAATGTGACGGTGGTGGTGGCCGGATTTGCGGCGCGGTTGGGCGCACCCAACGCCGTGATTGGCCTGCTGCCCGCCATCGCCGGGGGCGGCTGGATGCTGCCGCAACTGATGGTAGCGGCGCGGGTTCGCAGCCTGCCGTTCAAGTTGCCTGTGTACCGCTCGGCGGCCCTGATCCGCACCCTCAGTTACGTGTCAATGATTCTGGTGGCGGCCCTGCTGTGGCACACGCCCGCGCTGTGCCTCACGCTGTTTGTACTAGCAATGCTGGTCAATGCGCTGGCTTCTGGGGTATCGGGCCTGCCTTTTTTGGAAGTGGTCAGCAAAACTGTAACTTCCGAACAGCGGGCGCGGTTTTTTGGGACGCGCAACCTGTACGGCGGGCTGCTGGCTTTTGGTGCGGGCCTATTGGTGCGCTGGATTCTGGGGTCTGGGCTGGCCTTTCCCTACGACTACGCGCTGATTTTCGCGCTGGGCACCATAGCGTTCAGCATCGGCTATTGGCTGTTTGGCCGCCTGACCGAGCCGCCTGACCCGCCACTGCCGCCGGGGGGTGTGCGGGCCGAGGTGCGGGCCATTCCCGAAACGCTGCGAGACCCGCATTTCCGGGCCTTCCTGAGCGTGCGTCTGCTGTTGGCGGGCGCAAGCATGGCCGAGCCGTTTTATGCCGTGTACGCGCTGCGCGAGTTGCACTTTCCAGCGGCCACACTGGGCATTTTTGTGATGACCCTGACTGGAGCCGCGCCGCTGTCTAACGTGGTGTGGCAGCGCGTAGCCGAGCGCAAAGGCTCGCGCCGAATCATCCGGTACGCCAGTGTGTTTGCCGCACTCGCGCCGCTGTATGCGCTGCTGGTAGGGGCGCTGGGCTGGACTTCTTGGGCGTATCTGGGCGTATTCGTGCTGTCCAGTGTGGCCGCGCAAGGCTTCAATCTGGGCCACACCAACCACCTGCTGAATATTGCGCCCGCCCACGCCCGCAGCCGCTATATAGGCACGCTCAATACGTTGGTAGGCGCGGCCCTGTTTGCCCCCGTCGTGGGCGGCCTGCTGGCCGACGCCGCCGGGTACACCCCAGTCTTCGGCTTAAGTGCGGCCTTTTGTGCAGCGGCGTGGTGGCGCTGTGGCAAGCTGCGGCGTGATGCTTGATCTCTGCACCGATTTGTACCCGCCCACCTCGGCAACCACATCCAAAATGCACTTCGTCTAGGAAAATTTTAACATTCTGTCTACTATGCGGTACTGTTCTGTTAGAGCCAAGTTCAGAGCACCGGACAGTCTCCAGAGATTGGGTCGGCCTACAGTGACGCCTCACAGGTCAGGGCCGAATCCCAAATGGGCATGACGTATGAGAGCGCATTTTTAGAGTGTGCTAACATCCCGCCATTCTCAACGCGTTCGTGTGGCGACACTTTAGTCGGCCACCGGAAGGAATCCACATGAAAAAGTCTATGAAGACCGTGTCCACCCTGTTGCTCCTCGGAACCGCCGCTGTCGCCTTTGCACAGGGCAACACCATTCTGACCATCGGATCGGGCAGCACTACCGGAGTTTACTTTCCTGTAGCGACCGGCATGGCTAAAATGATCAACGATTCGGGCAGTGGCGTGCGTGCCAACGCCCGCAGCACCGGCGGCAGCGTGTTCAATATGAACGCTCTGGGCACGGGCGAACTCGATATCGCCATCGCCCAGAACGACATCGCCTACTACGCCTACAAGGGTACGGGCATTACGGCCTTCGAGGGCAAGGCCAACAACAAGATTCGCAGTATGGCTGTGTTGTACCCCGAAGTGCTGCACGTCATCGCCCGCAAAGACGCCAAGATCAACTCTATTGCCGACCTGAAAGGCAAAAAAGTCGTGATTGGGGACTTGGGTTCCGGCACCGAGCAAACCGCCCGCCAAGTGCTGGAAGCCTACGGCCTGAAGCTTGACGATCTGGGCCAAACCCTGCGCGTGTCGCCTGCACAGGGCATCAGCCTGATGCAGGACAAGCGGGCCGACGCCCTGTTTTATACGGTAGGCGTAGGCGCAAGCGCCATCAGCCAGATTGCCCAGACGGTAGACGTAAACGTGGTGCCCGTGAGCGGCAACCAAGCCGCCAGCCTGATCAAGAAGTACCCCTTCTACGTGCGCTTCAACATTCCTGCCAAGTCTTATAAGGGTGTCGGCGCAACCGTGCCCAGCGTGGCCGTGCAGGCCGTCATGCTGACCACCACCGCCACCAGCGAGGACGCCGTGTACAAGGCCATGAAAGCGACTTTTGGCAGCGAAGCCGACCTGAAAGCCATCCACCCCAGCCTCGGCCTGAACTACTCGATTGAAAAAGCCATCAAAGGGTTGCCCGCTCCTCTGCACCCCGGCGCAGTGAAGTTCTTCAAAGAAAAAGGCCTGAACGTTAAATAAGGCGCTGTAGCTTGGCCTGAGTAGTTGGGGCCAGTCGCGATTCTCCCTGCGACTGGCCCCTTGTCTTTTTAAGAGAATGAGGTAAATATGAGTGACCCCACAAGACCGATCAGCAGTAACCCCAGCCTTACGCCGCCCGGACAGGAGATGACAGAGGGCGAACGCCGCGCCATAGAGATGGTGGAAGCCGCCGAAACGGGCGGGCGCAAGCTGTTCGGCTGGCAAGCCATGCTGGTCACCGTGATCGCTGTAAGCTGGTGCCTGTTCCAGATGTACGCCGCCTACAACGGGGCCATCACTCCGACCATCATGCGCTCAACGCACTTGGCCTTTGCCTTTGCCCTTGCCTTTTTGGTCTTTCCCTTCAAGAAAACGCCCGGAGACCCCCAGAAGCGTGTGCCTTGGGGAGACTGGATTTTGGGCGGTATCGCTACTGCGTCGGCCCTGTACTTTTTTGTAGAGTATTCCAATATTGCCAACAACGGCGGCCTCCGTGCCGACGCACCGCTGGATTTGATCGCCAGTAGCGCCCTCGTGGTCATGCTGCTCCTCACGGCATGGCGCACCCTCGGCCTCGCCATGCCGCTGATCTCGCTGGCTTTCATCTTGTTCGCCTTCATGGGATCGCGCGGCCTGATCCCGTTTATTCAAAGCCCGTTTCACAACGGCTACACTTGGCCGCAATTGATGGGCCAACTCGCCACCAACACCGAAGGCATTTTCGGAACGGCAATCGGCGTCAGTGCCCAGATCGTGTTCCTATTTGTGCTGTTCGGCGCGGTGTTCGACAAATTGGGCGCAGGCGACTGGTTTATGCGCGTGGCCCAGAGTTTGCTGGGCGGCTACCGGGGCGGCGCGGCCAAAGCCAGCATCCTCAGCAGCGCCCTGAACGGCATCATCTCGGGCAGCGCAGTGTCCAACGTGGTCACGGGCGGCAACATCACGATTGGCACCATGATTCGTACCGGATACAGCCGCGAAAAAGCGGGAGCGATTGAAGTTGCCAGCAGTTCCAACGGCCAACTGATGCCCCCCGTGATGGGCGCGGCGGCTTTCATCATGGCCCAAAACCTAAATATCGAGTACCGTTCCCTGATCTTGGCGGCGGCTATTCCGGCCTTCTTGTGCTACGCGGCGCTGCTGGTGGTGTCTCATATCGAGGCACTGAAACTGAACCTGAAGGGATTACCCAAAAACGAGTTGCCCCGCGTTCGCAAAACCCTGTTGGAAGGCTGGTACTACATGATTCCGCTGGGCTACCTGATCGGCGTCCTGACGGTGAACCCGGAAGCCAACCCAGAGCGCGTGGCCCTCGTGACGATCATGATTATGCTGGTCATGATGTTCCTTCAGGAAGTGTTCTGGGGGAGCCGCGATGGCCGCAGCCCTGCCCGCAGCCTGCTGGACGGCGGCAAGAAAATCATCGAAGCTTTTGAGAGCGGCGCACGCTCCATGATCGGGATTGCGGTTGCCACCGCTGCCGCCGGAATCATCGTGGGCATCGTGACCATCACGGGCCTCGGCTTCGGGCTGGCCGACTTGGTGCAAACGGTAGCCAACCTCTTCAGCAACGAATTTTTGCGGATTCTGGTGGTGCTGTTCATGGGACAACTCATCGCCCTGATTTTGGGCATGGGCCTTCCCACCACCGCCAACTACATCCTGATGAGCGCCCTGATCGTGCCGATTATCGCCAAAATCGCGGGTCTGGATACCAGCAACCCCGCCGAAATGTTGCCCGTGCATATGTTCGTCTTCTACTTCGGCATTATGGCCGACAGTACGCCGCCAGTGGCGTTGGCCGCCTTTGCGGCAGCCGCCATTTCGGGCGGCGACCCGATCAAAACGGGGATTCAGGCCTTCCAGTACGAACTTCGAACGGCGCTGCTGGCCTACATGATGTTCTTTAACCCGGTGCTGCTGCTGATCAAAGACGGCAAATTGGGCGGCGTACCGCTGGGCGAAGCCGTGCCGATGATCATCTTTGCGTTTATCGGTCTGGTGGCGTTCAGTGCCGCGACACTGCGTTTCCTGCACCGCAAGACCAACCCCATTCAGATGATTTTGCTGCTGGCGGCGTCGTTCATCTTGATTATTCCTACGCAAATTATTTGGAACATTGGGGCGCTGGGCCTGATTGCCCTCGTATACTTCTGGCAAAAAGCTGGGAGCCGCAACGAGCCGAGCCAACCGTTGCCCGCCGCTGCTTAAGCTTTTTTCTCCAAGAGCGCCTCTGCCCTGTCTGGGTGGGGGCGCTTTTTGTGGTCAGCATCAGCCCCTTTATCTGACTCTCTGCCCTGACCTTCAGCATTCCCCCAAGCACTCCCAAAGTGCTAGAATAGCCCGTTTTAGAGCGAAGGGGGCAAGCTCCCTTATGCATCCGACATAACTCGCCAGTTGCCGCAAAGTGCGTACTGGCCGTCCTCAAAGATCAAAACAAGTGTCAAATCAAAGGAGCTTCCGACTTGCAGAACCTGATTGTTCGTGGTGCGCGGGAACACAACCTCAAAAACGTGACGGTGGAGCTTCCCCGTGACCAATTCATCGTGATTACGGGCGTGTCGGGCAGCGGCAAAAGCACGCTGGCCTTCGACACTATTTATGCCGAGGGCCAGCGCCGCTATGTGGAATCGCTGAGCGCTTACGCCCGCCAGTTCCTCGGGCTGATGGAAAAGCCGGATGTAGACGGCATCGAAGGGTTGTCTCCGGCCATTTCTATTGACCAGAAGACTACCAGCCACAATCCCCGCAGCACAGTCGGCACCGTGACTGAAATTCACGATTATTTGCGCCTGCTGTACGCCCGGATCGGCACGCCGTATTGCCCGGTGTGTGGGCGCAAAATTGAGAAGCAGAGTCCCAGTGAAATCACAGACCGCCTCCTCAGCGGCTATGAAGATGCCCGCGCTATTTTGCTGGCCCCGGTGGTGCGCGGACGCAAGGGTGAATACCGCAAGTTGTTTGGCGACTTACGGCGCGAAGGGTACGCACGGGTGCGGGTAGACGGCACGCTGTATGAACTGGACGAAGCCGAAAAGCTGAAGCTGGAAAAGTTTGAAAAGCATGACGTAGACGTGGTGATTGACCGCGTGACCCTGCGCGGCAGTGACCGCACCCGCATTGCCGAGAGCGTGGAACTTGGCCTGCGCCGGGGCGAGGGCCTGCTGCGTGTGCTGATGCCCGAAGGCGGCCCCGACGGGGAAAGCGCCGAGGAACTGTATTCCGAAAAGTTTGCCTGCCCGGAACACGGCAGCGTGTTGGAAGAACTCGAACCGCGCTCCTTCTCCTTCAACTCGCCGTATGGTGCGTGCGGCGACTGCGCGGGGCTGGGCCACAAAAACGAATTCTCGCCCGAATTGGTGGTGGATGAGAAGCTGAGCATTGCCGAGGGCGCGATTTTGCCTTGGTCTAAGAAGGGCACGGGCGGCGGCGTGTACTACTGGGACAAACTGAAAGCGCTGTCGGAGCACATGGAGTTTGACCTGAAAGCGCCTTGGCGTGACTTGCCCGAAGCCGCCAAAACCGCCATTCTAAATGGCCCCGGCGAACCGTTCGAGGTGATCTACCGGCGGGCGGGCAAAGAAACCATGCGCTTCATGACCGAGTTCGAGGGCGTGATCACCAACTTAGAGCGCCGTTTTGCCGATACCGAATCGGATTTCATGCGCGAAAAGCTGGAAGAAATGATGGAGCTTCGGCCTTGCCCGACCTGCGCTGGCACGCGATACAAGCCCGAAATCTTGGCGGTTCGGGTGGGCAGCCTCAACATTTCGCAGACCAGCGGCATGAGCGTGCTGGACGCCGACGCCTTTTTTGCGCGGTTGCAAGAAGGCACGCTGGATCATGACGCGGTGGGAGCGCACCTCAAAGGTCATCTGGGCGGCACGGCCAAAGCGCACGCCCCCGCCCGCTACGACTACAAATTGAACGTGTTTGGCGAAGCCGTGGCCGCCCCGATTCTGAAGGCCATTCGCACCCGCTTGAAGTTTTTGGTGGATGTGGGGCTGGATTACCTGAGTCTGGATCGTACCGCCAACACCCTGAGCGGCGGCGAGGCGCAGCGTATCCGGCTGGCAACCCAAGTCGGCTCGGGCCTGACCGGGGTGCTGTACGTGCTGGACGAACCCTCTATCGGTTTGCATCCCAAAGACAACCACCGCCTGATCGGGACATTGAAGCACCTGCGTGACCTTGGGAACACGCTGTTGGTGGTAGAGCACGACGAAGACACCATGATGGAGGCCGACTACTTGGTGGACATGGGGCCGGGCGCAGGCGTGCACGGCGGCGAAATCGTGGCGGTGGGTACGCCTGCCGAGGTGCGCGACAACCCCGACAGCCTCACCGGAAAATACCTGCGCGGAGAACTGAAAATCGAGATTCCGGCAGAGCGGCGGCGCGGCAACGGCAAGCGTCTGAAGGTGATCGGGGCGCGGGAACACAACCTGCAAAACGTGAGCATCGACATTCCGCTGGGCACCATGACCGTGATGACCGGCCCCAGCGGCAGCGGCAAAAGCACCCTGATTCACGATATTTTGCACGCGACGCTGGCCCGCGAACTGAACGGCGCGAAGACTAGTCCGGGCCGCTATGACCGGATTGAGGGCATGGAGCATCTGGATAAGGTCATCGAGATTGACCAGTCTCCGATTGGGCGCACCCCGCGCAGCAACCCCGCCACCTACACGGGCGTGTTTACCGAGGTGCGCGACCTGTTTACCCGCACGCCCGAATCGCGTCGGCGCGGGTATCAAGCGGGCCGTTTCAGCTTTAACGTGAAGGGCGGGCGCTGCGAACACTGCAAGGGCGACGGCGTGATGAAGATCGAAATGAACTTCCTCCCCGACATTTATGTGCCCTGCGAGGTCTGCAAAGGCGCACGCTACAACCGCGAAACGCTGGAAGTGAAGTACAACGGCAAGACCATCAGCGACGTGCTGAACCTGACGGTCGAGGACGCCCGAGAGTTCTTCGAGGCCATTCCCGCCATCGAGCGCAAGATGCAACTGTTGTGCGACGTGGGCCTCGGCTACATGCGCATCGGGCAGCCCAGCACCACGCTGTCGGGCGGCGAGGCGCAGCGCATCAAGCTGGCGTCGGAACTGAGCAAGCGGGCCACCGGAAAGACCATCTACATTTTGGACGAACCCACTACCGGCCTGCACTTTGAAGACGTGCGGAAGCTGATGGAAGTACTGCAACGGCTCGTGGAAGGCGGCAACACGCTGCTGATCATCGAACACAATTTGGACGTGATGAAGTGCGCCGACCACATCATCGACTTGGGGCCAGAAGGCGGCGTGCGCGGGGGATTAGTCGTCGCCACCGGAACGCCGGAGCAGTTGGCGGCCCACGCCACATCGCATACAGGCGCGTATTTGCGGCGCGTGCCGGGCATTACGCCTGCCGGAGAGCCGGAAGCGGTGGCTGCAGCACCCGTCAAAGCTACTGCTAAAAAAGCGCCTGCCAAAGCGAAAGCAGTAGCCGTTGTGGCAGCTTCAGCAAGTCCAGAGGAAGACACGGAAGACCCGGAACGCGAACTGGTGGCCGCCGCACCCGCCCGCAAAGGCCGACCCAAAAAGAGTGATCTGTGAGTCAGGGTGAACTTCAGGTCAGGGTGAACTATGATCACGGGTAAGCCATGACCACGCCTCCTCCCAACCTCTCCAAGTCAGACCTTGCTCAGACGGATCTGACGCCCGACCTACCCCACACTCCTCCCCGGCCTTCGCGGGCCATGCGGCTCCGGGCGGCCCGCCGCCGCTCTGGGTGGCTGGATCTGGCGCGGTTGGTAGGCGGCTGGGCGCTACTGGCGGTGCTGGCCTACTTTATGTGGACACCCGGAGACTGGCCGGTGCGCCTGCTGGCATGGGTGCTGTTGGTTATTTTGGCCGATGAATTTGGTGGCTGGTTCGGCTATATCGGCGTGGTTCTGGGAGGGCTGGCTTTCCTCAGTCCGAATGCGCCGCCCGCCCAATGGCTCATTATCGTGCCGCTGGTGGGCGGGGCGCTGATGGCCCTCTTGCTGATCAAACATTCAGGCGGGCCACTGGTGCTGCCGTTTGCGGGCTTACTGTTTGCGGGCACACTGGTGGCTGTCGGGCGCTTTGGCCCAAAAATAGACCCCACCCTGACGCTGCCCGCCAATCCTGAATTCCAGCGCACGGCGATACTGGCTCTGCTGGTGGGCCTCGCGTTCAGCTTTGTGCGGCAAGTCGTCAATATCTTGCTCAAACGCCGGGCAAGACGTCATGCGGCCAGAGTGTCTGGCGTGCCGGAACTCAGCACTTAAAACACTTTCTTCTTCATTCCGCTCCTCTCGGCTCGCCCGGAGGGGCTTTTTGCTTTGTTCCGGCTCTGCCCTGTTCACTCAACCCGGCTCATCTGTCCGGTTGGTACACTGGCCGCACAATGACCCGCCTTCAAGGAACCAACCCCAACCGCACCATTTTGGTGATCGGAACGCTCTTGGCTGCCGTGCTGATTGCTGTCGCCCTGTTCGCCGTGCGTGGCAAATCCAGCGGCTCCGCCCAAGCTGTCAAGTTCAATGTGTCCGGTCAGCCTGTGCTGGGAGAGGCCGCCGCGCCCGTCACGATGGTAGTGTTCGAAGATTTCAAGTGCCCCAATTGCAAGCGGTTTGAAGATGAATTCTTGCCAGAACTGAAGACCAAATATATCGATACCGGCAAAGTCAAGCTGATCTCTATGAATTTCCCCTTCTTGGCCCAGAACGCTCGCCTGCCCACCGACGACAGCAAGCTGGCTTCACAGGCTGTGGAGTGCGCCTTTGTACAGAGCAATGACCTGCACAACAGTTATAAAGCAGTCCTGTTTCGTGGGCAGGGCAACGAATCAACCGTGTGGGCCACCAAAAGCCGCCTGAAGGACTTGGCCGCCAACGTGGAAGGCCTCGATACGGCCAAGTTCGCCACTTGCCTTGATACCGACCAGACCGCTGCCGCTGTGGACGCCGACGAGAAGCAGGCCGCCGACGCCAAAGTGGCCGGAACGCCCGCCATCTACGTGAACGGCAAACTGGTAGACAGCTACGCCACCGCCTCGGTCAGCGCCGCCATAGACGCTGCCCTGAAGGACTAAGGCCGCAGGCCATGACGCGCGACAACCGCCTGTATTTGGCGTGGGTGGTGGCCCTACTTGCCACCATCGGCAGCCTGTGGTTCAGCGAATCGCGGGGCTTTATTCCCTGCGTGCTGTGTTGGTTTCAGCGGATCGCCATGTACCCGCTGGCCTTGCTGCTGGGCATCGCCGCACTGCGGGGCGACCTGAGCATCCGCGCTTACGCCCTGCCACTGGCCGCTGTGGGCTGGGTGGTGGCCCTGATTCACAACCTTGAAGACTGGGGCGTCATTCAGAGCCTGAAAGTATGCGGTGTCGGTCAAACCACCGCTGGCTGCGACGTGCAGTGGCCCATCTGGGGCGGCGGCGCACTGGCGGGCCTAAATTCTATTATTACTATTCCAGTGCTGGCGCTCACGGCCTTTACCCTGATCATCGGCCTGCTGAGTTGGGGCAGGCGGCGCTTGTAACAAATAAGCTTGGACAAGTGCTCTAAACAGGCCGCCCAGCCATCATAAAGCTCGCGGTCATGCCGCCGTCTACCGGTAAAATGACTCCTGTAAGGAAGCTGGCCTCGCCACTGCCCAGAAAGTACACCGCCTGCGCTACCTCTCGCGGCTCTCCAAGGCGGCGCAGAGCGTGTAGGTCTTCATAATCGCGGCGGGTCTGCTCTGGGTCAGCACTCACGGCAATAGCCTGCAACACCAACTCGCTACTGATTGCGCCGGGGGCCACCGCGTTTACGCGCACACCACGCGGGGCAAGGTCGAGCGCCATCGCGCGGGTCAGGTTCACCAATCCGCCTTTGCTGGCGGTGTAGGCGGCGTTGCCCTGCTCGGCAAACAGGCCCTGCACACTCGCCACATTCACGATGGCGCTGCCCCTCGGCATCAGGTCGATCAGGTCACGGGTCAGCAGCAACGGCGCACTGAGATTGACGTTCAGAGCACGTGCCCAGCCGCGTGCACTGACGTCCAGCACGCCGCCGTGCGCCCCCTGATAGGCCGCGTTGTTCACCAACACCCCCACCCCGCCCAGCTCACGGGCCGCGCGGGCAATGCGGTTGCGTCCAGCGGCGCTTGCCACATCGGCCCGCAGGCGCAGCCCACCTTTGAGGGGAGCAGGCAGATTCAGGTCGACACCCAACACCGGGTGGCCGCGCTCCAGATACAGTTCCACAATGGCCCGCCCGATGCCCCGCGCTGCACCAGTCACGACCACGCCGGGCAACATGTCGGGCGAAGACGGGGGTGTGGCCGGAAGCGTATAAGCAGCCATTCCCTAGTGTGACCCTCCTTTGCACCAAATGAGCAGAAGGCCAAACAGAATGAAGAAACACTCAAGTACAGTCTAGGTTTTGCATCGGAATCCCATTCCTGTGTCGGGACTGTACACAGTCTGATTTGGCTTCAGAAGGTCATTCTTCTGGTAGCACTATCCCACGATTTGGCAGTGCCACTGCGTCTGAATCCTGAACTTGGCAGAATTAGATTGAGATTAGGGGAGATATCAAGCTCGACAGTTCTCCTCTGTTGAGCTTGCAGACAACTGCTCCGAAAGGAAGCTGATCTGGAATGAAATCGATCTGATACGCAACTGAGATGAATTCTCAACATGAGATAGGAACCCTGATCTTACGGCTTATGACGATTCTTGCGACTGCCGACGCTTAGGCAACGCCGCCGCTCCAATTGGGCCGATGCTTTACAGTGGGCGCGTATGACATTGCCCTTGATTGTGAGTGCTGGGGAAGCACTGACCGACCTCGTAACTGGCGGCGGAAACGTCTGGAACGCGCATCCCGGAGGAGCAGGCTGGAACGTGGCGCGGGCCTGTGCGCGGTTAGGTGTTCCGAGTGCCTTTGCCGGAGCCGTAGGGCAAGACAATTTTGGAGACGATCTGCTGCGCGAGTCGCTGGAAGCGGGCCTCGATCCCCGGTTTGTGCAGCGTGCGCCCGCGCCCACGCTGATGGCGGTGGTGTATTCCAAGTCGCCGCCTGCCTACCGCTTTTTGGGCGAAAACAGCGCCGATCTGCATTTTGACCCTACCCACCTCCCCGATGGTTGGCTGGGCGCGGCCCGCTGGCTGCATGTGGGCGGCATCAGTCTCGCGCGGTGGCCGCTGGCCGACACTCTGCTGGGCCTGATCGAAGCGGCACGGGCGGCAGGCGTCAAAATCAGCTTCGATCCCAACGCCCGGATTTCTCACCGCCACCCCGATTACCCCGCCGTGTTCGGGGCCGTCATGCGCCGCGCCGATCTGATCAAGCTCAGCGATGAAGACTTGGGGTTCTTCTTCCCCGGACGCAGCGAAGACGACGCCCTACGGGAGTTGCGCGGCATGAACGCCCGCTCGCCCATCGTCATCACACGCGGAGCGGCGGGCGCAACCCTGTTTCAGTCGGCGGGGCGCTTAGACCTGCCCACCACACCTGTGCAGGTCATGGATACCGTCGGCGCGGGCGACGCCCTGTGCGCCGGAATGCTGGTCAGCGCCACCGAATACCCCGAAGCCCTCTGGAATGATCATCTGCAAGTTGGCCTTCGTGCCGCTGCTGCCGCCTGCGCCCGTGCCGGAGCCTACGCGCCCACGCGGGCCGATTTGGAGGCGCTGGGGTAAAGGGTAGGGGTAAGGGGCTGGGGGAAAGCAGGACTACTCGCGCACTTGCTCCCAGCGCACAGCTTCGCCTGCCGCACAGTGCGGGCAAGCCGCAGCCGACCAAGTGTGATAGGGGTGCGGCCAAAGCGTCAGCAACGGCAGTTCTGGCAACTGTGCCGTCTGCCGCACTGTCCAGACACTCAGGCCCAACACAGTATGACCCGCCCTCCGCATTCCTGCCACCAACAAGCGGGCGTCTGTTCCTGTGCTGATCAGGTCATCTACCAGCACAACCCGCTGCGGGAACTCTGGAACATTCATACGGTGAAAGGTCATCTGATCGGCTTGCAAGTTGACGAAGGCCACAGGCAAGGCCAGATGACGCGCCACGAACGCCGCCAACACCGCCCCGCACTGACTGACCCCGACGATCAGATCGGCACTCGGCCAATGGGTCTGGATTTGCTCAGCCTGCCTCTTTGCCAAACGATCCAACTCGACGGGCTTGCGTACCAACTCGCCTTTCTCCAGCCAACCGTCTGCGTGTAGGCCGTCCTTCAATACCGTATGACCATCGCGGCGAAGCGAATCCATTACTGTCAATTCGTGCAGATTGATTACCGCCTTTAGTCAGCTGACGGAGTTTAAGGTGACTGGGTAGCCCCCTCACCCGTTGCGTCGCAGCGCCCTCTCCCACGAGTGGAGAGGGCTAAGAAACCAACGAGACGCTTGACTAAGACACTAAGCGGGCGTCGTCGTGTTCGGCCATCATTCGCAGGAAGGCTTCCACGTACTGCGGATCGAACTGGCGGCCTGCCTGCATCCTGATTTCGTTCAGGGCGCGTTCGCGTGTCCAAGCGGGCTTATAGGGCCGTGCATTGGTGAGGGCGTCGAACACGTCCACGATGCTGAACACCCGCGCCGTCTCGGGGATGTTTTGGCCGCGTAGGGCGGCGGGGTAGCCTGTGCCGTCCCAGCGTTCGTGATGGTAGCGCACCAAATCCAGCGTTTCAGCGGGCAAAAAGTGTAGGTCTTGCAACATGTCGTAGCCGACGGTGGTATGGGTCTGGATAATGCGGCGTTCTCCGGCGTCCAGCGGGCCTTGCTTGTGCAAAATTCGGTCTGGAATAGCGAGCTTGCCCAAATCGTGCAAATACGCGCCCCAGCGCAGGGCTTTGACCTGATCCTCATCCCAACTGAGGCGGCGGGCAAGGCGCACGCTCATGCTGACCACGCGGGTGGTGTGGCCACCGGTATCGTCGTCGCGGCGCTCTAGGGCGGCTCCCAACGAACGCAGGGTCAGGTCGTTGGCGTCGCGCAGATCACGGATGGCCTGCCACTGCCCCAATTGCGATCCGAGCAGGCGGGCAAAGGAAGCCACGACGCTCTTTTCACCTTCATCGAAGTCCCGGTCTTCCGCACGAGTAAGGATCAGCACGCCCAGATGGATCGTGGCCCGCCCGTACACCGGAGCCACGTGGTAGGTCAGGCGTTGGGCTTTGGGCAGCAGCGCGAGGGCTTCTTCGGCCACCCAATGATCGGCCTGCACGCTGCGGCTGTCGCTGTCGCTGGGGTGGATGGGCTGCTCTAGGAAGGCTTCAAACGCGCCTTTGGCGGCCAGAATATGCGGCGTGCCTTTGCGGTAGGCCACGAACGCCAAGTTGGGAGCCACATGCAACTTGTCCAGAATACCCACTCCGGCCCGAATAATCGCGTCGGCGTCGCGGGCGTCGGCCAGTCGCTCGCTGCCTACCCGCAGGGCGTCGATGGTGTTGCGCTGCCACGCCACTTCCCGCACCGAGGCTTGCTCGCGCAGGGTCATCAGGCCGAGGCCGCCAATGACGCACAGCGCCCCCAACAGTTCGAACATATTGGGAACGGAACCGGGCAGCACCAATGACGCTAAGAACGCGGCGGGGTAAGCGGCCAAAGCCGTCCAGCGCCACACGCCCCCCACAGGCCAAGAAGCCACCGCCAACAGCAGGGCCGCGCCCGCCATCAGGCCTTGCTGGTCGGTGACAGCGGCGTATCCCAGCGCCAACAGAGCAAGCGCCAATACGAAATAAGTCAGGGGGCCAACACGGGACACAAGAGAAGTCTAGCACCGGCTTTAGAAAAAACTTGAACGGTAAATGCAACGGTAAATGCAGTCGTCAGCTTCGCCGTCCCGAACTTGCAGACCGCTGTAAATACATGCCTAACCACATGAACGAAACTCTACCCGTTGAGCAAAGACTCAGTCAGGTAGCAGCAAGACGCGGCGCGGTATTGTGAGAGCGTGAGAGGCAATGCCGGGGGAACCCGCCCATGAAAGTAGACCGGGAAGAGCAAGACGACGCCCGCCGGGAACGTATTGCCCGCGCCGCCTTCGAACTGTTTGCTCGGAGCGGCCTAGACCAGACTAGCGCGCAGGACATTGCCCGCGCTGCGTTTGTGAGCCGTACCAACTTGTACCGCTATTACCCCAGCAAGATTCATATGCTGCTGGCCCACTTCGAGCGCACCGTGACCGACACGCGCGATGAGGCGATTCGGCGGCTGGGGGCGGGCAATTCTCCACAAGTGGTGTGGGGACTGGTGACAGCGAGAATGGCCGATCTTGGCGTGCGCTACCGCCATCTGGTGGGCGCGGTGGGCCAAGCGGTGTTGGGGGCCAGACACGACGCCCCGGCAGAAGCTCCGGCCCATCCGGGAGCGAATCCCGCCGTACACGACATCCGTACCGCCGTCACGTTGGTGGCGCTCGTGGAACCTGTGCTGATCGCCATGCGCCATCAGGGGCACATTCGGCCCGATACCAACACGCAGTTTTTGGCGTCGTTGTTTGTCGATGCGTGCTTGCTGGCCCTGCTGCACGGCGGCCACCGCAACCAACGCGAGGTGTTGCGTGACTGGCAAGACCGCTTTACGCTGATCATGCATGGGGCACTGGCTCCGGGCCTGAGCGTGGCGAGCATCGATGGGCAAGTGACAGCAAGAGTGACATTGGAACCGCTGGAACCGCCCAATGTCGCGGCTCACTTTTTGAAGGTGTAGTTAGAGAGCTGACCCACTCCAGTGGCCCAACATCTAGAAACTGTTCAGGCAAGCGCCGACGCTTAGGCACAGGGCTGGGGGTATGCTCTGCCCATGTCGAATCCCGCCGCGCTGACCCACCTTCCCGCTTGGCAAGCTCTGACGGCCCACTTTGAGGCCATGCAGCACACGCATCTCCGCGAGCTGTTCGCCGCCGACTCCACGCGCGGCGAGCGCCTGAACGCCGAGGGTGCGGGCCTGTATCTGGACTACAGCAAGCACCGTGTGACCGATGAAACGCTGGGGCTGCTGCTGAATTTGGCCCGCGAAACTGGGGTGGAAGCCAAGCGCGACGCGATGCTGGCGGGCGAAAAAATTAATGTGACCGAAGGCCGCGCCGTGCTGCATACCGCCCTGCGTGCCCCACGCGGCGCAACGGTGATGGTGGACGGCAAAAATGTGGTGCCAGATGTTCATGAGGTGCTTGACCGGATGGCGACTTTTGCCGACTCCGTGCGGGCTGGGCAGTGGTTGGGCTTTACGGGCAAACCCATTCGCAACATCGTGAATATCGGCATCGGCGGCTCTGACCTTGGCCCGGTGATGGCCTATGAGGCACTGAAACACTACGCCCAGCGCGACCTGACCTTGCGCTTCGTCTCGAATGTAGACGGCACCGATTTGGCCGAAAAACTACGCGACCTGAACCCCGAAGAAACGCTGGTGATCGTATCGAGCAAAACCTTTACGACTCAGGAAACGATGGCAAACGCGGGGAGTGCGCGTGCGTGGCTACTGGCCGCGTTGGGCGACGATGCGGCAGTGGCGCGGCACTTTGTAGCTGTATCAACCAACGCCGACGCAGTGGGTAAATTTGGCATAGACACCGCCAACATGTTCGGCTTTTGGGACTGGGTAGGCGGGCGCTACAGCATGGACAGCGCCATCGGCCTCAGCCTGATGCTGGCGATTGGGCCAGACGGCTTCCGCGAACTCTTGGCCGGATTCCATGAGATGGACAAACACTTCCGGACTGCGCCGCTGGAAGCCAACTTGCCCGTGCTGATGGGCGTCCTCGGTGTCTGGTACAACAACTTTTTTGGTTCTGAAACCGTCGCCATTTTGCCCTATGACCAATACTTGTCGCATTTCAGCGCGTACCTGCAACAACTGGATATGGAGAGCAACGGCAAGCACATCACGCTGGGGGGGGCGGTCACGGATTACCAGACTGGCCCGGTTATCTGGGGACAACCCGGCACCAACGGCCAGCACGCCTTTTATCAGCTCATCCATCAGGGCACCAAGCTGATTCCCTGCGACTTTATCGGCTTTGCCCGCACGCTGAATCCCATGCCAGTGCAGGGCGGCCTGACCCACCACGACCTGCTCATGGCGAACGTCTTTGCCCAAACCGAGGCGTTGGCGTTCGGCAAAACGCTGGACGCGGTACTGGCGGAAGGCATTGACCCGGCACTGGCCCCCCACCGCGTCTTTGACGGCAACCGCCCTACGTCTACCCTGCTGGCCGACCAGCTCACGCCGCGCATTTTGGGGGCACTCATCGCCCTCTACGAACACAAGGTCTTCGTGCAGGGAGCCATTTGGGACATCAATCCCTTTGACCAATGGGGCGTGGAGCTGGGCAAGGTGCTGGCCGGAAAAATCGTGCCGGAACTGGGGAACGCCGAGGAACCGAAGCTGGCGCACGACTGCAGTACAAATGCGCTGATTCGCTGGTATAGGGAAAAGCGGGTCTAATACGGGATTAAACTGAGTCGCGAATATGAGACCTGCCTCGCTGTTCCCGCATCAGACGTCCGATGAGTTGGAATTGGCCTACCGCCAGTCCGAGCGAGCGGTGGAGCGCTCCCGCTGGCACATCTTGTGGCTCAAAAGCAAAGGACTGTCGATTCCAGAGATCAAAGCGGTGACGAGTTTTTCGCGCACCACGATTAGCACGTTAATTCGAGCGTACAACGAAGATGGGCCAGCGGCGGTGGTGGACAAACGCCGTTGGAACAAATCCGCTCCTGCGCTCGATGTGGAACAACAACAGGTGTTGTTCAGTGCGCTCCAGAAGCCACCCGAAACGGGTGGCTTCTGGACGAGCCAGAACGTGCAGGCTTACGTCCATGAGCAGTTCAAAGTCGAGATGACGTCGGTGTGTGCTTGGGGCTACTTGAGAAAGCTGGGGTTCACGGTGCAAGTACCGCGTCCGACTCATGTTCAGGCGGCCACACCGGAAGGACAGGCGATCTGGATAAAAAAGTCGAAGCGGCGCTGAGAACTGCACGGGCCGCGTACCCTGAAAAACAGGTGCGGCTGTGGGTGCAGGATGAAGGGCGATTTGGTCTGAAACCCGTGTTGAAGCGCCTCTGGGCGCTTCAGGGTCAGCGGCCCGTCATTGCTCAGCGCCGTCAATATCAATGGCTCTATACCTACATTTTTGTCGAACCCCTCACGGGACAGAGCGATTTCCTGATCTTCCCGAGTGTCAGCGTTCCTCTCATGCAAGTCGCGCTGGATGAGTTCAGCCGGGCCGTCGATCCACACCAGCAGCAACTCATCGTCCTCTTGCTCGACCAAGCCGGTTGGCACACCAGCCAGAAACTCCAGGTGCCGCCCAATCTCTTCCTCTTGCCGTTTCCGGCGTATACGCCGGAACTGTCCCCCGCTGAACCGATGGTCACCAAGCTGAAACTTCCCATCGCCAACCAGACGCTCAACACCCTTCAAGAAGTCGAGGACTTGATCTCTGCAGAGTGTGTCCGGCTCCAGCACAACCCCCAAGAAGTCAAATCGCTGACCCTGTTCCCCTGGATCAAACATGTTCTGGACTCAATTTAGTTTGGTATAAAAGGGCGTGGATCGTAGAACGTGGAAACAGCCGAAACCACGTTCTACGATCCACTCTCCACTTCTATTTTTACCCCCAATCGTCGGGCCGTTCCCCCAGCCCAAAGTGCCAAGCAATCGCCGCTGCGATGCGTCCGGAGGCCTGCCCATCGCCGTAAGGGTTGCGGGCGGCCCGCATGGCGGCCAACGTAGACTCGTTGCCTAGCAGTTCGGTCAGCACACGCTCTAGCTGCGCGGGGTCATTTCCAGCCAGCTTCAGCACGCCCGCTTCCACGCCTTCGGGGCGCTCGGTCACGTTCCTCAGCACCGCTACGGGCACGCCCAGCGCCGCGCCTTCTTCTTGCAGGCCGCCCGAATCGGTGGCGAGGAGCGCACTGGCCGCCATCAACGGGGCCATATCGCTGTAGTCCAGTGGGTCGGTGAGTTCGAAATTGGGGAGCGCCCCCAGCACAGGCCGCACGGCTTCCTGCACGGCGGGCGAGAGGTGGACGGGGTAGATGAAATGGGTGTCGGGGAAGGCCTGCGCCACCCGCGCCAACGCTGCGGCCATTTCTCTCATCATGGGCTGGTTCTCGCGGCGGTGCATGGTCACGGTAACGAGGCGCTGACCCCTCTGCACGCGGGCTTGCCAGTCGGGGCGCAGGGGCACGCGGCCCGCCACTTCACGCACAGCGTCTACGGCAGTTTGCCCGGTCACTACGATGTTGCCGGGCGCTTTGCCTTCCCGCAGCAGGTTGGCCTTGCTGCCCGCTGTGGGCGAAAAATCCAGCGTCGACAGCACCCCGGTCAGGCGACGGTTGGCTTCCTCCGGGAACGGCTCGCTGAGGCTGCCGCTGCGGAGGCCCGCTTCCACATGCCCCACCGGAATACCCTCGTAAAAGGCGCTAAGGGCCACACAAAACGACGTGGAGGTATCGCCATGAACCAGCACCATGTCGGCTCCCATCTGGCGCAGCAACTTGCCGGAAGGCGGCACGATGCGGGCGGTCAGGTCAGCCAGCGTTTGGCGGTCGGTCATCACGTTCAGGTCTTCATCGGGCGTGAGGCCGAAGACCGCGAGTGCGCCGTCCAGCATTTGGCGCTGCTGCCCGGTAGACAAAATCAGGGGCTGCAAGCCCGGATGGGCGGCAATGGCGGCGTACACGGGGGCCATTTTGGTGGCTTCGGGGCGGGTACCGAAGGCGAGGACGATGGTTTTGGGCGCGGGCATTTGCGAATCGGCAGCAGACATCGGGGGCATCATCTCAGTTTTCCGGCTGACTGGGAACGTCTGTCTGAACGGCTGAAGCCTGAGCCGCTGACAGTTGGGCCTCTGACGCCTGAGTTTCTGCCGCCTGTACCTCTGAGGGTTGAGCACGCATGCGGCGGTGGGCTACGAACCACAAGCAGGCCGAGACCACCACGCCCGTGAGAAGAATGACGCTGCCAGACACGCCTTGCAGCCACATGCCCAGCATCCCGCAGACCAGCGACACCACCCACAAAATAACGGCGGTGCGGCGGGCGCTGGCAGTGCGGGCCAACACCCGGTGATGAATATGGGTTTTGTCGGGGTGACCCAACGGGTTTCGAATTCCGCGTGCCAGTCGGCCAATGACGACTTGGGTGGTATCCAGCACCGGCAGCGCTAACACGATCAGCGGCACGATCAGGCTGGCCCCGGCACTGAATTTCAGGGTTCCCAGCAGGCTCACGGCGGCCAACGTATAACCGATCAGATACGAGCCGGTATCGCCCATGATGATGCGGCTGGGATTAAAGTTGTGGCGCAAGTAGCCCAGCGTGGCCCCCGCCAGCCCAGCCAGCAACACCACCGCCGCCGCTCGGTCAGGAAACTGGGCCGCCGTGAACAGCAACACCATGCTGACCACGAATCCCACGCCGCCCACCACGCCGTCTACACCGTCCAGCAGGTTCACAGAGTTGGTGAGGCCCACAATCCACACCACCGTAATCAGGTTGCTGAGCACGATATTCAGGGCGTCTGGCATGGAGGGGATGAAGGGAATGGCGTTCAGGTCAATATGCAAGCCGTTGACGATCAGCAGGAAGGCCGACAGCGTTTGCACCAGCAGGCGCGACAGCGGCGACAGGCCGAATTGATCGTCGATGAATCCGGTGAGCACAAGCAGCGACGCGCCCAGCAGAATGGCTAAAACCTGAATATTCACGACTTCTATGACGATGGGGCGCAGTGCCCACGCCACCACCACACTCAGAATGAATCCGGCAAAAATCGCCAGCCCGCCCGCGTTGGGCAGCGGTTCCTTGTTGAGCCTGCGGGCATTGGGCTGATCGGCCCACCCCATTTGAAGAGCGAAGGCCCGCACGCTGGGAATGAAGCGCCAAGTGAACACCCATGCCGTGATAAACGTGAGCAGGACGCTGAGAAACCCCCGTCCCAACAAATCCGCGATACCAACTTGCGCCGCGAGCGCCTTCAAAGAATCCATAACCTGACTCAAGTGTAAAGGTCTGGCGTGAGGAACGCGTCGTCAAGAAGGTGGAGGGCGGGAATAAAGGCCGCACTTAAAATTTTTGGGAGCCGCCCCACCTTCCCCACCGCCCATAATCCACGTCCTACATTCCGTTCTCAGCGCCCGTCCAGCCCCTGCTTAGGCGGCGCCGATGGCTCGGTCTTGGGGGCCTCCCGCTTCGTCACCTGAGCCTTAAGCACGGTCAGGGCAGCGTCCAGCGTCGTGTCTTGCCCGGTGGTCGTCAGCGCGGTGATGTCGGTGGGAGCCAGAATATCGGGGGTAATTCGGTCAGGCAAGGGCTTATCGGCAGCGTCGAAAGCCCGCAGAATGGTCAGGCCCAGTACGCCACCATCGGGGAGCGGCTGAAAGTTGACGCCGCTGTTGCCTACGCCGCGTGTGACCTCGCCAATGGCGGTGGCCCCGGACAACTGGGCGTAATGGGTGAATACTTCGGCACACGACGCGGTATTCGGGCCAACCAACACAGCCACCGGCTGTTTCCAAACGGCCCAGTCGGGGCGGGCCATGCGGGCAATGGGCGACATGACTTCATCACCCAATAAGCCGCCGTAGGTAAAGCCGCCACGTTGAAAGCGGGCGCGGTACACGGTGGGGCCAAACACGCTGCTGGCCGCCACACACTCGTTCAGGCTACCGCCGCCGTTGTAGCGCAGGTCGACGATCAGGGCTTCAGCGCCCGCCCGCTTCGCCTCGCCTACCCGCGCCAAAAACAGTTCGGCGCTGTCGGAAGACAGGAAGGTAGGGTACTGAATCAGCGCTGTGCGCCCGCCTTCGCCTACCCAACTCAGGGTCGGTTCGTCGCGGGCTTGCAAGCTTTGGGGTGTGAGAATCAGGTCGCGGTCTGGGGTTCCGGGACGGTGCAGGGTCACCGTAATGGGCGTGTCGGCCCGCTCCAACCGCACAAATTCGGTGGAGCCAATCGGCTGATCGATTCCGGCCTGCTGTCCGTTGACTTGGGTCAGCAGGTCGAAGCGGCGCACCCCGGCACGCTCGGCGGGGCTGCCCGGCATTACCGACACCACCAACAGGCCGCCCGCCACGCGGCTCACCCGCGCTCCAGTTCGCGGCACCGATTTGTTCTGGCTCACCTCGGCCAGCCGCTCCGCACCTTCCGCGTCCCGCACGTTGGTGTGGGCGTCGCCCAGTTCTTTCAGCATGTCGGTCAACACGGCGCGGCCCGTAGCGTAGTCGCACGATTCCAACTGCGTGGCGCAGCGTTCGGTCAGAATCGGCGCGTACTTTTCGGCCAGTGCCACCCGGTCTACCGTAGACCAGCCAAAATAACCCGTCTGTACCGACTTGGTCACGGTATCGAACAGGTCGGTGGCAGGGCTGGCGGCAGCCAAAGTTGCAGTCAGGCCACAGGTCAGGGCAAGCAGAAGCGCGGGAACGCGGCGGAGGTGTGGCACGGCCTTAGCGTAGCGCGGCGGGGGGCGCGATCACGGTCTATGGGGTTACGCTTGGGCTTGGGCGGCGTGTGAGAGGGCGCTTTGTGTTTGGGTGGCCCCTATTGGGTCAAGATTGAGGACTTTGGTCTTCTCCCACGTTGGACTCCCCCACCCCCCAGCCCCCGCCCCCAGAGGGTGCAGGGGAGTTGTCGTTGCACTAGGCAGGATTGATCTTGTCGCATCCCAACCCGGCTGCTTTGTCCATCTGAACCGGAATTGCCAGTCGTCTTTGAACTGGAATTGGCCCACCCACTGCGTGGATGACGGCCTCACACGGATGTGGGCGGGAAGGCTGTGGGGTGGCGGTGTCGTGGTTTTGCTCCCTCACCCTTGAGGGGGGAGGGTTGGGGAGGGGGTGAGTGAGCGTCAGCGATTGCCTTTGACTCAACCTATTCCCGGTAATCCACCACATGTTGCACTTCTGGCGAGGCGAGGAGCGAAGGCAGTCGCCCTACCAAAAATGCGGGCCGGACATCTAAGTTTTGCAGGTCTTCTAGCGCGAACCAATCAAAAGTCACACCCTCATCCAACTTGTTGGGAAAACTGACGTTTGGAAGCTGCGGGCACTGCGCCGCCACGTAGAAAAACTGCAAACTGTGTACGGCTTCGCCTCCCATCTGCCCAAACAATTCAGCCACCAAAGCCAGCCGCAATTCACCCAAAACCGCGCCCGTTTCTTCCAAAAATTCGCGGCGTGCGGCCTGTTCGCTGGCCTCTCCGCTTTGGATGCGGCCACCGGGCGTAAACCAGAAATCCGCGTGGTTGAACTTGTTCAGCAGCAGTTGACCATCCCGCACGATCAGTACGGCGGCGCGGGCGCTGAAGCGGATTTGGCCCAAATGCAGGTCTAGGTCTGGCCTCTCAGCTTCAAGAGACGTCACCCGATCAGCGTCGTCAGCACGCCCACGCCTTCCACTTCAACCTCTACCGTGTCGCCGCGTTCCAGTGGCCCCACGCCTTCGGGGGTTCCGGTCAGCACCACGTCGCCGGGTTCCAGCGTCACGAACTGGGTGATGTAGGTCAAAATCTGCATCACATCAAAAATCATCTGGTTGGTGCGGCCATCTTGCCGGGTTTGGCCGTTCACGCGGGTTTGTACGCGCAGGTCAGCCGGGTTCAGGTCGGTTTCCAGCCAAGGCCCCAGCGGGCAAAAGCGGTCAGCGGCTTTGGCGCGGAACCATTGCAAATCGGTTTTCTGGCGGTCACGGGCAGTGAGGTCTAGGCCGCAGGTATAGCCCAATACAGCGTCCAGCGCGTTTTCGGGCGTCAGATTCCGCGCCTGCTGGCCTATCACCAACGCCAATTCGCCCTCAAAGTGAAAACTCTCCGTCCAGTCGGGCTTCTCTACCGTGCCGCCGGGTTCGGCCAGCGCATTCGGGCCTTTTAGGAAAATGCCGGGTTCGGTGGGCAGCCCTGCCGTGTCGTTGCCCAGTTCCCGAATATGATCAAGGTAATTGCGGCCCACACACACGATTTTGCTGGGTTCGGCGGGGGCCAGCAGGGATGCCCCGGTAAAATCCACCGTTTGGCCCGTGCGCTCTCCGGCCATGCCGCGCGTCAAATAAACCGTGTCGTTGTCGAGTTGGCCCCAGTGTGCCCCGGCCTCGGTCTGAATTCGGACAATCCGCATGGGCCAAGAATAGGGCGCGGGAGCCGGATCGTCTGCCCAATGTCGCTCCCCAAAGTCGCTTGGCGTGAACGCACCCGGCGCACTCCCGCCCGTGCGGATAGACTGGCCCGCATGACTGTTGGCCTTCCGGATGGATTTATTCGCGCAAGTGAAGTGCTGAACGAGCGTTTTGCAGGAACGGCGGCGCGGCAACTCGATCAGCAATTTGGCAACGAAGAATTGCTGTACGGCCTGAATTTGCTGGGATTGGCCGGGCCGTTTTCGCGGGTCACGCCTTGGGAACTGGAGGATGAAGCGGGCGTGCGGCGCATCAACGCTTCGGGCTACGCCGCCACCCCGTTTGGCGAGATGCCGCCTGTGCTGACCGAATTTTTGCAGGAATTCTTGACCAAAAACCGGGCTATGGGCCTGCCGCAGCAATCGTCCGGGCCTTGGCGGGCGGCCTTGCAAACTAATCTGGTGCGCTTACTGGCTCGCGAACTGCCCAGCCACGCCGATTCGCAGGTCTTCTTTTGCTCCAGCGGTACCGAAGCCATTGAGGGCGCACTTAAATTTGCCAAAGCGTGGCGGCCCAAAGCCAAGTTGCAGATTTCGTTTTCCAGCGGCTACCACGGCAAAACGCTGGGCAGCCTCAGCCTCACGCCCAATCCCGAATATCAGGATGTGTTCCGGCCACTCGTACCGGGGGCGCTGACCTGTTCATATGGCGACCTCGCCGCCCTCACCAGCCTGATTCGGCGCGTCGGCCCCGACAACGTGGTGTGCGTGGTGGTAGAGCCGATTCAGGGCGAAGGCGGCGTGAACATTCCGCCCGCCGGATTCCTGAGCGGGCTGGGTGAACTGTGCCGCAGATACGGGATTGTGGTCATTGCCGACGAAATTCAGACGGGACTGGGCCGCACCGGACACTGGTTCGAATCGGCAGCGCAGGGACTCGACGCCGACATTATTACGCTCGCCAAACCGCTGGGCGGCGGCATGACCGCAGTGGGCGCAACCATCGTGCGGCACGCCATTTACAAAAAGATGTTGGGCGGCCTGAGCAGCAAACGCCACTCCAACACCTTCGGCGGGGGCGCCATGGCGATGGCGGTGGGCCTGAAATCTCTGGAATACTTGATGGAGAATGACCTGCCCGCCCGCAGCCTGAGATTGGGCGAACTAGGGCTGGCCCGACTGAAAACCATTCAGGCCGAACATCCAAGGTTGCTGGAAGATGTGCGCGGCCAAGGACTATTGCTGGCGATGCAGTTTAAGCCGATGCTGGGGCTGCCCCTGCCCGAAGTCCTGAAGGAACTGGTGTTCGAGGCCACCGCGATTCTAGCCCTACGCGAACTGCACAGCAGCGGCGTCATGGGCAATCTCAGCCTCAGCTCCAAGCGCACCGTGCGCCTGACTCCCGCGCTGGACATGCCCGAAGACGTGTTTAAGACCATGATGAACCGCGTGGCCGACTTTGCCGCCCGCAATCCCGCAGCGCGGAACATCCTGACCAATACGCCGCCCGCCATGACCGCGCAACTGGCGAAATTTGCGGCCAGTAAACCGAAGAAGCGGACGCCGAGCGATGGGTGAAAAAGTCCGACTGTAGAAAGTAGAGGGTGGATCGTGGTTAGGCAATTCCCACGATCCACCCTCTACACTCGTTCCTCTGGCTCGCTTACAACTTAGTCAATTTCGGATACTTCTGGATCGCCTCATCCTCACTGAGAAACTCGCCCTCGGCATCCGGACTCCAGACCACTTCGGCGCGGATCAGGTCGCCGGGGGCCACACTGCTGATGGCGTTCAGGGCGGCACGGACTTCGGCAGCGTTGGTCACGCCTGCGGGGGGCAAGTTACCGAGGGCGTGGGCGGCGATGGCGATGGTCACGGCCAGATACAGGTCGCCGGTATCGTGGTCGGCTTTGTAGCCTTTGCGGTGCTCGAAACCGCTGTTTACGTCTTTGTTTTGGTAGTTGCTGGTGGTCTGCTCGGTAAAGGCAGAGCGGGCTTCGGTGGCCCACGCGCCCACCTGCGAGTCGGCGGCGTTGGCGGCCCCCTGAGCGCGTTCGACGTTGCCGTACACCCAGCGGTCTGGGTGACGCAGGGCCACGAGCGCCGCTTCCTGCATCATGCGGGCAAGGCCTTCGTTGCTGTCTGGGTCACCGGACTCGGCCACATGTTGCAGCGCCTGTTTCACTTCGTCGCCCTCAGCCATCAGGATTTGCACGCTCACCGCCTGTGCCGTACCGCTGAGGCTAGACAGACCGCCGCCGCGTGTGAGGGCGCGTGCCCCGCCGCTGGCCGCCATACTGCGTCGCATATATCCGACCACCATAAAAATGACGATGGCAAATACGATCAGGCCGGTGAGGCCAAAGCCGCCGCCCCCACCGCCGTAATAGCCGCCCCCGCCCGAGTTGACGATGATGGGGCCGCTGTATCCCCCACCGCTATAGCCGCCGCCACTATACCCACCCCCGCTGTAGCCGCCTCCACCGCCGCTGTACCCGCCACCCCCACCGCCGCCAGATGACCCGCCGGAGCTGCTGCCGCCAAAGCCGCCGCCCGACTGGGCCGAAGCCGTGCTGTGCAGGGTCAGGGTTCCGAGGGCCAGCACAAACGCCGCGAGCAGCAGCAGCAACACGGCAAGCGGGCGGGAGCGGGATTTGGATGGATCGTGCGGCTTGTGGAAGCGTTGATGAAGGTGGGGCATGATGGCACAGTGTACGGGCCAAACGCGGCCAACGTTCCAGAACTGTTGTGAGGCCAGCCTATAGAGCCGTATTGATGATGGGGGGCGGGTACACTGCCGAACATGAACGACCAGACTCCCACCCCCTCCATTATCCTCACCGCCGAGCAGTGGCAAGCTTTTTTATCCAGCTTGTACGAGCGCGGCGATAAACTCGACTTGCGCGAGGAAGGCGGCGTGTACCATCCCCGCAAAGAGAAAGTAGACGCCTACGTGTTCAGCGGCCACGCCGAAGCCCTGAGAAGCGAGGAAGTGGACGGCGACGTGTGGGGCACGCTGGAAGACATAGAGGAAACCGCCAGCACCGAAGAAGAGGCGTGGCAAAAAATCGTGGCGTTCTATCTGGGCCGGGGCTGCGTGCTGATGGAAGTAGAGCCGGAAGAGCCAGAGGACGCGGGAGACGCTGCCGATCAATGGCTGATTTCGGAGCCTTTAGCGCGGCGGCTGGGGCTGCTTTAATTTCGGGATTGATGGCGTTTAGGTCTGTGGGTGGGTGGTCTAAGGGTCTAAAAGTCTAGGGTCTAAGGTGTTGGGGGGTTGCTGAACTGCCCCCTCTCCCACAAGGGACGAGGGCGAACGGCAAGCGCAGAGAGATGTGTTTTGCTCCCTCTCCCTTGAGGGGGGAGGGCTGGAGAGAGGGTGAGTGAGCAAAGCGATTGCTCTTCCTTAGACCCTTCAACCCTAGGCCCTTAGACGCCCTTCACCGCCCGTAACTGGCCCGCAGCCGCCCCAATCCGGCCCGCAGGCCAATACGCTGCATGGGCAAATCGCTCACAAGCACAGGCGCTAACCCGCGTTCTTCTAGGCCATGCAGGATCAGGTCTAGCAGTTCGGGTGTGACCTCTGGGCCGTCGTGCAGCAAGATGACGCTGCCGGGGCACACCTGCCCTAGCGTGTGCTGGGCAAGTTCGGCGGCGGGCAAAGCAAGCCAGTCGCGGCCTTCTACATCCCACAGCGCGATCTGGCGGTGGGCGAGGCGGGCCAGCAGGCGTGTAAAAGGGCTGTGGCCACCGTAGGGTGGACGGAACAACAAACCCGGCTGCTCTGCACGCGGATGCCAGCGCACCTGCGCCCATTCCTTCCACGGGGGCATCAACAGGGCGGGGCGGTGCCAGATGCCGTGTGCTTCGAGTTGGTGGCCCGCAGCCGCCAGAGCATTCATCAGGTCAGGATGCGCGGCAGCGTTCGGAGCAGTGACAAAAAAGGTGGAGGGTGCGCCGTGCCGCTCTAGCACCATCAGCAAGTCCAGCGTGCGCGGGCTGGGGCCATCGTCGAAGGTGAGGGCCACTTGGGGGCGAGTGCGGGGGCCGGGGCCAAGCGCGCCCCAGCCCGCGGCGCGGCCCAACACGTCGGCTGCAAGCATGGCTCCAGCCTGAGCCGCGCCAGCTTTAATCAGAGGGGTGAAGGAGCTGATGTGAATGGCGGTTCCTGCCTTTGGGTGGGCCGTAAAGCACATAAGGTTTGGTCTGGACTGTTCAGGAGATGGACGCCTCTTTGCCAACGCTTTGCCGTCACCGTCTACAGCCCAGCGCTTTCTCTCGCCACTGACCCAGCTTTAGGTCTGCACCGGCGCAGGAAAGGCCCGCCTAAACATGGCGTAAGCACTGGCAGTGGTGAGGGCCAGCACCGCCCCCACCAAGAATGGGCCGCTGACGCCGATGGTCTGGTAGGCAAACGCGCCGATGACTGGTGACAGCGCCGTTCCAGTGTTTTCGACGGTCATCAGTGCGCCCCACGCGGCAGGCCGTTCGGCTTCCGGCAGCGTACTGGTCACTAGTGCCGACCAACCGGGCGTGACGCAGCCGTAGCCTAGCCCCAGCAGCGCCGCAATTGGATAAATGGCCCACACGGGCGGGGTGGTAGCCAGCAGCGCGAACGCCACCCCGATCAGGGCAAAGCCCACCGACAGCACCGGACGGGCGCGGCCCCTATCGGCAATTCTTCCGGCAAAGGGGATGGTGGCGTAGGCCAACACGCCGCCCAGCACCAGAATAGACACCAGCGGCCAGTATTCGATGCCCATTTTTTTGGCAATCGGGAACAGCAGCGGCCCGATGAGGGACAGGGTGCCCGTTTGCAGGAAAGCGGCGGGCATCAGCGGAACAAGGGAGCGGAACACGCGGCGGGTGCTTTCGCGGGTAGGCGCGGGCGCGGTGTTGCGCTGACGTACCCGGCGCATGGGCATCAGCAGGGCGGCCAGCACTGCCAGCCCCTGCAGCGCAATCGCCAAAGTCAGCGGAAAATTGCCCCCATGCCTGCCAATCGCGCCGTAGACCAACACGCCAACGCCGATCATGGGGAGGGCGCACATGGTCACGATAGAAATGGCCCGCCCGCTGTAGCCCGGTTTGCTGGAATCGGCGGTCAGATTCAGTGCGCCGGGCCACAGCACGCTAAAGCCGACGCCGTGAACAGCAGCGATCAGAATAAGCAGCCAGAAAGTATGGGCAAACGGGAGCAGCGCCAGCGCCACCAGCCCCAGCAGCGCCCCGCCCGCCACCACAGGCCGCAGCCCATAGCGCGAAATAGCCACGCCAGCCGGGCCACGCATCAGGGTATCGGCAATAAAATGAGCGGTGAGGGCGGCGCTGGTGGCCGTGAGTGGCAAACCAAATTCCGAGGGGCCGACCAAGGGCAGGTAAGCGGTGTAAACGCCGTTGCGGACAAACTCGGCGCAGGCCAGAGCTACGGTTGCGCCCGCCACTGGCAGTAGGGTTCCGGGTAAGAGAGGAATCCGGTCGCTCAGGGAGCGCGGCGCGGCTTTCATAGCTTCTCCATGAGACGCTGCCCCACGAGCCACAGCCGCACAGATGGGGGGCACATGAAGATGACCAGACGAACACCTGTTAGCCTGTCCGGGTGCCGGAATTCTCGGTTGTTATTCCTGCACGCAACGAAGCGGTGTATTTGCCCCTTACGTTGCGTGCATTGGAACGTCAGACCCACACCCCCCATGAAGTGATCGTCGTGGACAACGGCAGCCGGGACGCCACCGCCGAGGTGGCCCGCTCTTGGGGAGCCACCGTGATTCAGTGCCACGAGCGCGGTGTGGCCCGTGCCCGCCAAGCTGGACTGGAGGCGGCAACGGGCGACTGGGTGGCCTCTACCGACGCCGATTCCTTGCCCGCCCCGCAGTGGCTGGAGCGCCTGAACGTCGCCGCCGCTGGCCGGGTGGCCCTCTACGGCCCAATGCGTTTTTCGGGAGTGCGCCGCCCGCTGCCGCAGATTTCGGAAGCCGCCTATAACCTGTTTTTGCGGCTGTGCGTGCTGGCCGACAAACCCAATTTGGCTGGGGCGAACATGGCCTACTCGCGCCTCGCCGCAGAGCTGGCGGGTGGATACCCAGCGGTGGAAGCCTACGAAGACATTTTGCTGGGTCAGGCGTTGGCGCGGTTGGGCACGGTGGCCTATGTGCCGGGCGCACTTGTGGAGACCAGTGCGCGGCGCTTGGAAGGCGGCCTTGTTCCCTTCTTGTGGCGGCACGCGCAAAATATCAGCGGTCATACACGAGGCTACTTCGAGGAGTAGCTGCTTCTGAAGGCAGGGCCACCGCGCCGCTGGGCATGCCCAAGGCGCGGGCGTACACTTCCAAAACCCGTTCGGCCACGCCGCCGGGGGTGGTGGTGTGGCCGAAATTACGTGCGCCCGCCGACAACTGTTCCCACAGTTCTGGGCTGCCCAACACGTCGCGGGCGTGACGAACCAGTGCATTCACGTCGCCGGGCATGGTCAGGTAGCCGCTGCTGCCGTGCGCCACGCCGCTGAGGGTACCGCGTGCGCCCACCGCCACCACTGGAACGCCCATCAGCTGCGCTTCTTGCAGCACCAAGCCCTGAGTTTCGGTGTCGCTGGCAAACAGGAACAGTTCCGCGAGGCGGTAATACGCGCCGATTTCTGTCCACGGACGCACGCCCAAAAAGGTGACGCGATCCGAGATGCCGAGTTGCCTTGCGTGCGCCTCCAGATGTCCCCGCTCCGGCCCTTCGCCTAGAATGACCAAGTGGGCATTGTCCAACTGCGACAGGGTATCGAGCACCAGATCAAAGCGTTTTTCGCGGGCGAGGCGGCCCACACTCAAAATTCGGCGCGTGCCCGCAGGCCAAGGGTTGAGGATCGGCGGCGCGGCCTCTAGCCCTCTGGGGTCGATGCTGGTGGGGATGACCACCGGATTCCTCACCCCCATTTCCCGCATCACGTCGAGCATGCCGGTGGTGGGCACAATCACGGCGTTGGCCCGCCCATACAACTGCCCCGACACCCGCGACACCAATTTGGTCATGCGGTCAAAGGAAGTCAGACCCGGCACATAGTGCGTGTAGGCCGCCAAATGCGTGTGATAAGTGGCGATGTGCGGCACCTGCCATTTGCGGGCCAGCCGCACGCCTGCCAGCCCCAGCGTGAGGGGCGTGTGCGTATGCACGATGTCGTATTTGCGCTCGAAGTCTTTGCGGGTAGGCCAAGCAAGCCGGTAAGTGGGCAAAAATACGTAACGTAGGCTGGAAATCCGGTAAACATCAGGGCGGGTATCCACATGCTCGGGGAAATCGGGGGCCACCACATCCACATGGTGCCCGCGTGCCCGGAGTTCGTCGGACAGCAGACCCACGCTGGTCACGATGCCGTTTTGGTCAGGCAAAAAGGTATCGGTAAACAGGCCGATTCGCAGGGGGCGGTCGGTCAGGGGTACGCCTTCCGTGAGGGCAGACGCCTGAGCTACAGCGGACGCCTTCACGCTCGCCCCGCGCCGCTACAGGCCATGCTCGCCGGAGTCCTGACCATTGCCCATAGGCTCTGTGAGATAAAGGAAAACTGAAGCATCGTTAGACAGGAGCATACCGTGATCAGCATGAGAGCGTGCTGTCAGGTTGCGGTTTCGTGATCTCTTTACCGTTACAGTCAGGGTGATGCCCGTTTTTTCTCCCTCATGGTTATGGCCCTCCCTCGTCCGGGCAGGCGCTTTCGGTACGTTGTACGGCGGCGCTCCGGGCGATCCCTCTGTGGGTCTGACCGTACCTGTAGAGTCGGCGGCGGAGTTGGAAACCGTGTTGCAGGTGTTGGCAGAAGCCAAGATTGGGGCTACATTACTGATTCCGCCTGCACTCGCCCGCTCTAATCCGGAACTGCTGCACTCTGCAACGCGGGCCGGACACGAGATCGCCGGAAGTGGGCCGCCGACTGGAATAAGCGGGCTGGAAGCGGCGGCAGGGCAACCTATAACCGCGTGGGCGCTGGAAGGCACGGCGCTGACCCGTGCGAATCTGGCGGCGCTGAGGCGTGGGGGCGTGCGGCCTCTCCCCTTTCCGCAGCCAGCAGCGCAACCGGGCCAGACGGTGCGAGTCCTCCCCGCAGAGTTGGCGGCCACTTTGCCCGAACTGAAAGCCCTCGGCTATCGCCCCGCGCCCGTGCGGGCCATTCCCGGCCTGCGCACTGCCGCGCCCCGCGACCTACTGATCTACGCTTACAGCCGCACCGTAGAAGACCGTTTCGCTCGTGAGCATCATGTGATTGACCTCGCCCAACGCGCCGACGCCGTGATGCGCGTGGCTCCGCGCTCCGAGGTCATGCCACCGCTGCCCTTGCCGCCGCACACGCCCACCGCCGAACTGCATCTGCACTCGCCGCGCATCGTGGGCATCAGCACCCGCAGCTCTATTGCCGCCTACCGCGCCTACCAACGCAGCCTGAAAGACGTGGCGGCGGCCCTGCAAACCCGGCCCGAGTTGGCGGATGCTCAGGCTGTGTACGCCGTCACGCTATTTCACGGCCCGCTGGAAAAGAGCGGCTTTGCCCTGCTGGACTTGCCGCCCCAGCAAGCGCGTTGGTTCGGCTTCGGCTTCCGCCTGCTGCGAGCAGTGTACGGCACGCCCAAGCCCCCCAGCGAGGGAAAGCCGAAAATGGCTTGGATGGAGAGAGAGGCGTTTTTGGCGCGGCATGGGTAGGGTCATAAGTTGCCCATTTATCTCAGATTGAGATACTATCTCTTGTGCGTGTTCTCGCCTTATCTGCTCTACGGAAATTTTGGGAACAAGTACCTGATGCCGAACTGCCTTTGCGCTCTTGGTACATGACTTTGGTTGCCACCCATCCAAAACATCTGACTGATCTCAAAACTACTTTTGGCAGTGTGGATTACGTTTCGGATAAACAAGACCCCGTTGGCTGGCACATCTTTGACGTAGGCGGCAACAAGTGGCGCGTAATGTGCAAGATCAATTAGCAACCTCGGGTGCTAGGGGATCAAAGACCGCCAAAGAACAGGGCCAAATTGTGAGCGGCGATTTTTCGGCAGACATGAGCGCGAATGGATCGGAAGGAATTGAGCTGCGGCAGCATCAACTGAAATGAACGATCCAGCCGAGAAAAAACCGCCTCAATGGTCTTTCTGACCCATCGCATGGCGCCCCACCAGGGGCGCGGTTGCTTCATGTTGCTCTTGGGTTGCGCGTAGACGCCGCAGCCCTGATCGCCCCGATCACCGAGCACCAATGCGCCTTCGCCTTCGTTCAAGAGGGGACGTGCGAGGGGTGGATCGCTTTCATTTCCAGCAGCCAGAGCACAGCGGACGATCATTCCATGATCGTCAATGATGGCGTGCAGCTTGAACCCGTAGAACCGACCTTTGACACTGTAACCTCCGTACCCACCGCGTCCACTGCCTGCCTCACTCATCGCTCGGGGTCGCGCGTAGCGCGTCCCCTTGCAGTGGACGAGCGGTCTGCTGTCAATGACGTACACGGTGTCGTCGTCGAAGTGGGGCAGTCTCAGCGCAAGGTCGGCGTAAATGGTTTCCACATTCGACTGGATTCGGAGATACCGGGTACGATCCGGCAAGCATGGAAACAGCGCCCGATACGTTGAACGCACCTGAGCCAACCATTTCTGCCCTGAAACTTCACCGAGCAATTCGCCCACCAGCGCAATCGTCATGAGTTCGCTGTAATTCCCCTTCTGATTCGGTTCGTGAGGCAGCACAAACAAGCCGCTGCACACAGCGGCTTGCACATAATCATCCACGTAGACGTAAATGAGCGTGAACAGGTCTTCAACGGTATTCTGGGCAAGCGGAAGTTCTTTGGTAGCCATACCGGAGCTTCCGCTTTTTCATCTCCCCTGAGCTACCCCCTAGCACCCGAGGTTATCAAACGCAGTATGCCCTGATCAAACACGTGCTGACACACAAGCAATACGATCAATGGACAAAGGAGCGGCGCTGATGTGGACTGAATCTATGACCCATCCACAACTCAATCAAATTCGCACCCAATGGGCCAATACTGACCCTGTTCTCCGCGATCTGCTCCGGCCTATCGACAACGCCGAGCAGTATGCCTTTGCTCTGGCCGTGTTCGAGCAGTTGATGACCGAAATAGAACCACCGGGGGTTGATGCGACAACACTGGAGCTTTATCACCAAGAGTTTCCACGGTTACCCCAATCGCGTGTCAGGCGGCGTGGGGTTGTTGTGGTACAGGCTGCACCTCGGTCAGGACGTACCATTCTGTGTGTTGTGCCGCTCGGCGCTGAGCCGCTCGCCACGTGAGTTGCGGCTG
>NZ_SSNW01000026.1 GCF_004801315.1 Deinococcus sp. Arct2-2
CATCTCAGTGAGCCTCAATTTGTGCCAAATGTTCGTTTAAAAACAGAATTAAAAGTTAGATTACGCCAATAAGCTTAACCCGAACTCACGTCATGTACGAAAAATGTGGCAGTTGCGGCGTGTTACTCGCGGTTGAACCCCTGACCGGACGCCGCTGCGTCCACGTCACCACACCGCGGACAGCCCAGGAGTATTCCGCGTTCATGACTGAGGTTGAAGCCGCGTATCCAGAGGCCGATCAGATCACCCTCGTGCAGGACAACCTGAACACCCATCATGGGGGCAGCTTCTCCACATTCATGACGCCAGAGGCGGCCCACCGCTTGGTGGGCCGCTTTGAATGGGTGTGTACCCCCAAACATGCCAGTTGGCTGACCATGGCGGAGTTAGAGTTCAGCGCGTTATCTCGACAGTGCTTGAATCGGCGCAGGCCCTCCGAGGAACGCTTGCGGGCTGAGGTCATCCCGTGGGTTGAACAGCGTGACCGAGCCAAGGTTAAACTCGTGTGGCAATTCACCGTACACGCCGCTCGAACGAAATTCAGCCGACACTACGAAAGTGTTAGAATTAATTGAACGCTGTATTTGATGTCGACCACACTGTGCCTCGCTCAGGCCTGTTCACACTCTGCCACTACACTGACGCTATGCTCTCCCATTCCCTCGCACTTGCCGCCGCGCTGACGCTGCTGGCTCCGGCTCTCGGCGGTTGCCGCTACAACTTCGTGCCCCTCATTCCGCCCGAAGTGAAGGTGGATTTTCCGGCGCGGATTACGGGGGCCACCCTGACCCGTAGCGGCGAAGTACTGACGTTGCAGGCGTCACTTGATGGCCGATTCGATCCCGATTATCTGAGCGTGGTGTGGTTCGATGGAGGCCGGGAACTGGGCCGCGACAGTGTGTACCTAGATGCTGAAACCCGGAAGGCCACCTTTGCCCTGACCGCCCCCACGCAGGGCGCTTACCGGGCACTGTTGTCGTTTAGCGGCAATGTGCTGCGGCAACTAGAATTGTACGAGGTGCAGCCGTGACGGAGGCGCGGGAATGGCTGGGCGTGGTGGAGTGGAGCGCAGGCACCCGCGAACGCCTGATTTGGCGCGGCGATACCTTGCAGCCTTACCGCACCGAACCCGTACCCGCGCCCGTCAACTACGGGTGCTTGCCCGGCACCTTCAACCCCGCCGACGCTGCCGAAGTAGACGCCGTGTGGCTAGGTGTTCCTCTGGCGGTGGGCACACAGATCACGGCGCGGCCTACTGGTCTGCTGCATCTGGCCGATGGTGACCATAAGGTTGTGTTTGGCGAGCTGGAGGACGAGGTTAAGGCGCTGCTGGCGTGGTTTCCGGCCCACCGAGGGGCGACGTTGCTGGGGCCGCAGCAGGCGCAGGAGTGGCTGGAATCGCTGGCTGCTCCCTCAACCCCTGCGCCTTCCATTCCCGCGCCATAACGCGCAACTGGCCCCGCACCCAGCCCACTGCGTCACTGCCCGGATAAGATACGGCGCTGTGATCCTCGCGGGCCGACAGATAGGTCTGGATGCCCGCCGCGCTGCCGTCCAGCCGGGCATTGCGGGACAGATCGAACAGGTAATTGATGAGCAGGCCGCTGCCGTTGGTGCGGGCGGGCAGGCGCTTGCTCTGCACCTCCAAGTCGGCGGCCACATTGGGCCACACTACATCCTTCAGGCTCAGTGATCCGCGTGTCAGCAGCGGCGCACCCGGCACGCTCAGGCTGTCGCAGGCGCTTAGGGCGGTAGGCAGGCCGCCTTGTGGTGCGGGCAGCCCCCGTATTCCCGCCGTATGATCGGCCCGCCAAGCCGTGCAAATGCCGTCTAGGTCTATCTGAAGGGCAAATGGCACCTCTGGATACAAGCGCGTGAGGTAATGCAGCCACGTCACCCCCTGCGAGTGTCCCAGCAACACGATACGCGGCGGATTCGGGCCAGCCAGCCAGCCCTTCTGAATCTGTTCAAAGTCGGCCAGCAGTGCGCCGAAGCCCCGTTGTGGAGCTTGCACCTGCAACGATTCGAACTCGACTGCCGCGTTGCTGGCGTAGGCAGCCACTTGCACGCTGAGGCCCGCCGCCGCGATCTCATCGGCCACCGCGTCGACCGTTCCCCGCGAAGTCAGGTAGTCCCAGTTGTCACGCGGGGCCAAGCAGGGCGGCCCACAGCGCCCCGACACGCTCAGAAGAACCACGTCGGGCGCAGGGCCAGCCAGATAAAGCGCGGCACTCCGGCCCGGCTGCGCCGTAATGGGCGCACAGGCCGCAAGCCAAAGCAGCACGGGAAGCAGGCGCAGAAGGGCAGACATTCCGGTTCAGTTTAAGAGGAGTTGGGTCACGCAGGGGTCAGGTGGAATGAGAGTGAATTGTTTGACTTGGGCGGGAACATTGTTCAACTGTTCTTTTGCCCAACAATGATCGAGCAAAAAGGCGTGCAGATCGGTTGGGAAGCTTTTCTTAGACCCTCAGACCCTAGACCCTTAGACACTTTTTCATGGCGCGCAATCCGAACCCTGCCCTCAACTCTCAGAGGCCTCAGCCCCCTGATTTCCCGACGCCCGGTACAGCTTGGCAGGCCGCCCCGCCAGCCCATATTGATGATCCAATTGGGCACGGCCCACCCGCACCAAATGTTCCAGATAGCGCCAAGCGGTGACTCGGCTCAGGGCCACTCGGTCACCAATTTCTTCGGCGTTGGTGGGGCGGCCCATGTCGTCTAAGGCCAGATACACCCGCTCCAGCGTATGCGGGTCTATGCCGCGCGGCAGGGCTTCGGCAGCGCTGGCCGTGACCCCCAGCAGACGGTCTAGGCTGGCCTGATCCAGCCGGGGCGCAGCGGCGGGCGCAGCAACAGATGTGTGGCGGGCGCGGTGGCGGGCCACCAATTCGGCCAACCTTGCCCCAGTAAACGGCTTGATCAGGTAATCGAAGGCTCCGTGTGCCAGCGCCGTGCGAACGCTGAATTCATCGTCGGCAGCGGTAATCAGAGCCACATCGGTGGTGCGGCCCTGCGTGCGCCAGTGCCTCAGTAGCCCCAGCCCGCTGCCATCGGGTAAATGGATGTCCAGCAAGATCAGGTCGGGCGCTAAGGCCTGTGCCAGCGCGTCGCCTTGGGCACAGGTGGCGGCGCTGCCCACCACATGTACGTCTGGGTCACGCTCCAGCAGATCCCGGTTCACGCGGGCCACCCGCACATCGTCTTCTACCAGCAGCACCCGCACCCGCGTACTCATGCTGGGGGCCTCGGCGCACTAGGTTCTGACACAGTAGGCTCTGAGGCGGCGCTGACCAGTGCAGTGTTTCCCGGCGCAGGCAAGCTGACCTGAAACACCGTATGACCTCCCCGCCGCGTGTGCTTGACTTGCCCGCCCAGCGCTTGCACCCGCCCCAGCACGCCCGCCAGCCCGTAGCCCCGGCCTTCGCCTTTGCTGCTCGCGCCGCGTGTAAACAGCCGGGCCGCCACCTCTGCCGCCACGCCGGGGCCGCTGTCTTCCACTTCCACCTGTGCGCCTTCGGGGTCTTCACCAATGAGGACAGTCACGGTGCCGGGTTGCCCTGCCAGTGCCTCGAATGCGTTCTCGGTCAGGTTGCCCACCGCCGTCACCAGCGTATCGGCGTGCCGTTCCCACAGGGCCGATAAATTGCTGCCCTCGGCCACCTGAAAGTCGATGCCGAGTTCCTGCGCCCGCTCGCGTTTTCCGGCCAGCAGTGCCACCAGCCGGGGCACCTGCACATCCCGCAAGAGTTGCCGGAACTGTGCGCCCTGCTCGATTTCGGCGTTCAGCACGCGCAGGGCTTCGGCGGGGCGGCCCAGTTGCAGCAGGCCCGACAGCACATGCAGGCGGTTTTGGTATTCGTGCGTTTGGGCACGCAGAACATCCACAAAGCCGCGTGCGTGCGTCAGTTCGTCGGCTAGGGCCACTGCTTCGGCGCGGTCTCGGAATCCGGCCACGAACCCGCCTCCATCGGCCCCAGACTGTCCCAGCGGTTCTATGTTCACCAAAATGGGCTGGCCCTTCAACATCAGTTCTAAGTTTTGTTGGCGCGAAAGTGGATATTGAGCGGAACGGGTCAGTGCGGCCAATTCGGGCCAGAGGGCGGCCAGAGGTGCGGGCGTCGGCTGTTGACTGACACTCTGCGGCCCCAACAGTTCGGCAGCTCGGTTGTTCACGAGCGTCACGATCCCCTGTCCGTCTACGGCAATCACGCCTTCGCGCAGGGCCGCCAGCACCGCCCGCTGTTGGCCCACCAGCGCGGCAATCTGTTCGGGTTCCAAGTTCAGAATATCGGCCCGCAGTCGCCGCGCTACCAACATCGCGCCCGCCGTGCCCAGCCCCAGCGCCAGCACGAACCAAGGGGCAAGACTCACCAACGCGCCCACCACCAGATGCCACGCGGCGGGCATCAAGTAGCCCGTGCTGACCACGCCCACCACCACGCCCGCTGCATTTTTCACGGGCACTTTGCCGCGCACGCTGACGCCGAGGCTGCCCCGCGCCACGCTGATAATTTCTCGGCCTGCAAACGGTTCTATGTTGTCTCCGCCTTCCATCGGCTGCCCCAAGCGGTCGGGCAGTGGGTGCGCCAGCCGGATGCCTGCGCGGTTGCCCACCACGATAAAATCGGCCTCGGCCTGTGCGCGAATTTCGTTTACCTGAAGGTTCAGCGCCGCGTTCTGTACACCCGCCTCTGCACCCGCCACGATGCTGGGCAGGCGCGACACGATCCGGCTGGTGGTCATTGCCCGCTCGCCAATGCGTTCACGGGCCTCGCCGTACAGTTGCCACGTTTGCACCAGCACAAGTAGGGCCGTCATGGCGCACAGCACCAGCAAATGCAGCCATACCAAGCGCCCCTGAATCCCCTGCCGCCGCAAAAAAGCGGGCGGCCGGAACAGTGCAGGCAGCGGCAATGCAGGCAAGGGTGCTGCGGTCAGATTGAATGTCGGTTTGGGCCGGGTCACGGGGGATCGGGGTCATTCTAGGCGCGGCGGGGAGGGGCACGGGGCTTGCGTGCATTGTGTTCACGGTTGTGCATTCTGGTCACCAAAAACGCCGTGTCAGACGCATTAAACCCCTTGCGCTGGCAGGGGCGTGAGCGTAAGGTGAATCTCAACCACAATCTCAGTTTGCTTGAGCCGCCCACCGTTGGCGCGGCCTGCCCCCGGAGGCAACCCATGTCTGTAAAAATCACGAAAAAAGCTGTCCTGACTCTCTCCGCCCTGCTGTTGGCCGCGCCTGCCACCCTCGCTCAGGGCCTCAACAACCTGCGGATTATGGCCCCGGCGGCCCCCGGCGGTGGCTGGGATCAGACCAGCCGTTCCCTGCAAACCGTGCTGCAAGACGAAGGCGTGGTCAAGCCCGTGCAGGTCTTCAATGTGCCCGGAGCAGGCGGCACGATTGGGCTGGCGCAGCTCTACAATGCCAAGGGCGACGGCAACCTCCTGATGACGATGGGCCTCGTGATGGTGGGCGCGATCCAGACCAACAACTCTAAAGTCGACCTGAGCCGCGTGACCCCGATTGCCCGCCTGACCGGTGAGTACGAAGTGATCGTGGTGCCTGCCAGCAGCCCCTACAAAAACACCGCCGACTTGGTGGCCGCTTGGAAGGCCAACCCCGGTGCAGTGGCCTTCGCGGGCGGCAGCGCGGGCGGCACCGATCATATGCTGGTGGGCCTCTTGGCGCGTGCAGCGGGCGTAGACCCCAAAAAGATGAACTACGTGCCCTTCAGTGGCGGCGGCGAAACGTTGGCGGCCCTGTTGGGCAACCAAGTCGCAGCGGGCGTGGCAGGCTACGGCGAATTCGAGGCCCAGATCAAGGCCGGGAAACTGCGGGCCATCGGCATCAGTGCGCCCAAAGCTCAGGCGGGAATTGCCGTTCCTACGCTGAAATCACAGGGCTACAACGTTGATCTGGCGAACTGGCGCGGCATCGTGGCCCCCCCCGGCATCAGCGCCAGCCAGAAGGCCGAACTGGTGGCAGCGCTGGACAAGATGCACAAGACCAAAGCGTGGAAAGACACCCTAAACACCCGCAAATGGACAGATCTGTACATGAGCGGCAGCAAGTTCGACGTGTTCCTGAAACTGGAAGCCGTCAGGACGAAGGGCATCTTGCAAGACATCGGCTTGGTGAAGTAAGAACCCTGAAGTAAGCCGGAGCAATAGGGGCGAAGTGGAAGCACGAGAGCCACTTCGCCCCTGTTTGTTGCAGAAGACGCCCTCTTTTGTCCTCCCCTTAAGGGGGGGCGTTGCAGAGCGACGGGGGGGTTCACCTTCCTAGTCCAATTTGAGTCGCGTGTATACCCCCCAGTCTGCTTTGCAGCCAGCCCCCCTTAAGGGGAGCGCAAAAGCTGTTAAGTCCTCCCCTCTATGGGGGGCGTTGCGCAGCAACGGGGGGGTTCGCCTTCCAACTTAAATCTCCCCAACCCAACTCCACATCTCCCCAAGAGGTTTCCCATGCTCGATCCCGTGCCACCCGCCGTTGCTCTCCCTTCTTCCCGCCGCCCCATCAGCGTGCCCGACTTGCTGGTGGCGCTCGGCGTAGTGCTGTTGGGCGTGCTGCTCCTGATCGGCACCAACCAGATCGCCACGTCGGGCATGAACACGGTGGTTGGGCCGAAAGTCTTCCCGCTGATCGTCAGTTTCGGCACGCTGGGGCTGGGTGTACTGCTGACTATCGGGGCGTTGCGGGGCCACCGCGCCGAGCCTGCCACCGAGGAAGACACCGATCCCAACGCACCTGTGAATCTGGCGTCTCCGGGCCTGATTTTGGGCGGTTTCCTGCTGGGCACGCTGCTGCTACAACCGCTGGGGTTCGTGTTCGGCACCGCCGTCATGTACTTCACGGTGGCCTTCGCCTTCGGTGAGCGGCGCTACGGCCTCATCGCGGGCGTGGCACTCATCGTGGCGCTCATCACCTACCTGCTGTTTACGCGTGGGCTTGGCCTCACCTTGCCCCCCGGCATCCTGAAGGGCATTCTCTGATGGACGCCATCACCTCTTTGTTTGCCGGGTTTGAAACCGCCCTGACGCCCATCAATCTGCTGTGGGCGCTGGTGGGCGTCACCTTGGGAACGCTGGTGGGCGTGCTGCCCGGCATCGGGCCAGCCCTGACGGTGGCGTTGCTGCTGCCCGTTACAGCCAAACTACCCCCGGTCAGCGCCTTCATCATGTTCGCGGGCATCTATTACGGCGGCATGTTCGGCGGCTCTACTACCTCTATTTTGCTGAATACCCCCGGCGAATCCAGCTCCATTATTACCGCGCTGGAAGGCAATAAAATGGCCCGCAAAGGCCGCGCCGCCGCCGCTTTGGCTACGGCCGCTATCGGTTCATTCGTGGCCGGAACCATCGGCACCATGCTGCTCACTTTTGCGGCTCCTGCCATTGCCGAAATCGCCGTCCAAATTCGGCCCGAAGCCAAGTTTTCGCTGATCATGTTGGCCTTCGTGACCATCAGCGCCACGTTTGGCGGGAGTCCTCTGCGCGGCCTGATCAGCCTGTTTTTCGGCCTGTGCATCGGCTTAGTCGGCACTGACCTGCAAAGTGGACAGGCCCGCTTCACTCTGGGCCGCCCCGAACTGTTGGACGGCATAGAATTCGTCACGGTGGTCATCGGCCTGTTTGCCATCGGGGAAACGCTGTATGTGGCCTCGCGCCTGCGCAAAGACAAAGCCAGCGTCATCAAGCTGGAAGGCAACGCCCGCATGACCCGCGAGGACTGGCGGCGCAGTTGGAAGCCTTGGCTGCGCGGCACGGCGCTGGGTTTCCCCTTCGGCGCGATTCCGGCGGGTGGCGCAGAAATCCCCACCTTCCTCAGCTACACGCTGGAAAAACGCCTGACCAAGCACCCCGAAGAATTCGGCAAAGGCGCGATTGAAGGCGTGGCTGGCCCCGAAGCCGCCAATAATGCCGCCGCCGCTGGCGTACTCGTGCCGCTGCTGACGCTGGGGCTGCCGACCAGCGCCACCGCCGCTATTTTGCTGGCCGCTTTTCAGCAGTATGGGCTTCAGCCGGGGCCGCTGCTGTTCATTACCAGCCCGGAACTCGTGTGGGGCTTGATTGCCAGCCTCTACATCGGTAACGTGATGTTGCTGGCGCTGAACTTGCCCCTCGCGCCTGTGTGGGCCAAACTCCTGCTGATCCCGCGCCCGTTCCTCTATGCCGGAATCCTCGTGTTTTCCACGGTGGGCGTGTACAGCCTCAACAACAGCGTGTTCGATTTGTTCCTGCTGGCCCTGTTCGGCATCATCGGCTACGGCATGCGCCGCTTCGATTTTCCCGTCACGCCCGCCATCATCGGCGTGATTCTGGGGCCAACCGCCGAAAACTTTTCCCGCACCGCTTTGCAGCAAAGCAACGGCGATTACAGCACCTTCGTTCGCCAGCCGCTCAGCGCGTTTATTCTGTTTATCGTGGCGCTGTCGCTGATCGTTCCGGCGGTGTTGAAAAGTAGAAAGGCGTCAGTGGTGAGTTGATCTAGAACGTGGACAGTGGAACGTGGAACGTGGTTAGAGCTTGACCACGATCCACGTTCCACGTTCAGTTTGACGTTTCTACAACCCGCATCCCGCGCCCTACTCCCCCGTCACAACCCCATCCCGCACCCGCAACGTATGGTTCGCCAACGCCGCCACATCGCGGTCATGGGTAATCAGCACCACCGTGCGGCCCCCCTGCGCCTGCGCGGTCAGCAAATCCAGCACCTTCTGACCCGTGCGGGTGTCCAGATTTCCGGTGGGTTCGTCGGCCAGCAGCACGGCGGGGTCACACGCCAATGCACGGGCAATCGCCACCCGCTGCGCCTCTCCGCCCGACAGTTGGCCGGGAAGGTGGGTGGCGCGGTTGCCCAATCCCACGCGCTCCAGCAGTTCGCGGGCGCGTTCGCGGCGTTCTTTGGGCTTCATTCCAGCCAAGGTCAGCGGGAATTCCACATTTTCCAGCGCACTCAGGATGGTCACGAGGTTGTGGTTCTGGAACACGAAACCGTAATGCTTGAGCCTGAAGTCGGCACGGCCCGCTTCGGACAGACTGTGCAAATCGGTGCCGCCCACCACCACGCGCCCGGAACTGGGGGTGTCGAAGCCCGCCAACAGGTTCAGCAGGGTGCTTTTGCCGCTGCCACTCGGCCCTACCACTGCCGTCAGGCCTTGCGGGAAGGTGTGGGTAAACGGGGCGAGGGCGGTCACAGAACCTTCACCGCTGGGATAAATGCGCGAGAGGTCCTGAGTCACGAGGGCGGGGCGGGTGGCGTCGGGGGTGACGGTGGCGGCCAAAGTTGCAGAGGAAGTCATACGCGCCCCAGTGCATCGGTGATGCTGATGCGGCTGGCACTGCGCGAGGGCAGCAGCCCCGACAGCAGCCCCAGCAAAATGCTGATGCCCAGCGCGAGCAACGTCAAACGCGGGGTGAGGGCCGCCGCGTCTATTCCGGCCAGATTTTGGGTGTACAGATTCACGCCCCAAATGCCCGCCAGTCCCAGAATAATGCCACCCACGCCGCCTGCCAGCGCCAGCAACAGCGATTCGGTCAGCACCAGCGCCCGCACGAAGCCGGGGCGTGCGCCGATGGCCCGCAAGGTTCCAAACTCGCGGGTGCGCTCGAAGACACCCATCATCACGGTATTGGCGACGGCCAGCCCGCCCACGATCAGCGCAATTAAGCTGATGCCGAAGCGCACCGCATCACTGATTCGGAGGGCGCGTTCTACAAAGCTCAGGAAGTCCGATTGGGTAGACGCTTCCAAATTGAGGCGCTTGGCAAGGGCGGTAGCCACAGCGCGGGCGTCACGGGGGTTTTCCAGCTTCAGGGCCACCAGCGACACCCGCCCAGTCGCGCCTTCCGCATCTTGCAGGGTACGCAGTGGCAAGAAGATGAAGGAATCTACCAACCCAGATTCTTGCGCCAGCACGCCGACTACCTTCACCGAAGTCCGGCGCGTGAGGTTCAGCGTGCTGCCCACCTTCAGACGCAGGTTTTCGGCAGCTTTGGCTCCCACTACGGCTACTTTTTGACCCTCATCGCCAGCAATCAGGGCGCGGCCTGTGGCGGGCACGATTTTGGGAAACACCGTGCTGATGCCCTGCGCGGCGGGTAGGCCGTACAGCACCACACTTTGCGACACGTCCAAACTGCTCCGCACGCTCATCACGACTGGCGTCACCGACGTAATTTTAAGTTCAGTCGCCAGCTTTTGAATATCGCCTACTGCCGTTTCAGGCAAATTGGGCTGGGGCGCAAAGCCCTGCGTAAATCCGCTGAGGCTGACCTGCACATCTGGTCCGATGCCGCCGAGTTCGCTGGTAAACACCTTGCGAATTCCTTCGCCCAGAGAAAGAAAAACCACCATGCTGGCGACGGCCACTGTGATTCCCAGCGCCGTCAGCAGCGTCCGCACAGGCCGCCGCGTGAGTCCTCGCCACGCCAGCGCCCACAAATCTCCCCAAGACATCATGAGATGTAAGGTACGCCGAAATGTCAGGACAAAAGACGGGAAGTGTTGCGAAGAGGGGTAGGCGCGGGTTACGGGGGCTTGGTCTAAGGGTCTAGGGTCAAAGGGTCTAGGAAGTGCGTGGCAGCTTTTGTCCCCACCTCTAAGGGGGGGCGTTGCGGAGCAACGGGGGGGTTCACCCACACCCTCAGCAGAACATTCCCCCCTTCTCATCTTTCCTAGCGCCCGCCCTCTAGCCTGAAGCCCATGCTCAAGCCTGCCTTTCTCCTCTCCTTGCTGTCTACGGGCCTGTTCCATGCGGGCGCACAGACCTTTATTCCGCTGGATTCCCGGCCTGCCACGCGGGTGCTGCCTGCCCTCATCGCGGGCCTCAATGGGCGTGAAGTGCGCGTCGTGCCCACCGAACTCTTAGGCAATGCCACACGCGGCGCAGACCCGGCAGCCCTCACCGCTTGGCTGAATGCCCAACCTATCGGCGGCCCGCTCGTTGTGGCGCTGGACGCCCTCGCGTATGGCGGTCTCGTGCAGTCGCGCACCAGTGCCCTCACCACCGATGAGGCGCTGGCACGCTTGGCCCCGCTGAAGGACTGGAAAACTCGCACGGGGCAGCCTGTATACGCCTTCATCACGCTGCCGCGCGAGCCGGACGCTACCAACCGGGAGCGCAATCTAGAAGTGACGCGCCGGATGATCGAATGGGCGCGGGAAGGTGTGTTTGCCGAACTGCACATCGCTTGGGACGATGCGTTGCCCGGTAGCCCTGCCCCAGCAGAAAGCGCGGCGCTGGCGCAAACGGCCCCGGCCAACGTGCGCGTGTATCCCGGTGCCGACGAGGTTTTGTCGATGTTGGCGGCCCGCGCCCTCGCTCCCGCCCCCAACACGGTGCGTGTGGAATACAGCGATGCCAAGGCGGCAGAAGCCGTGATCCGCTATGAGGGCATTCCGCTGACTCAGAGCGCCCGCAACCACGCTGAGGGCAGCGGCTACCGCGTTGTTTCCTCTGGCCCGGCTGACCTGACGCTGTATGTGTTCAATGGAGGAGACCCGCGCCGCGCCGCCGTGCGAATCAGCGCCCTCTTGCGGGCTGGCCCGGTGGCGGTGGCCGACGTGGAAAAGGTGAATTTGGGTAATACGCGCCTGTGGTCAGATTTGGCCGTGTTGCGCCAACCTGCCAACTTGCGCTCGCTCGCGGCATGGGGAACCCCCGGCAACAACTTGGGCACGGCTTTGGCTCACGCCAAACTCACCTTGGGCGGTGTGGACGCCGTGCGCCAAGACGCGCTGCTGGCCCGCGAATACGCCAACGACATCATCTATAGCGCCGAGTTGCGGGCCGCCCTGCGAAAAGCTGTGCCCGAAAACCAACTGAATACACCGCAGGGTCAAGCCGCGCTGCTTAAATTGGCTGCCGATTATTTTCCGCTGCGGGTGGGCCAAACCTATACCCTCAACGCCGCCGACTTACCTTGGGGCCGGAGCTTCGAGTGGAACTTTGACTTGAAGGGTGGGTGGTGAGGGTGCTGATGTGGCGTGTGAACCCCCCAGTCTGCTTTGCAGCCAGCCCCCATCAAGGGGAGCGCAACAGCTGTTAAGTCCCCACCTTTAAGGGGGGGCGTTGCGTCAGCAACGGGGGGGTTTACACGCCAACGTCTCCGGCCAAACTCTGTCCCTCAGTCCTTCAAACTCAGCAGCAACGCCGCCCCGATGACCAATGCTGCGCCCAGCAACGCCGTGACCGACAAGCGTTCGGCAAACAGCCACGCGGCCAACGCAGCGGCCACCACCGGTTCTAGGCTGGCAATCACGCTGGCGCGGGTGGCGGGCAGGCGCGGCAGCCCGAGGCTGTAGGCGGTGTAGGCGAGGTAGGTAGACAGGAAGGCCATGGCTCCCAGCCCAGTCCATGCAGCGGGCGTTTTGGCGCTGAAGTCTACAAAGGGCAGCAGGCCCAATGCGCCCACCGGCAAGGCCACAGCCAGTAGCCCGGGCGGCGAGTAGCGGCCAAAAAACGCTTTGCCGTACAGGTAATACAGGCTGTAGGTGAATCCGGCGATCAGGCCGAATGCCAGTGCCGCCGCCGATACGGTGACGCCCTTGCCACCGCCCAAGCTGATCAGGGCGATGCCCGCCAAGGTTCCGGCCACCGCCAGTACGTCGCGTTTGCCCAAGCGTTCGCGCAAAACGGCCCAGCCGAAGAGGGCTACGAACGCCGGGGCCGTGTACAGCAGCACGCTCGCCAAACTTGCGCCGCCTGCCCGCACCGCCAATTGGTAAGAGCCGTAAAAGATGCTGACGCCTGCGATGCCGAACGCTGCCGTAATCCAAAAATCGCGTCCACGCGGCAAGGGCGCACGAATCAGCGCGGCGTGGGCTGCAAAGAGGCCGCCGCCCAACACTGCCCGCCAGAAGGCCACTTCCAATGGCCCCACGCCCGCCGCCTGCACATTCTTGCCGAATATTCCCAGCAGGCCCCACAGAAACGCCGCCGTCAGAATCAGCAGCGGGGCGGGAATGGTGCGGCTCCAGCCAGCGGCTTTTGCCTGCGCTGGGGCGTTGTTCGTCATGTGCGTCTGCGCCACACCAGCACCGTTGCCAGCACCGTCAGCAGCAGGCCCACGCCGCCCACCCCGGCCAGTAACAATGTGCGGCTGTCGCGGGTTTGTCCTACCGGGGCCAGCGTGTCCAGCGTATACACCGCCGTATCGTCGGGCGCGGCCAGCACGTCTACCGGGGCGGGTGCACTGGCGCGGCTGGCCTGAAGCGCCGAAGTATCTGGCCCGGTAGATGGCCGCAAGATGCCGTCGGCACTGATGGGCGAATACACGCTGTTGGTGACCCAATACGCGTACTGTCCAGAGGGGATCGCGGTGTCGATGACCAGATTGGTGCCTTCTACGGTGACGGTGGGAGCCGCCATCGGCACAGGCTTTTGGGTCAGAGGGGAGGCTGCGCTGTCTTGCTCGCTGGGCAAACCTTCCAGTGTGGCCCCGGCTCCGGTCACGCGCACATGGTATTGCCAGCCCCCGGCCCCGCGCACGTTCAGGCCCAGAGTCCCCAGCGCCCGCACTGTGCCCAGCGGAGATTTCACAAAAATATCGGTGACGCCTGCCGAAAAGCCGGAAGGTAAGCCCCAAGGGTTCTCTATGCGCCCCAGTCCCACCGTAAAGCGCATTCCAACCGTTGGCTTGGCTGTACCCTGAAGCAGCGGCAAGGTATTTTTCGGCACTTTGCCCGGTGCTTCGGCCCGGAATTCGCGCAAGTCTAGCGCGTCGGCGCTGATGGCGGGGCGGGTAGGCAGCACGTAGCCGCCATCGCCGCGTGCATCGCCTGCCGGGTCGGGGTAAGAAAAGAGGGCGGCAAACAACAGAGGCACAGACAACATGGGTGCAGACAAGAGCGAAACGGGCAACAGCACGCCCGCAAGTATAGGTCAGGGCCGCGTAAAGGACGGGTGATGAGGCCGAGCTTATTCGTGGCCCCGCAGTTCAACCGCCTAACCTATCTGTGTCCCACCTTATTGGGGGCATTCATGTGGTCTTGATCTCGCTTCAGCCGCGGGCCTCAAGGCTTCCCCAAAAGTCTGCACGCTTGCCAGTCGGCTTTTTTCGCCCATGCATCACACTATTCGGGCGGCCATTCATATAGCCCACTGTCCCGCTCTTTTGCCCAACACCCTGAATGTAAAGTCACGGTCAGCTTGCCCGCATTTGTTCCACAAAACGGGGCTTACACTAGGGGGGTGAAGGGCTTACGCGAGTTCATAGATTGGTTGCGCGAAACGCTGAAGGGCGCTGTCCAGCCTCCCCGCCAGTTGCAACCCGTCCCGATTCCCGTGCGCGTCCGCGAACGCCGCTGAGGATCATCTCCCTCACTTCTCTCCGTGGTTAACCCAAACTGAACTCAGGGCGCTTACTTGCGGGTAGGCGCTTTTGCTGTGGAGTGGGGGCGGTGTAGTGGGGGAGATGGGGGCATGACCTGACCGTCCGGTGACGTGGCTCTCCGTGTGCGGGCCACCGCCGCGCTATGCTGCCCCGCGTGTCCGGCCCGCCAAACAGCAACCCCTCTAACCTGCCCGCTGACCCTCATGTGCCGGAGCCAGAAGCTGCCCGCACCGACGAACACGGCATGGCCGAACTGCGCGTGCTGATTTCCGAACGCCCAGAGGCCGAGCAGGAGCGGGTGGAGAAGGCTTACATCTTCTCCCGCGACGCCCACGACGGCGTGAACCGCAAAAGTGGCGAGCCGTACATCACGCATCCGGTGGCGGTGGCGGTCATTCTGGCGCGGCTGGGCATGGACACCGACAGCCTGATGGCGGGCCTGCTGCACGACACTGTAGAGGACGTGGACGGCATCACCTTCGAACTGATCGAATCGGAGTTTGGCCCCGATGTGCGGCGCATCGTAGAAGGCGAAACTAAGGTCAGCAAGCTGAGCAAGCAGGGCAGCCAAGCCGCCGAGGTGAAAGACGCTGGGCGCGATATGCAGGCCGAAAACCTGCGCCAAATGCTGATCGCCATGACCGCCGATATCCGGATTATCGTGGTGAAATTGGCCGACCGCCTGCACAATATGAGGACTTTGGGCAGCATGAAGCCCGAAAAACAGCAGCGCATCGCCCGCGAAACGATGGAGATTTTTGCTCCGCTGGCGCACCGCTTGGGCATCGGGCAGATCAAGTGGGAGCTGGAAGACCTCAGCTTCCGCTACTTGCAACCCGACGCCTACGAGTACCTGCAAACCCGCCTGAGAACCAAGCAGGAAGAGCGTGACGCGCTGATACAAGGGGCGGTGGCGCAGCTTCAAGACGCCCTGATCGATGATCTGGAGTTGCCGGAATGGGTCAGCGACATCGATATTTCGGGCCGCAGCAAGCATCTCTGGAGCATTCACAACAAGATGCAAAAAGAGGGCAAGGCGCTGGAACAGATTTTCGATCTGCTGGCGATCCGCGTGATCCTGAAGCCCAAAGACCTGATCGTGCCGCCCGGAACCGATGAAAAGCGGCGTGAACGCGCCGAGCAGACCCGCGAGAAACGCATCTGCTACCACACCGTTTCTATCGTGCATTCGATGTGGACGCCGCTGCCGGGGCGCTTTAAGGACTACATCGCCGTGTCCAAGCCCAACGGGTACCAGAGCCTGCATACCACTGTGATTACCCAGAGTGGGCAGCCGATAGAGGTGCAGATTCGCAGCCTGCGGATGCATGAGGTGGCCGAATACGGCGTGGCGGCGCACTGGATGTACAAGCAGGGCGCACAGTTGGCGCAGCGTGACCGCGAAAACTGGATTTTGCAGTTGCGTGAGTTGCAAAACGAGATCAACGACGCCAGCGACTACATGGACGCCGTGAAAACCGACATCCTGAGCCAGCGCGTGCGGGTGTTTACGCCCAAGGGCCTCGCCATCAGTTTGCCTGTGGGCAGCACCGCCGTCGATTTTGCGTACCACATTCACACCCGCATTGGGGAAACGACGGTGGGGGCGCGGGTCAACGGTTCCATCGTGCCGCTGTCTCATAAATTGGGCAACGGCGACATGGTGCAGATTGTGACCAGCAAAAACGGCCATCCCAGCCGCGATTGGCTGAACTTTACGATTACCCGCAGTGCCCGCTCCAAAATCCGGCACCATTTTCGTACTCAGGAGCGCGACGAAGCGCTGAAGCATGGGCACGATTTGTTGGAGCGGTATTTGCGGAAACGGCAACTGGCGGTGCGTCAACTGATGAGAACGCAGCTGCTGGAAGACGCCGCCCACAAGCTGATGGGCACGCGCAATCCCGACGACCTGTATTTTGCGCTGCACTCCGGCAAAACGACGCCCAGCGTGGTGGCCCGCATCCTGTCGCCCAGTTTGGCGCAGGAGCAGGCCCCGGCTAGCCCCAGCAAACGTGGCCCAGTCACGCCCCGCACGCCCGAACCCGGCGGCGTATACGTGGAGGGCCTGACTACCTCCAGCAAGCTGTCTCAATGCTGCAACCCTATTCGCGGCGACCAGATCATGGGCTACCTCACGCGGGGCCGGGGCGTCAGCGTTCACCGGATCGACTGCCCCAACATGATCCGTTTGTTGAAGGACGAACCCGAACGCTGTATCGCCGCCAGTTGGGATGCAGGTACACCGGGCGGCACGATTGTGGATTTGGACGTGATCGCGCCGGATCGTCCGGGCCTGCTGGCCGACATTTTGGGTGTCCTGAGCGCCGAAAAACGCAGCCCCATGAAGATAGAAGCGGGCGTGAATGCCGACAATACCGCGCACATTCACCTGCGAATGGCGGTCACGGGCAACGCCGACTTAGAGTTGGTACGCACGGCCATTTTGCGCGTGCAGGGCGTGCAGGACATCGTGCGGGCGGGCCGGGGCGGCAAGGGTGGGGCGCGGAAGAATGGGATGAGCGCGTAGGGGAATGGAGTCCTAGTTTCTGGGTGAACCCTCCAGTCTGCTTCGCAGCCAGCCCCCCTTAAAGGGGAGCGCAAAAGCGCCCTTGTCCTCCCCTCTAAGGGGGGGCGTTGCGTTAGCAATGGGGGGTTCGCCCACAAACTTAAATTTCAGTTGCGTGTAAACCCCTCCGACCCCTTCGGGGCCACCTCCCCTCAAGGGGAGGCAAAAAGCTTTTACTCCCCACCTTTAAGGGGGGCGTTGCGTCAGCAACGGGAGGGTTCACCCACAATCCCAATCTCCAACCCCCATTCCCAAACTTTCCCTAAGCCACACGGCGCACGATTCCAACCGCCCCACCTTGTTATGCTCACAGGCGATGTCGTTCGATGCCCGCGCCCTGTCTGCCCTTGATTTTCCCCGTATCCGCCACGCCTTGGCCGAGCGAAGCGCCACCTCGTTGGGGGTGGAGCGGGCGCAGGCGCTGGAGCCTTCGGCGGATGCGGGCCGGATTGCCCGCGAACTGAACGAAGTCGAAGACGCCATGTTCGGCGTGAGCCTGAGCCTCGGCGGGATTCAGGACATCCGCGACTTGCATGGGCGGGCCATAGAAGGCCGGGTCTTGTCGGGCAGCGATCTGCTGACGGCTGCCTACTCGCTAGACGGCGCGATGACCGTCAAGCGGGCCATCGGGGCCAATTCGCGGGGGCCATTGCGAGAAGTGGCGACGGGCCTAGCCGACCACAGCGAACTGGTGCGGCGCGTACTAGGCGCACTCGATAGGGACGGACAGGTGCGCGACGATGCCAGCCCCCGCCTGCGCGACCTCCGCAAGCGCATAGAGCCGTTGCGGAGCCGTATTCGGGAAAAGCTCTCGGCCACGCTGGAACGTTGGGCCGACGTGTTGCAGGAAAATATCGTGACCATTCGCCGTGACCGCTATGTGCTGCCCGTGCAGGCCAGCCGCGTCGGGCAGGTGCAGGGCATCATCGTGGACGCTTCCGCCACCGGGCAGACCTATTTTGTAGAACCCGCCACCGTCACGCCGCTGAACAACGAACTGGCCCGCCTGATTCTGGATGAAGAGGCCGAAGTACGCCGGATTCTGACCGAGTTGTCGGGCCTGTTGGCCGCCGACCCGGATGTGCCCCTGACGCTCTCCACCATCGGTACGCTCGACCTGATCGCCGCCAAAGCCCGCTTGGCCCGCGACTGGCGACTGAACCGCCCCGAACCTGTGACCGACAACGCCTACGACCTGCGCGAAGCTCGGCATCCCCTGATCGAACATCCTGTGGCCAACGATATTCGCCTCGGAGACATCAAGCTGCTGCTGATTACCGGGCCGAACATGGGCGGCAAAACGGCCACCCTCAAAACGCTGGGGCTGGCCGTCCTGATGCACCAGTGCGGGATGTACGTGGCGGCAGCGAGTGCCAAACTCCCCGTCGTGCGCGACGTTTTGGTAGACATTGGCGACGAACAGAGCATCGAAGCCAGCCTGTCTACCTTTGCCAGTCACCTCAAGCACCTGCGCTTCGTGCTGCGGCATGCGGCCCCCGATACGCTGGTACTCATCGACGAGTTGGGCAGCGGCACCGACCCCGACGAGGGCGCGTCTTTGGCTCAGGCCCTCATTGAGCAACTGCTGGGGCAGAATGCGCGGGGCATCATCACCTCGCACCTGTCGCCCCTCAAGCAGTTTGCGCTGGAAACGCCGGGGCTGCGCAACGCCAGCATGGGCTTTGATCTGGCGACCCTCGCGCCCACTTATCACCTGCAAGTGGGGCAGCCCGGACGCAGTTACGCGCTGGCGATTGCGCGCCGCATGGGGCTTCCCGAAGACGTGCTGGTGCGGGCCGAAACCCTGCTTGGCCCCAACGCGGGCCTGATGGAACGGATGCTGGAAGGGCTGGAACACGAGCGGGCTGACCTGTCGGAGCAGTTGGCCGCCGCCGTATCGGCCCGCCGCGACACCGAAACCGAACTGGCCCGCGTGCGGCAGGAACGAGAAACGCTGGAGCAGAGGCGCAACGAGATGCTGGCCGAAGCCGCGCAAAAGGCCGAAACCCTGTATGCCGACGCCATAGAGCGTGTGCGAACCCTGCGCGCCCGCGCCCAAGAAGACGTGGCCCGCCCCCGCGTGATGCAGGAACTCCGTGACCTGAGAACCGCCGCGCAGAAGGCCCGCCCCGCGCCGCCCGCCCCCCGTGAGGAACGCGGCGACCCGATCCGCGTGGGCAGCAACGTGGATGTGCCCGCCTACAACGCCACTGGGCAAGTGCTGGAACTGCGCGGCGACGACCTCGTGGTGCAGCTCGGCGTGATGAAGGTGGGCGTGAAGCGCCGTGACGTGCGCGTGAAGCAGGAGGCCAAAGTCAAAGCGCCCCGCGTGTTCGTCGGAACCACCAAAAGCACTTTTCAAAATGAATTGCAACTGCGCGGCATGGGTGTAGAGGAAGCTGTAGAAGAACTCAGAACCGCGATTCTGGAAGCGCACGCGCTCAAGGAAAGCCCGTTGCGGGTGGTTCACGGCAAAGGCCAAGGCGTATTGCGCCGTTTACTGCGCGAGTACCTCAAGAACGACAAACGGGTGGAATCCTTCCATGACGCTGAAACCAATCAGGGCGGGCACGGCGTGACGATTGTGAATGTGAAACGCTGAACTTCCATTCTTCCCCAGTGTCTGAAGATGCAAATTTCGGTTTCTGTGTAAGCCCGATCACGTAATTCATCTTCAAAACAGGCAGGATGCCAGGGTGCCCACTTTTTTCTCCTCTCTGAGCAAGAACCTCATGTTAAAAACAGGCTTTGTCGCCCTCGCTTTGGCAACTGCTACCGCAGGGCAGGCCCAATCCACTGCCCCCGAACCTTTCCGCTTTCAGTTTCCCGCCGGGTACTTGGGGCGCTTGGGCGGAACTGAAGGGGTGGTGGACTTTGGCGGCGAAGTGACCAAAGTCAACGCTTTTGGCGTCCGTGCCTTTCCTTTGCCGACCTTGCAGGACTTGCGCGTGGTGTTGGTCAAGCACAACAAGTACTGGGAATACAACATCAGCACGCGCATCAAGGACACCACGCTATTGGCCGGAATCGTGAACAACGGCGATGCTCCGGCGGGAGTCGCCAAAGTGGAAGTCACGCACGATCCATTCAAGGGAATTCAGTACGGGGCGTCAATTCAGGGCTATCAGGGCGATCCCTACATAGCCCGTTTCAACGTCGGTTACGCTTCTACACTCTGGCAAGACCGGATTCGGATCCTGAATACTGTCGGAATCAGCGCAGAAAACAAGCTGTTCGCCCCGTACACCTTTTCTCAGGTCAACGGCGGGTACGGCGAGCCTATCGGCCAACAATTCAACTGGCGCTTAGACAGCACCGCCCGCCTGTACACCTTTCCCCTCAACGACAAAGCGCAGTGGAGCGTCGACATCTCGCCGTCGCTGGAATACCGGCCCGGCGCAGGCGTGACCTTGAACCTGTCGCATCTGGAACGCTTTGCAGGCGGTGAAGTGGCGTTGCCCAGCTTCAATCTTGCCCGTTACGAGGAGTCCAACGCCACCATCACCTACCGCATTCCGGGTACGCCCGAATTCGGTATCGGTGCGGTTCGGGTGCGCGGGAGCCGCAACTGGACGAGCGACTACACCTACCTCCGCAACGACGTTTTGCTGAACATCAAGGCCTTGCCGTTCCTGATCGGCCCCAGCATCGGCTACCAGTGGGGGCCAGCCAAAGACGGCAGCGCCAGCCAAATGCTGTACGCAATCGTCGTTATGGGCAAATAGAGCCAGTTCTTTCGTAGGCCACACCTTTCCGAGTACAAAAGCCCGCCAGTTCTGCTGTGTGGGCTTTCACATCATTCCTGCTCGGCTTCAGCTTCCGGCGGTTGCGTGCTGGGTTCGCCGTTGTCCACGAAGACGCCCTGTTTGGGCATGTCGGTAGATTGCAACACGTTGCCTTCGGGATGGTGCTGGGCCTGCTCGTCGTCTTGGCGGTGTTGGCGGTCTGTGGGTTCCTGAGTCATACGGCAGAGTAGGGGAGAAGCGGGGGCCGTGCATGCAGCCTTTCCTTCATCCTGCCCGGAGGGCCGCGTGGTAGGCTTCCCAGCCGTGAGTGTGCCTGAATCTGCTCTGTCCAAAACCTCCAGTCCGGTGCGCCTCTCGCTGCCTTTGCTGGGTGCAGGTGCGGCGGCGTTCTTTACGCTGGGCATCATTCAGGCCATGTACGGCCCGGCTTTTTCGTTTTTTCAGGCCCGCTTCGGGGTAGATACGGCGGCAGTGGGCTGGATTGCCAGCGTGCATTTTTTGGGTTCGGCCCTCGCACCACCGCTGACCGGTGTGGCCCTGACCCGCTTTAGCCTGCGCCGCGTGGTAGTGGCAGGCCTCCTGATTCTGGCCGCAGGGGTAGGTTTGGTAGGCTTTGCGCCGCTGTGGAGTTTGGCCCTTGCCGGGGCGTTGGTGGGGGGCCTCGGCCTCGGCACCGTCAGCGCTTCTCTAAACGCCGCCTACGCCAGCGTGGGTACCCGCGCCGTGAATCTGGTCAATGCCGTGTTCGGGTTGGGCAGCATCGCCGCGCCGTTGGTGGTGGCGGGCTTGGCTCCACGCAGCTTGGCCCTGCCATTTTTGGTGGTGGCTGGCCTCTCGGCGCTGACATTGGGGCTGGTGCGGCTGTGGGGCATTCCCGCCATGCAGCCTGCCCCGGCACAGACGGCGGCGGCCCGGCCCGGTGTGCAGTTGGGGCTGTTCGCCTTCCTGATCGCGGCCTACGTGGGTCTAGAGGCCGGGTTCGGTGCTTGGCTGGCGCGGCATCTGGACGGCATCGGTCTGGCGGGTTCGGCGTTTATTCTCAGCGGATTCTGGGCGGGCCTGACGCTGGGGCGCATCATTACGGGCGCGGTAGGAGCGCGGGTGTCTCCGCCCCGGCTGGTGCTGGGCAGCGCCGTCTTCGTGACCCTGTGCGCGGTGGCGGCCACTCGGCCTGCACTGGCTCCGGCTTCATATCTACTGGCGGGCCTCGCGCTCGGCCCCATCTTCGGTACCACCCTCGCGTGGATGACCCGCACCCTGCCTGCCCGCCTGATCCCGTTCCTGTTGGTGGCCGGTTCGGCGGGCGGAATCCTGATGCCGATTTTGTTGGGCGTGCTGTATTCGCGCAGTGGCCCGGCGGCTGTGCCTGCGGCGTTGGCGGTGTTGGGCGTGGTCTTGGTGGTGCTGGTGGCCGCCACCGCCCGCCTGACCCGGCTGCGGCCTGCGGCTGTATAAGGCGGCACAATTGGGTTCCTGACCCCCCACCTTTGCCTGAACCCCGCGTATATGACAGAATGCGCCCGGAATCCCAGTCAATCTGTCAGTCCCCGTACTGGGGCAGGTTCATCCCACATCCATTCTTGCCGTGATTCTTTCCCGCAGTAGCGTATGCCACAGCAACGAAAGCAGCACGGCGCAACCGGAGGCAAGAGTGACGTCACAGGCAACCAAGCAAATCAGACTGACCCCCGAAGGCTTCGAACGCCTTCAGAAGACTCTGTTGCAGGAGCAAAACCGCCTTGCAGAAGCCACGCGAATCTTGCAAGAGCAGATGGAAACCAGCGCCGACAACGAAGACACCGGCCTAGAAGACGCCAAGCGCGAAAAGATGAACATCGAAGCGCGAATAGACGAACTTGAGGACACGCTGGGCCGCGCCACCATCATTGCAGAGCATGAAAATGAAGGCCGCGTGGAACTCGGCGCACTGGTGACGCTGGTCATCGACGCCACCAAAAAAGAAATGCGCGTGCAAGTGGTCAGCGCCCCCGAAGCCGCCGTCTTGGGCGGAAGCCTGCCCCGCATCAGCGAAGACAGCCCGGTGGGCAAGGAACTGATGGGTCGCAAAAAAGGTGACGCCTTTGTGGTGAATCTGGACAACGGCAAGCAGATGAAGTACAAGGTGAAGGCTATCGACTATTGAAGTTTTGGGGTGTGGGACGGAGGTAGGGGCGTCTAGAGCATTTGTCATAATAAGACTGAGGGCTGAGCATGCTTGAACCAGCCGCGAATGTTGGTCGGTGTCACGGCTTCAAGGGCCTGAAAAATTGCTGGGATCAGCTCATCCACGACTCGCCATGCCCCTCGGCGCACTCTGGCTTTGACCTTGGAGAACAGCTGTTCAATGGGGTTGAAATCTGGGCTATAAGGGGGCAGATACAGCAAGGTGCAGCCGCAGCCTTCGATGAGCGTCCGGATGGACGCCCGATGATGTGACGAGAGATTGTCCAAGATCACCACCTGGCCTGGCACCAGCGTCGAACACAGCAATTCACGCACATACCATTCAAAGTTCACGCCGTTGACAGCGCCGTCCATGATCAGCGGGGCCACCGGCCCCGCCAGCGTCACCGAACAGATCAAGGTGTAATTCTTTCCATGATTTCTGGGGATGATGCAAGGTGGCACGCTGATCACTTGGCGCGCGGGCATAGCCCCTGGTCATGGCCGTGTGAAATCCACTTTCATCCAAGAACACCAGACGCTCGGGATGTCGCAGATGTGGCGCAAGGTCGTTCAGGAACTGCGTACGCAGTTCCTGAACACGTTCACTGGCGACCACCGTTTTTTTTATGCGTGATGCCGTGCCGCGCAAAGACGCGGTCGGCGGTCTTAAAGCTGATCTTCAGGCCAGTGGCCTCTTCGAGCATGCGGGCATGCTCGACCAAGGTGGCGTCGGCGTGGTCGCCGAGTTGACGCAGCAGCTGGACTTCGTGTGTGCTGGTCACGCGGCGTGGACGTCCGGATGGTGTACGAACCTGACCCAGGCGGCCATCGTGCGCCAGCGTGAGATAGCGTTGCACAGTGGTGGGATGAACGCTGAATTGCTGCGCCGTTGCCGTCACTGACTGTCCACCCGTGACGGCCTGCACAATGCGTTCGCGGAGCTCTAGCGCATACCCTCGACTTCCGACAACCTTCATGGCCTTATTATGACAAATGCTCTAAGGGTCTAAGAACTGCTTAAAACCCCTGTGCCAAGCTTTTCCCTCGCCTCTTGTGGGACTCGCAGAGCTACGCAGGAGAGAGGGCGCTGTGAAACAGCGGGAGAGGGGCCACCGGGAAACCGTGCCTACCCAAAGCAAACCCCCCCAACCCAAACCCACTTCGTTTTCAGGCCAGAGGAGAGCGCCCAAGCTCAAGCCTCTGGCTTGTGCTCTTCCGGCCTGCCTCTTGCGGCCCCGCCTTATACTCACGGTTATGTCAGAATTGCCCAACCCTAAACCCACTCAGCCTGAGGCTGTGCAGTCAAACCCCGCGCGGCCCAGCGGCCTGCACGAGCAGACCATCAGCCGCCTGAACAACCTAGACGCCCTGCGCGAAGCCGGTTTTGAGGCGTTTCCTTACAGCTACGCGCAAACGCACCACGCCGCCGATGTGTTGAAGGCGCACCCATCGGGCGAGGTGAGCGAGAAGTGGGAAGATGAAACCTACAGTTTGGCGGGCCGCGTGATGCAGTTTAGGCACATGGGCGGCGCGGCTTTTGCCGACGTGCAGGATGAAAGCGGCACCTTGCAAGTCTACTTTGGCAAGAAGACCACCGAAGAGTTTGCAGCCACCAAAAAGATTGATTTGGGCGACATCATCGGCGTGCGCGGCTTTCCGTTCGTGACCAAAACTGGGCAAGTGACGCTGGACGCACAGGCGTGGCAACCGTTGGTGAAGAGCCTGCACCCGTTGCCCAGCAAGTTCTACGGTCTGCAAGACGAAGAACTACGTGCCCGCCGCCGTTACGTCGACCTCATGATCAATCCGGAAAGCCGCGAAGTGTACCGCACCCGCTCGCGCATCGTGCGGGCTATTCGGCACTTCCTAGACGATCAGAACTTTATGGAAGTAGAAGGGCCGACGCTGCAAGTGGTGGCGGGCGGGACGGAAGCTAAGCCGTTTAAAACCTTCCACAACGCGCTCGGTCACGAGTTCTCCATGCGGATCAGTCTAGAGTTGTATCTCAAGCGCCTGTTGGTGGGCGGTTTCGAGCGCGTGTATGAGATTGGGCGCAACTACCGCAACGAGGGCATAGACCGCACCCATAACCCTGAATTTACGATGTTGGAAGCCTACTTTGCTTACGGCGACTACGAAGACATGATGAAATTGGTGGAAACCATGTTGCACGGCCTAGTCATGGAGCTTCGCGGCACGCCTGTCATCGAATATCAGGGCAAAACCGTCGATTTCAGCCTGCCTTTTAAGCGCCTAGATTTTGTGACAGCCCTCACCGAAGCAGCACACCTAGACTTCGATCCGCTGGATTTGGTCAAATTACGTGAGTGGAGCGATGCCAAGCACCCGGAGTTCCGGAAAGTGCCTGATTATAAGTTGCTGGACAAATTGGGCGGCGAGTACGTCGAACCGGACTTGATCAACCCCACGTTCCTGACCAATATGCCGCTGGTCATCAGCCCACTCGTCAAGGCCCACCGCGAGCGCCCCGGCCTCGCAGAACGCGCCGACTTGTACGTGGCCGGATTCGAGTTGGCCCCCATTTACTCGGAACTGAACGACGCCCTCGACCAACGCGCCCGCTTTGAAGCCCAGACCGCCCGCCGCGACGCTGGCGACGACGAGGCCCACGAGCAGGACGAGGATTTCTTGCTGGCGCTGGAATACGGGATGCCGCCCACTGCGGGCATGGGCATGGGCATAGACCGCCTGACCATGCTGCTCACAGACCGCGACTCTATCCGCGACGTGTTGCTATTCCCGTTGCTGCGGCCAGAAGCTCCGGGCGGGGCGGTACAGGCAGAGCAGACCGAGGAATAGAGGGTTTTACAGTATCCAGCTCACGTCTACTACGGGTTCGGACAAGTTTTGGTTGGGAGGGGGGAACGGGTAAGGCGTCCTAGGCGACGTTTCTCGCTGCCATAATGTTCTTCGGTAAAAACTGTCCGAACCATTGTTTGTGCGGAGTCCGTCTAATTCCATCCTAATCTGAACCCCACAACTTACGGCTCTATCTCTCGGAATCTACATCTTTTCCCAGCCGCTCTACTTAAATTGAAACACCAAATTGTGATGCTCTCAATTGGCATCTAACAAAATTTGACCGGAATTGAATACCCGGTCATTTTTGTTATCTGGAAACCTGTTCCACTTCATGAAGGCGTCAATATTGTTAAGTTTCTTACGTAGTAGGGGTAAACTGCGGCTGTAACCGGTTTAATTAATTCGTTCATTTGACAAACCAAATATTGAAGATGCAAGATAGCTTCATTCCAGATTCATCCACTCCTGCGCTTTGCAGGAAACCCGCTGCCCTTCCTCTGCTGCCGAAGCTGAGCCTCACCCCGCTTTTCCTGACGCCTGCTGCGGCTGCGCGTTTCCTTCTCCTGTGATTCAAACGGAGTTTTTGAATGTCTGACCCTGTTCACGCCACCCTTGATCTTGCGGCTATCCGCGCACAGCACACGTTGCTGCTGCTGGGATTGCTGTGGCAGGGCGAGCGGGCGCGGGTAGACATTGCGCGTGAACTGGGCCTGTCGCGTAGCGCGATCAGCTCTATGGTCAGCGAACTGATGGCGGTGGGGTTGGTGCAGGAAGTGGGCACACGCGGGTCGGGCACGGCGGGGCGGCGGGCAACCTTGCTGGCCCTGAATGACCGCGCCGCCTACCTGCTGGCCGTTGACCTCGGCAAAAGCCACGCCCGCGTCGATTTGCTGGATTTGCGCTGCCGCACGTTGGCGACCCGGCATGTGCCGCACGATATTCAGAGTGGCCCCGCCGCTACCTGTGCGCTGCTGGCAAGTCTCAGCGCCGCCGTAATGGGAGACGCCGGAATTACCCGCGCTGCTGTGGCTCTGGCGGGTGTAGGCGTGCCTGGCCCGGTAGACCAAAGTACCGGCCAGATGGTGCAGCCCCCCAATATGCACGGCTGGGACGGCGAAAACGTGCGGGCCAGATTGGAAGGAACGTTGGGCGTAGGCGTGCAAGTCGATAACGACGCCAACTTGGGTGCGTTGGCCGAAGCCCGCTTTGGGGCGCACCGGGGAGCCGTCGACCTGATTTACGTAAAGGTGGCGACTGGCATTGGTGCAGGCGTGCTGCTGGGCGGGCGCTTGCACCGGGGGGTGCGGGGCGGCGCGGGCGAAATTGGGCACATCAGTATCAATGAGCAGGAACCGCACAACCGCAAACAACCCCATCACCCGGAGAGTCGCGGCGACCTAGAGAGCTACGCTGCCGCACAAGTCGTAGTGGCTTTGGCCGCCAGTTTGCGGGCTGAGGGAACGCCCACCACCTTGCCCGATCCTGCCACGCTGTCCGACCTGTTGGCCCACGCCAACACCGATCCGTTGGCCCGCGCTGTCTGGGAGGACTGCGGGCATCATCTGGGCGTGGCCGTCAGTACGGCGCTCAACCTCTTCAACCCCGAAGCGGTGGTGATCGGTGGGCGCTTGTCTCAGGCCGGAGAAGTGTTTCTGAATGCCGTGCAGCGCAGCGCCCTGAGCCGTACTATGCGGATCAATGCCGAGCGCACCCGCATAGAACTCAGCACGCTGGGCAGTGAGGCGGGCGTGCTGGGGGCCGGAGCGATGCTGCTCGATCACCTGTTTACGCCGCAGGGATTGCGCCACCTTTACGCAATCTCCGCTTATACGTTGGCTCAGAGTACAGCTCGTGCTGCGGCCCAACATGCGGCTCACACTGCCGCGCATCCGGCCCCGAATGTGCCAGACCCCAGTTCTCCATTGTCCGTCGCCACTGCCGCGAGCCGCGCTCCCCCAGAGGTTCGTGCAGACGCCCATCCCGTGTCCCGCGCTCCACCCGGTCAACTTTGACCTGTCCAAACCGTCCGCTCTACTCCGCCACTTCTGTTCCTTCTGGAGGAATCTACATGAGTAAAGTTCAGTTCAAGAAAGCCCTGCTCGTTGCCGCCGCCCTCGCCGTCACCACCTCCGCCGCTGCTGCGGGCAAACTGGAAATCTTTTCGTGGTGGTCGGGCGATGAAGGCCCCGCCCTCGAAGCCCTCGTGAAGCTGTACAAGCAGAAGTACCCCGCCGTGGCCGTAGACAACGCCACCGTGTCGGGCGGCGCAGGCACCAACGCCAAAGCCGTGCTGAAGACCCGCATGCTGGGCGGCACGCCCCCCGATTCTTTTCAAGCCCACGCCGGACAAGAACTGATCGGCACCTGGGTGGTCGCCAACCGCATGGAAGACCTGAGCGCTCTGTTCAAGTCCGAGGGCTGGGACAAGGCGTTCCCCAAAGACCTGACGGCCCTGATTTCCAGCAAAGGCGGAATCTGGAGCGTACCTGTCAACGTTCACCGCAGCAACGTGATGTGGTACAACCCCGCCAAACTGAAGCAGTGGGGTGTCACGGTGCCCAAGACTTGGCCCGAATTCATCACGACCTGCGCCACGCTGAAGCGTAAGGGCGTGGCCGCGCCGCTGGTCATGGGCGAAAACTGGACTCAGCAGCACCTCTGGGAAAGCGTCATGATCGGCACGCTGGGCGCTCAAGGTTGGCAAGACCTGTTCAGCGGCAAGATCAAGTTCACCGATCCCCGCGTGGTCGGAGCCTTCACTACCTACGGCAAAGTCATGGACTGCGCCAACAAAGACGCCAGCGGCCTGAGCTGGCAGCAGGCCAGTGACCGCATCGTAGACGGCACGAGCGCTTTCAACATCATGGGTGACTGGGCCGCCGGATACTTCACCACCACCAAGAAACTGGCCCCCGGTACGGGCTTCGGCTGGGCCACTTCTCCCGGCACCAGCAAGGTGTTCGTGATGCTGGCCGATTCCTTTGGCCTTCCTAAGGGTGCCAAGAACCGCGCCGAAGCCACCAACTGGCTGAAAGTGCTGGGCAGCAAGGCCGGACAAGACGCCTTCAACCCCCTGAAAGGCAGCATCGCCGCCCGAATCGACAGCGACCTGAGCAAGTACAACACCTACTCCAAGAGCGCCGCCACCGACTGGAAGAACAGCAAGATCGTGGGCAGCATGGTTCACGGAGCCGTCGCACCCGAAAGCTTCACCAGCGCCTTCGGAGCCATCATCGACCAGTTCGCCGCCACCAAGAACAGCGCCGGAGCCGCCGCCGCCGCCCAGCAGTTGGCCGTGAAGGCCGGATTCAGCAAGTAAGAACCCTGAACGTGGGGGGTGGAGCGTGGATCGTGGTGTTCACGGTTCGCTCTCTCCCCCCACTTTTTCGTTTTCTCTGTTTCCCACGTTCAAAGCTCCACGTCCCCAAGGAGGCCACATTTTGAAAGGCCTGACCAAAGACCGCCTCTGGGCCATTGCCGTCCTGACCCCCAGTTTGCTGCTGCTGGGTATTTTCGTTTACGGCTTTATTGCCCGCACCGTGTACGTCAGCTTCACCGACTGGGGCAACGACCCCGCGCAGGCGCTCGCGCTCAATCCCATCATCAAGTGGGTAGGATTCGCCAACTATCAGGAACTCTTTACCGGATTCCTGCAAGGCCGCTTCCGGCAAGAGATGGTCAGCACCATCTTCTTCACCGTGTTTTTTATTTTGGGTTGCTTGGGCCTCGGCTTAGGGTTGGCCCTCGCGCTTGACCGCAATCCCAAGGGTGAGGCGCTGTGGCGCACCATTTTCCTCTTCCCCATGAGTCTCAGCTTTATCGTCACGGGCACCATTTGGCGCTGGATGCTGCAACCTCAGGGCGGCGTGAATCAGTTCCCAACGGCGGTGGGCGCACCGGCCAGCACCTTCGGCTGGCTCAGCAGCACCGATTCCATCTGGAAATTCGATTGGAATCTGCTTCCGATCATCACGGCAGTCGTCGTCGCCATCGTGATGGGTGTGCTTGCCTACCGCGCTTTTGCCAGCGGCCAACGCACCCGTACCATCGTGGCCGGGGCCAGCGCCGCCGTGCTGCTGCTGTGGGCCATCTTCATCGCCCCTAACCTCAAGATGCTGCCCGCGCCCGAACTCCACGGCTTCAACCTTGCGCTGATCGGCATTATCATTGCGGCGGTGTGGCAAATGAGCGGCTACACGATGGCGCTGTATCTGGCCGGATTGCGCGGCATTCCAGAAGAACTGCGCGAGGCGGCCCGCGTGGACGGCGCAAACGAAATCGACATGTACCGCCGCGTCGTGTTCCCCTTGCTGTCCCCCATCACCCTGAGTGCCATGATTATTCTGGGCCACATCAGCCTCAAGATTTTTGATCTGGTGTACGCGATGGCTGGCCCCGACAACACCTTTGCCAGCGTTCCGGCGCTGAACATGTACCTGACCAGCTTCCGCCAAAACCAGTTTGCGCTGGGCGCGGCCATCGGCACCATTTTGCTGATCTTGGTGGCCTTTATTATCGTGCCGTACCTGTCGTCCCAGTTCCGCACCGAGGAAAGTCACTGATGACCACCAGCATTCCTACGGCGGCCACCGCCAAACCGCCTGCCACTGCGCCCCGCAAAAGCATCGGGCGGCCCGGCCTGTACATCGTTCTCATCGTCGCCGCGCTGTTTTTCCTGTTGCCCATTTATCTGCTGTTCGCCACCGCACTCAAGTCGCCCGACGCGATTAATTTGGCGACCACTTGGCGCTGGCCCGCCGCCCTCAACTGGGCCAGCTTCTCCGAGGCGTGGGCCAAAATCGGCGGCAACCTTGGCAACAGCCTGTTCTTGGCCGTCGTTGCCACCCTGCTGGCCGCCATGATGGGCAGCCTCAACGGGTACGCCCTCGCCAAATGGAAATTTAAGGGCGCGAATACCGTCTTCGCCCTGATGCTGTTCGGTATGTTCATTCCGTATCAGGCCGTGCTGATTCCGCTGTTCCAGTTCATCAAGGCGTTGGGGCTGTACGGCACGATTTGGGGCCTGATTTTGGCGCACGTCGTGTACGGCCTGCCCATCACCACCCTGATTTTCCGCAACTTCTACGCCGATGTGCCCGACGCTCTCGTCGAAGCCGCCACCATCGACGGCGCGGGCTTCTGGCAAATCTACCGCCGCGTCATCTTCCCGATCAGCATTCCGGGTTTCGTGGTGGTCATCATCTGGGAATTCACGCAAGTCTGGAACGAATTCCTGTTTGCCGCCACGCTCACCAACACCGACGCCCAACCCGTCACCTACGCCTTGTCCCAGTTGTCGGGCGGGCAGGCGGTGTCGTGGAATCTGCCTATGGCAGGCGCAATTCTGGCCGCGCTGCCTACGCTGCTGGTCTACATCCTGCTGGGCCGCTACTTCGTGCGCGGTCTGCTGGCCGGAAGTGTGAAGGGCTAGAGTTTTGTAGATTCTGAAATGAAGAAGGCCAGAGCGTTAGCATGCGCTCTGGCCTTCTTGATTGTTGGAAGTATGGGTTGCGTTGAGTGAGGGTCACTGGCTTTGGGCCGAGCTGTCAATCTTTCCTTTGACCCTCAGATCTCTTGCCCATATCCCACGCTCCACAACCCTATTTACGCCATCTGCAACGGACTGACCAGCGCCGCCGCTTCCGGGGCAAAGCGCGGCACTTCGGGCAGGTTTTCTCCGTTGGCGTCAATTAGGTTGCCGTACATCATGTGCGGGGTGGCCTGATTGATTCGCACCCTATGAACGCCCGCGCCCGTAATTCCCAGCACTTTAGGAACAACTGTCGGGTGGTTGCCGCGCGTATGGCCTTCCAGAAAGCCCTCGCTGAAGGCGTCGCCGCGCAGCAGGACTTCCTGAATACTGCCCACGTGGGCGGCGTTTTTGCAGGCGCTCCAGTCTTTTTGCTTGGCGATCAGGCGGGTCAGGCGCTCCACCTTCACCTCACGCGGCAGGTCTTCAAAGTGCTTGTAGCTCGGCGTGCCGGGCCGGGCCGAATACGCGAACATATAGGCGCTGTCGTAGCCCACTTCGTCGTACAAGCTCAGCGTTTCTTCAAAATCGGCTTCGGTTTCGCCGGGAAAACCCACGATGATGTCGGTGGCCAAGACCGCGTTCGGAATGTGCTTGCGAATATTGGCGATGTGGTGCAAATACTCCTCGCGGGTGTACTCGCGGGCCATGCGCCGAAGCACGCGGTTGCTGCCACTTTGTACCGGCAGATGCACGAACTCGCACACGGCGGGCGTTTCGGCCATCGCGGCGGCTACGTCTTCCGTAAAGTTCATGGGGTGGCTGGTCGTAAATTTGATGCGCCGGATGCCGCTCTGTCCCACCATCCTCAGCAGGTTGGCAAAGCTGGGAAATCCGGCCAGTTTTGCGCCGCCGTCTACCCCGTAGGCGTTCACGTTCTGGCCCAGCAGGGTCACTTCCTGCACGCCTGCGGCGAGTTGCATGTCCAGCTCACGCAAAATCTGGTCGGGATGGCGGCTGACCTGCGGGCCGCGCGTGGTGGGCACGATGCAGTAGGTGCAGTGGTGGTCGCAGCCGCGCATGATGGTCAGGTGCGCCTGCAATTTGCCCTGGGGCGGCGGCGGAATATGGTCGTGCAGCTCATCCTTGAATTGCAGGCCCCAGAAGCGTTCGTTGCTCTCCAGCGCCTTGCCGATGTCCAGCAGACTGCCGGGGCCGAGCAGCACATCCACTTCAAATTTGCGGGCAATCTGCTGTCCTTCTTCCAGTTGGGCCAGGCAGCCCATCATGCCGATGACCAGGGGGCGCTCCGCCTTCAATTTGCGGAGGGTGCCCAGCACGCTGCGAACCTTGTCTACAGGCTTGCCGCGCACCGCACAGGTATTGATCAGCACGAAATCGGCCTCGTCCACACTGTCTACGATCTGAGCGCCGAAGCTGACCAGTTGGGACTGCACCAGATGGGTGTCGTACTCGTTCATCTGGCAGCCGTAAGTAATAAGGTGGGCCTTCATTTCATCACGTCCTTGGGGCTGGCCGGGGGGATTCCGGGGCCGGAACTTGCCCGCTTTTGCTGGGCAGGAAGGGGCAGTTTAGCGTAAGAGGGATTGCGGCGGGGGCTTTGGCTGGAGTTAGCAGGAGGTCAGGCGGCTGGTTTTTGCCCACGTTGGAATTCCCCACCCCCCAGCCCCCTACCCCCAGAGGGGGCATGGGGAGCGACGCTCCGCTGAGGAGGATTGATCTTGTCGCATCCAGACTTAGCGGAACCCCTCTCTAGAAGCTGAATCGCCAGTCGTCCTGGTACTGGAATTGGCCCGCGCGTTGCACGCACGACGGCCTCACACGGATGGGGGCGGGGACGTTATGAGGTGGCGGTGTCGGGGTTTTTGCTCCCTCACCCTTGGGGGGACTCGCAGAGCTGCGAAGCAGAGGGGGTAAGTGAGCGTCCGCGATTGCCCTTCCTTAGACCCTAGACCTTAGACCGTTCACCGCACGCGCCGCAGCGTTACCGGGTAACTCAGTGCATTCACCCGCAGGCGTCCGGCCAGCAGCTCACCCCTGATCGTGCCACTTAGGAAGGCGTCCGATTTGGCGCTCAGGCCGTCCAGCCCGAAGCCCAGAATGCTGAAGCGGGCGCTGGGGCCAGCGTTGGCATCCAGCTTCACGGTCAGTTCTTGGCTGCCGTTTGGGGTGGGCAGCAACGTGCCAGCCACCGAAAAACGGTCTCCACTGCTGCGGTTTTCCATCACGCCCTTTGCGTCGTAGGTCAGCGGATTGACCGTGAGGGTCAGGCGGTACTGTTGCGGGCGCAGCAGCACGGTGGCCTGTCCCTCAAACACATGTACGGTTTGCGGCTGGGCAGATTGTGGCTGTGCAGCGGGCGCACAGGCCGCCAGCATCAGCGGGAGGGGCAACAGCAGGCGCTTCAAAATTCTTCGCCTTCTGGAACTGGTATGGGGTACACGGTGCTGTTGACGGCCTGCACGCGGCGTTCGGGTTCGCCGTACAGGGCGCTGATCAGGCCCGTGCGGTTGGCGGCAAACCACGCTTTCAGGGGCGCGACTCCGGGCAAGGCCGCGATCACTTTTTCGGCTTCCGCGCCTCGTCCAGCCAAAATCATGTTGCCGTAATAGCCGCTCAGACGGGGCGTCAGACTTTCCAGATCAGGGTAGTCGATCATCCGGCTCCGCAGTTCCTTTAGCTCGCGGGCAGCTTCTTGGCTGGGCACATAGGCATAAGCGCGGGTACGGTCTGCCAGCCGGATACCGTCCCAGCCGATCACGCTGCTCAGGCCGGGGCTGTCGGCATACGAATAGTCGAAGTAGGCCAGCGTATCCAGCACGAACACCAGTTCAAAGGTGCCGTCTTTATTCAAATCCACAGGCGAGAAGCCGTAATTGCTTTCATTGATGATGCCGATGTTCTGCACGCTGCCCGTATCCTGCGTAAAAATGTAGGACGTGCTGCAGCAGTGTGCCCCACCCGAAAACGTGCTGACCACCAATTCGGGCATTCCGCCGGGACGCAGCGGGATCAGCTTGGCTTCTACAGCAAAGTCGCTGATCGTAAAAATGGTGCGGGTGCCGTTGCGGAGGGTCAGGCGGGCGGCAGGCATGCTGTCATCGGTCATGGCTGCGCGGGTCAGTTGGATGGACAGGCCGCCCCATTTGGTAGGCGTGACAGGCGTCTTGGCCTGTGCCAAAGCGGGAGCCATGATCGGAGACAAAGCCAAAGCAAGAGCGAGACAGCCGGAGCGCAAATTCATGCTCTCAGCCTATGCCTAAACGGGCGTGGTGAAGACTCTGTTCAGTGAGGCCCCCCCCATCGCTAAAGCCGGTCTCTAACATCAACCCCAGACCCAGCAGGCGGTCATCTTGGCCCCGCTGCATTATTAGTTGCACGCCCACCCACTCAGTCTGTGTGGGCAGGGCCAACGCAGGAACACCCAGCAAACTGAAAGGGGCAGTCAGGCGCAAGACGGCGCGGCGCAGGGGCAGTGGGCCACCTTCCAACTCCGCGTTTTCTTGGCCTATCAGCGGGGGCGGCGTGGGCACGGCGGGGGCCAGCAAGACATCAAACCGCGTAAACAAGTCATCCAGAACAGTCCGGTAGTCGGCGCGTCGGGTCTGTGCCGCCTGTACTTCCGCCGCCGTGATTGCCGCTCCCTGCCGCAAGAGTCCCAGCGTAAAGGGGGTAAAACCGGGGTCTTCTTGCCGCAACGCTTCCCGGTGAACCTGCGCGGCTTCACTCAGCACAATTGGGGTGTAAGCGTCCAGCATTTCGGGCAGCAGGGCGGGGGAGAGGGTGGCCCCTAAGCCCTCCAACCGCGCCGCGAACGCTGCCACCGCTTCCCGCACCAGTCGGTCTGTCCAGCCTTCCGGCAGCCACAGGCCCACGCCCAGGCCTGACCAATCTTGGGCGTCGATCTGCGTGCCAGTGAGGGCGGTATGGACGCGGGCCAGCGTCGCCACATCCCGCGCCAGTGGCCCCGCATGATCGCAAGTGGGACTCAGGGGCAGCACGCCCGCCAACGAATAATCGGGGTGATCTTTGCTGGGCTTGAACCCCGCCACGCCGCACCATGCCGCCGGAACGCGGATGCTGCCGCCCGTGTCTGTTCCCAGTGCGAAGTCCACTTGACCCACTTTTCTCGCGCCCAGTGCCACGCTAACCGCCGCCCCGCTGCTGCTGCCGCCCGGACTGTGCCCCGGCAAAGTGGGGTGTTCGGTGCCGCCGTAGCCGTTCATGCCCGTAATACCCAGCGCGATTTCGTGCAGGTGTGTTTTACCCACCGCCGAGGCTCCCAGCTCCAGCAATCGGCGCACCAGCACGCTCTCGCCCGGATCGGGCACAGGGGCGCGGGTGCTGGCGGTCAGGGGCCAGCCCTCCACGCCGTACAGGTCTTTGACGCTGAAGCGCAGGCCCGATAAAGGCCCGCCTGACTGCCCCTGTATTGACTGGCTGTGTAGCGGCTGAGCCGGAACATAAGCCCAAGCCCGTTGGGGGTCAGAAAAGTTAGGAGAACCAAGCGGGGCAGCATCGGAATTCACGCCCACAGCCTACAGCTCATACTCCTTAAAACGGCAAGATTGCGGGCTGCTTCCACACGCCCTGTGCAAGCGTAAACGGCCCGAAGGAAGGCTGACCCAAAATACCCAGATCAGCCGTAAAAGTGCCGTCTAGGCGGTAGCTGGCTTCCTGCCCACGCGCGATCTTCAGAAAAGTTGCGCCTGTGCTGACTGTGAGGGGCAAGATCAGGTTGGCGTCCTGCACCGCTTCGCCGCGAGCGGGCAAATTCACGTTGGGCAGATCGATGGTTCCCACGTCTTGGCCGTCCAGAATCAGGCGGCTGGCAATGTTGGCGAGGCGCACGGGCACGCCGTTGGGGTTGCCCATCTTCACGCGCAGGGTAATGTTGGCAGTGGGGGTGCCCAGCAGCGAGAGGCTGTTCAGGCGTGCGCTCTGAACCTCGAAAGTCGGCACTTGTACCGCTTCTTGCACGGTCGTGCAGCCCACGAGGGCGGCAGAAAGGGCGGCAATGGGCAGCAGGAGGAGGCGCATGGCCTAGAGTACCGTGCTGACCGGGTGGGTGCCTGACCCAATTCTGAAGCGTAAGCCTTTGCAACTAACGTCCCTGCCTTGCCCGCCTGCTACCCTGACCCGCATGAAGCAGATTCGGGCAGGCAAGATCAAGGCTGTGGCGCTGGGGGCGGCCTTGCTGGGCAGCACGGCGGGCGCGGTGGATTTGGATTTCGGAGTTGCCTACCGCACAGGCACGGACGTTGTGGGCGCAGGCAATGTCTGGCAGCAGACCACCCCCCGCGTCGGCGTCTCCAATGTCAGTGCTTTAGGGGGAACACTGTCGGCGGGCATCTCTAACCGGGCCGTAGACGCGGGCTACGCGCTGGGGCTGTCGTTGCCGCCGCTGGGGGCCGTCAGTTCCCGTACCGATCTGGCTGTCACGTGGCAGGGTGGCCTGCGCCTGTCTTCCCGCGCAACGGGCACAGCTGGCCCGGTGGCGCTCACTGCTGGGGCCAGCGTTTTCACCACATCGGCCACTGCTGTAGACCCGCTGGCCGCGTGGACTTTCGCGCCCACGGACTTGCGAGACCGGGGCTTGACTGGCGATATTGCCGCCCGCTACCGCGTCAATCGCAATCTGGTGGCCGTGCTGGGCGGAGAATTCGGCGCACAGAATCAGGGCTTCTTGGGTGTAGAATCCCGCCGCGACCTGACCCGCGTGCTGGCCCCCAGCGAAGGCGACGACCCCACGTTGGAGCCTGCCACCGAACGTACCGGAACCCTGACCTTCCGGGCAGGCGCACGCGCTGGGCAGGACATTTTGGGCGTCACGGGCGGCCTGACCTACGCCACAGAAGCGGGCCTGAGCCTTGGCCTAGATGCACTTGTCGGGCGCGGCCAAACGGATTCGGGCGGCACAGGTTTGGGCAGTACGGGCCTGACTTACGGACTGACCGCTAGCGTCACGGCCCCCGACTTGCTGGGCGAGGGCAGCAGCATTCGCGTCTATTCAGCCTACGAGCCTTGGCGCACCGCCAGCGCCCCCTTGCGGGTGGGGGCAGAAGCCAGCTTGCCCCTCGGCCCCGGCGAACTGAGCCTTGATGTGCGCGGCGGGCGCACTCTGGGCGGTACGGCAGGCTTCGGCGCTCGCGTGGGCTACCGCTTGCCGCTGGGTGGGAGTGAGTCAAGTGGCACCGATTCAAACGGGTCTGATTCCCCTCAAGACAGCACGCCTTGACCCAGTTGGGCATCCTTCCAAAGATGCACACCCGGCAGCTAAACCAGCCATCAGCCGGTGCGGTTCCTTCTCATGAGAGCAGACGAGATACTACCGCCATGAAGAACCTGTTGACCTTTTCTGTGCTGGCGTTGGCGGCTTTGGCTTCCGGCGCAGGTGCTCAGACTGCCCAAGATATCCTCAACCGTGTAGACAGCGCCCAAAAATCGGCCAAAGACGTGTCGTTTCGCCTAAGTGGCACGGCCAGCCTCGAAAGCTCGGCCCAGAAAATCGACCTGACCGTGAAGAGCATTCCGGCCCAGAGTGTGGCCCGCCTGCAATTCCTCGCCCCCGATGCTTTGGCCGATAACGTGGTGGTGGCCGACAAAAATGAGGTGCGCCAATACCTCTTTTTGACCAACCAAATCACCGTGACTCCGGTCAAGAAGGCCGCGAACTCGGCAGGCTTTGGGGGACTGGATTTCACGCAACTCAGCAACGCCGCCACCTTGCTCAGCCAGTACAGCGTGAAACTGCTGGGAACCACAGGTGCGGCGGGCAACCGATTGTTCCAACTGGAGGCCACCCCCAAAGGTACGGGCAGCACCGACAAAGCCCGCGTGTGGATTACCGAGGCAGGCTGGAGGCCCACGCGCCTGCAACTGGTCAGCAGCGCCAACAAAGTGCTGGCCGACCTGAATGTGTCCAGCTATAAGGTCAACGCGGGCCTCACGGCAGCGGGCCTCCGCACGCTCCCCAAAGACGCGGAAATCATTCGCCAGTAAGGGCCAATCGGCATGTAAGAGGAGAGAAGGGGCTATAGGCTGCCTTCTCTTTTTTTGGTTTTGGGAACAGGTGGTTGCCTTGGCCGGGGTTGTGTTTTTGTCAGACGTTCAGCTCAGAGCGTGTTTGTAGAGGGTGGACTGCCTGTCCGAGCTACGTGTAGAACAGCATTCGCAGCGCTCGCTTCCCCCCTCCTAACCTTTGCTCCTTGCGCTCTATGAGTCCCCGCAGAGGTGGAGGAGCTAAAACCCCCTGTTTGCCGCATTTGGAATCAACTTTCGCGTACACAGCCTGTTTTGATGAATTCCTGCACCAACGGCTCTAGGTCATGCAGGGCCACGTCGCTTCTCATGGCGTACTCGGCGGGCGTCAATGTTTCGCCCAGCGCCCGCAAAAAGGCAATTCCCGTCAGGCCATATTGGGTACGAAACTGCTGATACACGCTTGTAATGGCGTTCATAGAGTCTCTGCCTCGAAGGGTCAGCGTGTATTGATGGTGCGCCCACCCTGCCAAGCTGCGCGGCAAAATGAGGGTTTGGGGCCGCAGCGGGGCCGGAAACGCGCCCTCGTAGGGCAGGGTAGCGGGCAGCGTGGCTACAATTTCGCCGCGTGCATAAAAGATGGCTCCGGTGGGGCGGGCGTGCAGGCCGGTAAAATCTTCGGTCAGATTAAACTTCCATGCACGGTTGCCGATGCCGCTCAGCACATGCGCCAGCACGGGCGGCAGCGGGTGGGCACTCAGGGCCGCGCCTTGCTCGTACAAGTTCAGCAACTCGCCCAACGCCTGCTCGCCTGTGGCGCTGGCCGCCGCCGCTGTCACTGTGCGGCCCTCGAACAGCAGCACATACGCATTCTGGTCGCCCAAACTGGCGTGCAGGTAGCCGTACCACGCCGCTTCGTGCAGGTATTTCAAGAAGGCGTGCAGGTCGCAGAACTGTTGATTCAGGCCCGCGTGGGTAGGCGGCGAATAGGGCAAAAACCGCGCCAGAAACGGGCCAGCACCGGGAAACATCGGCACGAGTTCGGGCGTCAGGTCGGCCAGATCGTCTTGACCATCGTAATTCTGAACTTCGGGCGGGCGGGGAGCCTCTGGCGTAGGATTCTGAGCCACTGGGTCGGCGCTTGAGCTTGCTGCATGGGCGGCCAGCGGGGCCTGTGGATCGGGGAGCACGATAGTTTTGCGGGGCAGTTTGACAGGCAGAGTCGGAGCCGTTGCCGTTGCGTCTGCGGTCAGTTCGGTCTGGGGTTTTTCTTTCTCTGCGGGCAGTTCCGGGACTTGGCCTTGTGTCTCCCGGTTCACTTTCTTGCCTTCCCCAGTATGTTTCTCCCCGCTGCGGCCCCCAGTGCCGGGGCGTTTGCGGGCGTCATCGCGTCCGGTCATGCCTCCGCCTCACCCAGAACGGGCTTCAGCTCCACTAAGTAGCGCCCTGCGTTTTGCCTATACCTGTCGGCGTTGGCGGGCGCGGCCACTGGCCCCACCACCCGCGCCGGGATGCCCACCGCCAGCATTCCAGCGGGAACTTCCCGGCCCTCAGGCAGCAATGCTCCGGCTCCCAGCACCGCGCCTGCACCCAGTCGGCTGCCGTTGAGCATCGTGGCTGCCATGCCCACCAAGCTGCCCGCGCCGCACCACGCGCCGTGTACGGTGGCCCGGTGGCCTACGGTGACATCTGTTTCCAGCGTGCAGGGAAAGCCGGGATCGCTGTGCAGCACGGCTCCGTCTTGGACATTGCTGCCCGCGCCAACCGTAATGGGTTCGAGGTCGCCGCGCAGCACTGCACCAAACCACACGCTGGCCCCCTCTGCCACAGAGACGCGCCCGATCAGGTCGGCGCTGGGCGCGATGAAGGCGCTGGGGTGGATATCGGGCGAGGATTGGGCGAGAGCGTAGAGCGGCATGCGGCCTCCGAAAGTGCGGCTGGGCTAGAAAAGTGCGGCTGGGTCAGATTGGCATTGAACCTTGTGAGTCTGGAGATTCAATCTGGCTTGAGAAGCTGCGGAGGGGGAGGGAAACTGTACGGATTTTGGGAAGGGGACGAAGTTTGTCTTACCCACCCAACTGGGCGAGCGCGGCACGCAAGAGCTGCTGATCTTCGGGGTAGGACAGCTGGGCGAGCGCCTGTGCACAATCCCTAAATCCGCCCTCTGCAAAGGTATCTTCTAGAGCGGCGGTGGTGGCCTCTCCGGTCATTCTGAACCAGTGAATCTGGCGGGCCTCGCCCCGGTCATTGGTGTACTCGGTGACTTGCAACGGCGCAACCACGCTGGCGCGAATGCCCGTTTCTTCCTGAACCTCGCGCACGGCGGTTTGCTCCAGCGTTTCGCCCGGTTCTACATGCCCTTTGGGAAAAGCCCACGCGCCGCTGCCCCGGTAGCGCACCAGCAGCACGCGCCCTAGAGAATCGAAGACCACGCCGCCCGCGCCGGGAACGGCGGAAGGGGCCGGGGAAGAACTGTCGTGCGCCGCCGTCATGGCTGGAGTATACGCATGAGCCGCCGTCCGGTTTGCAAGATCACTGCGCCTGCTCAAGACCGGAGTAGTCAGAATCCGCAGCAAAGGGGACGGATTCTGGCTTCCCAATACAACACAGTGGATTTGTTGGTCTTTGGGTCAGCCTTAGAGAGAAGTTCAGGGCCAAGCGGTGCAGCTTCCCGCTGAAATTTGGGGGCAGGGGCCGAAGCACTCATTCTTCCTTCAACCCTGTCGGCCAGTCTACTTGCTTTAATGTTCCCCGCATTCTCGGCACAGTGGGGGCCGCCTCTATGCGATACTCCGCACTATCTCAAATCTAGCCCCATTTGGCGGCGCTGACCCAGTGGGCCAGTGACCCGGCGGCAGATTCGTAGAGATTCAAGGAGAGTTATGGCAGAGGGCCGAGTCAAATGGTTTAACGTCGAGAAGGGGTACGGATTCATCGAGCATCCCGGCAACCCCGACGTATTCGTTCACTACAGCGCCATCCAAAGCGGCGGCTTTCGCAAGCTGAACGAAGGCGATGAAGTTGAGTTTGAAGTCGAAGCTGGGCAGGGGAGCAAAGGCCCGCAAGCCAAAAATGTCGTCGTGACTAATGCTGCGCCTACACCGGTGGGCGGCGCGAGCGACAGCCGGAGTGGAGGCAAGCCTTGGTAAGTCGGCTGACCTGAGTTGCTTACGCTCAGAAATCCGGGTGTTGCGGGGCGCGTGCTGAACGGAAGGCCGCCCCGTTTTTCGGTTGTCTGCAAAATCAGGTTTGATCTATCGCCATGTCAGTTGGGGCATTGTCTGTTCAGCAAACCCGGCAAGCTCTCTTGGCCCCAGACTCTACACTGACCCCATGTCCGACCCCACTTTCCCCCCCACCACGCCGGAGCAGCAGGCCGATGGATTGCCTGTGAATCTGACTAAACTGGGGCGAGAATCCCTGATTCCAGCTTCTGCTCCCGCTCCCGCCCCTACCATCAGCGCCTATCCGTTCAGCTTTACGGGTACGGCAGGCGAGTTTTTTCGGCTCTGGATCGTCAATACGGCGCTCAGCATCATTACGCTGGGGGTGTACACGCCTTGGGCCAGAGTCAGAACCCGGCAGTATTTTTACGGCCATACGTGGGTAGACGGCCACAACTTCGAATACACCGCCAACCCGGTGGCTCTCTTGCGCGGCTACCTGATCGTCGCGGCGTTTTTTGGCCTGTACACGCTGGCCACCAATATTCAATTTCAGGGTTGGGAATGGGTGGCGGGCATCATCGGCGTCAGTTTCGTGGCCCTCTATCCGTGGCTGGTTATGAAATCGCTGCGCTTTTTGGCGGCCAGTACCGCGCACCGGGGGCTGAATTTCCGCTTTCACGGCACGGCGGGCGGGGCGTATTTGGCCTACGGGGTCGCCAATGTCGCGGCGGGCCTCTCTAGCAGCTTGGCCCTGCCTTGGGCGTGGTTTATGCAGCGGCGCTATCAGGTCGAGAACGCCGCTTATGGCCGCGCCCGCGCCACCTTCCGGGGCGATGTCGGCAATTTTTACATCATCGGCCTCACCGCTCTGGGGCTGGTCATCGGGGCCGCCGTGCTACTGGCCGTTCCCGTCATCGCGGGGTTTGCCCTGCTCACCTCCAACGATCCCTTCTCGGGTGGCGGGGACGCTGGCTATTTGGGAGTTTTTGCCGGAATTGCCGTGCTGTATCTGGCTTTTTTGGCGGCCTACTCGCTGGCGTGGCAGTACATCCGGGGAGCCACACTGAAGCTGGTGCTGAACTCTATCGAAGTCGGCGGTGTGGTGAGAACCCACGCTACGTTTAGCCCGTGGATGCTGGCGTGGATCGGCCTCAGCAACGCCGCCGTGCAAGTGGTCACGCTGGGGCTGGCGACGCCTTGGGCCGCTGTGCGCCGCACCCGCTACATGATGGGCGGTCTTCAAGTGTTGGCGATTGCCAGCCTCGACGACTTTGCCGCCGATGTGACGCCGAACGAAACGGCCTTTGGCGAGGCGGCCACCGAACTTCTCGATATCAATTTGGGCTTCTGATGACGGGTAACGATTCTGAGCGCGTACAACTGGAAGGCATCTATTTCGATGGCCGCAGCAGCCGTGACCGTACCGCTCGCCTCACCGTGCAGGGCGATCAAGTAACCTTGCAAGCCGATGCAGACGGTGTTTCCGGCGGCACTGAGGCCCGTTGGCAATTGTCGCAGGTCACGATTGACCCATCACTCCCAGGCATCCGCCGGGTGTTGAAATTCCCAGACCGCACCCGCTTCGAAACGCGGGACGACGCGGCGATTCGGGCCATAGAACAGCGCACGCGCCGCAACCGGGCGCTGGGCGGGGTGCGGAAACTGGAAGGCAGTTGGGGCCTCACGTTCGCGGCTTTGGGTCTGATGGCGGCGTTCGTGTGGGGCTTCATCGCCTTCGGGTTGCCTGCCATCGCACGCGGCGCGGCGGCGGCCACTCCGGGCAGAGTGCTGACCACCTTTGACCGCGAAACTGTAGATCTGCTCGATAAACCGCCGTATTTGGGGCCGTCCAAACTGAGTGCGGCGCGGCAAGCCGAGTTGCAGCGCGAATTTCGGCAAGTGATGGGCTGGGCGGGCGGCGCGTACTCTTACCGCCTGCTGCTGCGCGACGGAGAACCGAAAGACGACGGAAACGACAGCTTCGGCGGCTTTCCGCTGGGGGCCAATGCCTTTGCGCTGCCGGGCGGCACAGTCGTCATGACCGACCAATTGGTGGCGCTGGCCCGCAATGACCGCGAACTCTTGGGCGTGCTGGCGCATGAATCCGGCCACGTCACGCACCGGCATGGGCTGGCTGGCGTCTATCAGGCGCTGGGGCTGACGCTGCTGACCACCGTGGTCACGGGCGATCTGGTCAGCGCCGGAACCTTTGCCGCCGCCGCGCCCGCCGCCCTGCTGCAACGCGGCTACTCGCGGGCCGCCGAGACGCAGGCCGACGAGGTGGCCGGAGCTTTTATGTTGGCAAAATACGGCACCACCAAGCCCCTGCGTGACATCTTGGCCCGCTTAGAAAACAAGGACGCGGGGGCCGACGAGAAGAGTGCTGAGGGCAAGGGTGCGGACGAGAAGGGTGTTCAGAGCAGCAGCCGGGTAGAAGACTTGCTGCAAAGTCACCCCGGCACGGCCAACCGGATTGAGCACCTGCGAGCGTTGGAACAGGCGGCAAAGTAGCGGGAAAGGCTGCCACAGGTCAGTCAAGATTTAGCGTTGACGTCGCGTGTACACCCCCCAGTCTGCTTTGCAGCCAGCCCCCCTTGAGGGGAGCGAAAGTGCTTTAGTCCTCCCCTCTAAGGGGGGCGTTGCACAGCAACGGGGGGGGTTCGCCTTCCAAGTCGGATTTAAGCCGCGTGTAAGCTCCTTCTGAAGAGCAGAATTTTCGCCTCAAGGGGGCATTGCCCAGTTCCTCTCTGTTCCAAAATTGCTGCTCAGCGTCAAAGTTTCAGCGTTTGAAATTCAGGAGGGTGGCGCTTCCTACTTTGCCATTGGTGCCTCGCCCGACCAGCACTTGTGTACCGCCAGCGTTCCAAGTGAGGCCGCCCCCGTACAAACTTAGGGGCACGCTGCGGGCCACTTCTGCGCCGCTGCTGGGGTCAAGCACGGTCACTCCAGAGTACAGGCCGCTGACACTGAGGGCCAACGCCTTGCCATCGGGGCTGAAGGCCAGATCGTCGACCCAACCGGTGAATTGAAGCTGCTTAAAGGGCGTCGTGGCATTCTTTTTGAACAGCCACACTTCCGCCTGATCGTCGCGGCGTACCGAAAGGGCAATCGTGCTGTCTGGGGCGATGTCCAGCAGTCCGGCTTCCGCGCCGTCGGGCAGTTGCGCGGTGGTCATGATTTCATCTGTTTGGCTGTCGATTCGCAGGGCCGTTCCATCGGCGGTCACGAGGGCGATTTCGCTCCCGTCGGCGCTCACTGCAGCCAGATCGAACAGGTCTTCGCCCAAGTCCAGATCGTCGATGTTGCGAGTCGTCGTGGTATTGCGGGCCAGATCGGTCACAGCCAGTGTGTAACCGTCATGTGTCAGTAAGTACTTGCCATTGGCGCTGATCTGAAAGTACTGAAGGTCGTCGTCGAAAGCGGTCAAGGCGGGGCCGGGCACCAGTTTTCCGCCCTGCACCAAGGCCACCTTGAAGCCAGCTTCGGAATCCAGCAGGGCCGCCGTGACACCCGCCGCCGAGGTCAAAACCGGCACTGTGCTTGCGCCGGAATTCAGCGAACGATTGGAGGTGATCGGCGTGCCGCTGCCCAGCATAAACGCCTCATCGAACTGCACCCCAACTGCCTGCATGCCGTCTAGCCCGACGCCCTGCGCTTTGCTGGCGGGGAAGCGCAAAAAGTTGCTCCCGGAAGGTTTGCTGCTCCCAAAAAGACTGGGCGGATAGTCGTCGGACAGCCCGATAGCCACGCCGCTCACCGACACCGCTAGCGTGTCTTCCAGTTGTGGAGATTTCAGGACGCTGCCGACCTTTTGGCCCGTGCCGACTGCCCACTGCTCCAAATTGCCCCCTTCCATCAGCAGCAGCGTGGCGCTGTTGAGGAACGCGAGTCCGGGCACTTTGAGGCTGGTAGACAGCGTGCGGGCAGGCGCAGACGTACTCAGAAGCTGCACTTTGCCGCTGTCGCCCGCAATGCCCCCCACCGCGCCGTCTGGACTCAGGGCCGCGTTGCCGACTTTGTTGTAGGTCGCAGTTGGGCCTTTTTTGGTGAAGGTGGCGGTGTCTATCATGTAGGCATTGCCGTAGTCTATGACCAGCGCGGTTTTGCCGTCTGAGGAAGTAATCAGGTCTTCGGGGCCGTACTCGGCCAGTTGGCTGGTGGCCCCCGTTGCCACATTCAGTGCCAGCAGCGGCGCATCCTGATCGTTTTGCAGTATCAGCAGCGAGTTGTCAGCCCGGAAAGCGCCCCGTACCACTGGGAAAGATTCGGTGTCGTTTACGGGAGGCCAGCGCCGGATGACTGGCCCGCCCGATACGCGCCACACGTATAACACGCCATCCGAGCGCCCAGCCACCAGCGTTCCGTCCGGGCTGACGCTCAGGCGGGTTACGGGTTCGGTGGGGCCGCGCAGGGTGGTCAGTGCTTTGCCAGTGGGGTCGGCAATGACCACTGTATTTTCTACGGCAATAGCAACCCGCTTGCCGTCCCGGAACCACGCCGCGTCTTGGGCAGCGGCGTCGTTGAGGGTATAGGTCTGAGTGGCCGTGAGGCTTCCCGCCAGTGCAGAGGGTGACGCCAGAGCAATCGACAGCGCAATAGACAGTGCCGACAACGAAGAAAAACGCTTCATAGAACCTCCACAGGGTAGGAAGAAACTGAACGGGACGGCTTGCGGCACTTCATCACAGCAGAGACGGGATGTTAGTCAGTTCAGTGAATCACAGGCGCGGGACACGCAGAGAGGGTGATGTGGGTGTACACCCAGTACACGGGGGGGAGAGGAGCGCAGCAGCGCGGGGGCCGCAGAGAGTCAAACCACCTTTGTCCAACCAACATCCCCACGCAATCGGCTGATCCGGTTCCCCATGCTAGGCTGCCTCCCATGACCGCTGCCAACCCACTTCTTTGCCTCGGGGCCACCGCCGGGTAAGGTCTCCCTGCGGATGTTCGCCCCCTCTCCAAAGCTGGAGGGGGATTTTTGTTATTGGCGGCCTCTGTATTGTTACCGACTGCCCTGCTCTTATCCACTTCCCTGCCGTTATCCACTTCCCTTGCCTGACCGGAGCCACCATGACCCACGATTCTCAGCCCGCTGCCGATTCCAACTCTGCCGCCATCAACTCTGCCGACTGGAACGCCGAGCATTACCGCTCTCGCCACGCTTTCGTGTTCCAGTCCAGCGCTGACCTTGCTAGCGCTTGGCTGGAGCCGCAAGCGGGCGAGCGCATCTTGGATGTGGGCTGCGGCACGGGCGAACTGACGCGCCGCATCGCCGAATCGGGCGCAGAGGTAGTGGGTGTGGACGCCAGCCCCGACATGATCGCCGCAGCGCGGGCTGGATCAAGTTTGGCTGGCCTGACCTTTGAAGTGGTGGATGCCCACGCCTTGGCCTACCCAGACGAGTTCGACGCCGTATTCAGCAACGCCGCGCTGCACTGGATGAAGCCGCTGGACACAGTGTTTGCACAGGTGGCCGACGCCCTGAAACCCGGTGGACGGCTGGTACTGGAAATGGGCGGCGCGGGCAACATGCAAACCGTCATTGACGCCGTGAACCACGCCACCGCCACGCTTGGCCTACCCGAATTGCCTCACCCGTGGGTCTTTCCCACAACCGCGCAACTGGCAACCCTGCTGGAATCGGCGGGCCTGCGGGTAGGGCGCACCCACTGGTTTGCCCGCCCTACTCCGCTAAAAGGAGAAGACGGCTTCCGCGCATGGCTGGAGGGCTTTGGCGGCGCGTGGCTGGCTCCCCTGAATGATGCAGACCGGGAAGCGGTACTGGCCGAAGCCGAAGCCTACGCCCGCCCGAAATTGTGGACTGGGACGGAGTGGATGGCGGATTACCGGCGGCTGCGTGCGGTGGCAGTGAAGGGAACGTAGAGGGTGGGACGTGGGAAAAGCGAGGTGGGTGTGTGAATCAGGTTTTTTGGCGGCCTTTTAAGCCTCGTTCGAAGGCTTGGGCTTCAGCATCCCTACAATCTCTGTTTTGTCTACGCCTAAAGCCGGGGCGGAGAGTTTGTTGAAGGGCTGTCCGTACTCCGGTTGGGACACAGGCTGTCGTTCAGGAATTGGGACAAAAATAAACGCCGCCAGAGCCTCTTTGATTGCGGCAAAAAACCCATCCGGCTGAGGCGTGACGCCCTGCGCGATCTCCGATTTGCCTCCGCCTTTGCCTCCCGCTGCCTTAAGAACACGGCTGAGAATAGCTCCGACATCAACTTTAAGGTGATCAACGACATTGAAATGACGATCAAGGTGTTTGCAGGCTATCCCGCAGCGTCCGCCCGGAGCCAACGCCAGCACCACTCCGCCCTCTGACACGGCATTGAGCGTAGGCAAAAGCATGGCTATATCGTCCAGCACGACGCAGCGCACGGGCAGGCCATTCACAGTTTCTATGGGCGCAGTCCTGACCACCGTTGCGGCCAACGCATCCCGCAGGGCGGCGGCTTCGGCTTTCAGCGCGTCGCGTTCGGCAAGGGTTGCGACCACCCGTTCGGGCAGGCGGTCTACGGGCACGCTGAAGCCTTGGGCGCGGGCGCGGGCTTCTCCGTACACGCGGGCCAAATACTCGCCTGCTTCCTCGCCCGCCATGAACACCACCCGTGTCAGGCCCGCCCGGATGCGCTCTGTACGCAGAATCACCACCGGCCCGGCGAGGCTGGCACGCGGCACATGCAGGCCGCCGCACGCGCTCACGTCAAAGGCTTCCTCAGCCGAATCGCGGAAGATGACCAAGCGCACCTGCCCGCTTACTTTGGTTTCCCGGCGCGGGGCGTACAGGTGCAGATCGTCTTCCGGAACGGTAGGCGTGTCCAGCACCAGATCGGTGCGGCCCAACGTTTCGCGCAGCAAGGTCTCGGCGGCCTGCACATGAATTTCTGCCGGGTCACCTTCCAAATCTAGTGTGCATTCGGGGTTCCGCATGCCTACCGCCGCCACGCTGAACGCCGGATTCACGCGCCTGAACGCCTGCGCCAGCAAATGCTCGCCGCTGTGCCGCTGCATCTGTCGCCAGCGCCGCGCCGCGTCCACCTGCCCCACAACGGGCGTGCCAGCGGGCGGCAACGCTCCTGCCAGCTTGTGCCAGATCAGCCCGGTGGCCTTGTCTTTGCGGGTGTCCAGCACGGCTGCCGAGGCAGTGGCCCACGTCAGGCGTCCTGCGTCGCCATTTTGCCCGCCTCCTTCGGGATAAAAGGCGGTGGCGTCCAGCGCGACTTCTGAGCCGTTGACCTCTTGCACCACCGCGTCGAAGGTCAACTGAGTCCCGTTCTCGTAGTACAGGGCGCGGGTCAACGGCTGGCCTCATCGCTAGACACACCCAGTGGCACGGCGTCGCGGGTATGTTCGCCGCCCACGTCGCCGGTATTTAGGGTACTGGCAGGCTCGAACAGCAGCACCCAGCATTCCTCGTGTGCGTCGGGGCAATGGCGCACGCCACGCGGCACGACAAGAAACTCGCCTTCCCGGATGGTGCGCGTGGGGCCGTCTTCAAAGTGCATCAACAGTTCGCCGCGCTGCACCAAAAAAAATTCGTCTTCGTTGGGGTGAGAATGCATCACGAATCGGCCCTGAATCTTAGCGAGTTTGACCATCTGTCCATTCAGTTCGGCGGCCACACGCGGGGCGTAGAACTCATCAAAACTGGCGAAAGCGGCGGCGAGGTTCACGGGTTGGGGAGTCATGCAAACAGTGTAGGTGCGGAAGGCTGGGGCGCGGGTGGCGAGAAGACGCAAACCCATGTCGTATTTCTTCAAGACCTGCGCCGCGCCCACTCATTACTCTGCACCTATGAATCAGATTCCTGACGCTCCGCCGACAGCCGCCCCAAAAGCGCCGCTGCTCTTTATGCTCATCACGGCCTTTTTGTTCGCTATGGGCATCGGCCTCGTTTTTCCGGTGTTGCCGTTTATCGTCGCCAGCTACGTGCCCAACGTGGGGCAGCAAGCCGCCGTCATCGGCCTCTTGGGGGCCGCCTACGCCCTGTGTTCCTTCTTTTCCTCGCCTGTGCTGGGCGCACTCAGCGACGCCTACGGACGGCGGCCCGTGCTGATGCTGAGCCTGCTGGGTTCCGGGATCGGCTACCTCGTGTTCGGTCTGGGGGGCAGTCTGTGGGTGCTGTTTTTGGGCCGAATCATAGACGGGCTGTGTGCAGGCGGCCTGAGCGCCATTTTCGGCTACGTGGCCGACACCACCTCCGAGGAAGACCGGGGCAAAGTATTCGGGCAAATCGGGGCGACGGTGGGCGCGGGTTTTATCATCGGCCCCGCGATTGGCGGCTTGGCCTCGCACATTAGCCTGAACGCCCCAATGTTCTTGGCGGCGGGCGTCTCGATCCTCAATCTTTTGTGGGGCGCGTTCATTTTGCCCGAAAGCCTGCCCCCAGAGCGGCGCAGCAAGCACCTAAACGCCTCTCACCTGAATCCCCTGCGGCAATTGGCGGGTGCGCTGGCTTACCCGGTGGTGCGGCACTTGGTGTATGTCAGCGTGCTGTTTACCCTGCCGTTTTCCATCATGCAAATTGCCTTGTCGCTGCTGGGCCGCGATACGCTCGGTTGGGGGCCAGCCCAGATGAGTACCGTATTTATTGCAGTGGGCTGCTGCGACATCGTGGCGCAGGGTTTCTTGCTGCCGTACCTGCTCAAAGCCCTCAAAGAACGCGGCGTGGCCCAACTCGGCTTGCTGCTGGGTGTGGTGGGCGTGGTCTGCATGGCTTTGCTGCCGCTGCTGCCTTACGCGGGCCTGCTGTATGTCAGCGTGGTTTTCTTCGCAGTGGGCGAAGGGATTTTCAATGCGGCGCAGGGCACTCTGATTTCTTTGGCCGCGCCAGCCGAAGCACAAGGGCAAGTGCAGGGTGGGGCGCAGGCGTTCGGCTCGTTGGCACAGGTTGTCGGCCCACTCAGCGGCGGGGCACTGTATTCGCGCTTTGGCCCCGCCGCCACCTTCGGCGCAGGCGTAGTGTTGGTGCTGGCCGCTTTCAGTCTGCTGACCAGTCAAAAGCCAATTAAAGCGGCAGAGGCGCAGTTGTCGTAAGCGTTATCGATTCTTGTACGAGTGGGTAATATGGATGCTGCCAAATTAACCCCCCAGTCTGCTCTCCTGCGGAGCTGTACCAGTTCGCAGCCAGCCCCCCTCAAGGGGAGCGCAACAGCCTTTAGTCCTCCCCTTTAAGGGGGGGCGTTGCGTCAGCAACGGGGGGGTTAATCTGCTCAAGCTTCAGGCCATCGTCAATCTAGGTAAGAATCAATAGCTGATCTAAGAGTCTCACTGACACGACAAAAGACGCGGATAGCCCCTCGGCCTCCGCGTCTTCTGTTAGTGCTGTTATAGAGCTGGTGCTTAGGCTTGCTGGTACATCACGGCCCGCTTGACTTCCTCGATCAGTTGCGTAATCGGGATGTCGCGGGGGCACGCTTCGGTACAGTTGTAGGCCGTACGGCAGCGCCAGACGCCCGTGTTCTGGTTCATGATGTTCAGGCGTTGCTGGGTGGCTTCATCGCGGCTGTCGAAGATAAACCGGTGCGCCTGCACGATGCTGGCGGGGCCGAGGTAAGACCCGTTGACCCAGAAAATGGGGCAAGAGGTGGTGCAGCAGGCACACAGGATGCAGTTGCTGGAATGCGCCATGCGCTCTGCGAGTTCCGGCGACTGGATGCGCTCGGCGGCGGGTTCCGGCGACTCGTTGATGAAGTAAGGCATGATTGCCTTGTAGGAGTCGAAGAACGGCTCCATGTCCACCAGCAGGTCTTTTTCCACTTTCAGGCCGCGAATGGGTTCCACGGTAATCGTGTCGCCACTCTTTTTCACCACGTCGCGCAGCAAGGTTTTGCAGGCAAGGCGGTTGCGCCCGTTGATGAGCATGGCGTCGCTGCCGCAAATGCCGTGAGCGCAGGAGCGCCGGAAGGTCAGGCTGGGATCCATGTACCATTTGACGTGATTGATCACGTCCAGCACACGGTCTGCGGCACTCGCTTCGACTTCGTAGGTGACCCAGTGGGCCTTCTTGTCTTTTTCGGGGTCAAACCGCAGCACCTTGACCTTGAGGGTCATCATGGCCGCAACGGTGGCGGGGGTACTGGGCGTGATTTGTGCTTGGGTCATGTCAGTCCTTTTGGAACGTGGCTCGTGGAGTGTGGATCGTGGTTGGTGTTATTCCCACGTTCTACGATCCATCTCCCACGTTCCCAATTAGTACACTCGGGGCTTAGGTTCAAAGGCCCGCGTATACCCTTTCAGGCTCACGTCCTTATAACCGATCAGCACGTTGTTGTCATTGTTCAGGTCTTTGTAGGCCATCGTGTGCTTCAGCCAGTTGGCGTCGTCCCGTTCGCCGTAATCTTCGCGGTCATGTGCGCCGCGCGACTCGGTACGGTTCAGGGCACTGGCCGTCATGGCTTCGGCGCAGTCCAGCATAAAGCCGAGTTCCATCGCTTCCATCAGTTCGCTGTTATAACGCTGGCTGGGGTCAGACACCTTGACGTTCTTATAACGGGCCTTCAGTTCATTCACGATTCCGACCTGTTTTTCCATATCGGGGCCGTTTCTGAAAATGCCCACGTTGTTCATCATGGTTTCTTGCAGTTCCTTACGGATCAGGGCGGCGTTGTCGGTGCCACTGGCGTTCTTCATGCGGTTCAGCATGTCGTTGCTTTCGGCTTCGGGGTTTTCGGGCATGGTGCCGTAGTCGACCTGACGGGCGTACTGCGCGGCGTAAATCCCGGCGCGGCGTCCGAACACGATCAGGTCGCCGAGGCTGTTGGTGCCCAATCGGTTCGCGCCGTGCAGAGACACGCAGGCTTGCTCGCCCGCCGCATACAGACCCTCGATGCTGCCGCCGTGTCCGTCGCTGAGGCACAGGCCGTTTACATCGGTAGGAATGCCGCCCATCGCGTAGTGCGCTGTGGGCTGAATCGGCACCAAGTCCTTGATCGGGTCGAGGCCCAAGTAGGTGCGGGCCAAGTCCGTAATTTCGGCCAACTTCTGCTCGATGGTTTCACGCGGCAGGTGCGTCAGGTCAAGGTTGATGGCGTCGCCGTCGCGGCCTACGCCCCGGCCTTCGCGGATTTCGGTGATGATGGAGCGGCTCACGATGTCGCGGGGCGCAAGGTCTTTGATGGTGGGCGCGTAGCGTTCCATAAAGCGTTCGCCGGTGCTGTTGCGCAGAATGCCGCCCTCACCGCGAATGCCTTCCGTGACCAGAATGCCCAACTTGGAGAGGCCGGTGGGGTGGAACTGATAGAACTCCATGTCCTCTAGGGGCAGGCCCTTGCGGTAGTAGATGCTCATCAGGTCGCCCGTTAGGGTCAGCGCGTTAGACGTGATCTTGAAGATACGCCCGTAGCCGCCTGCCGCCAGAATCACGGCTTTGGCGTGGTAGGTATGGATCTCGCCCGTAGACAGGTCGTAGGCTACGACGCCCCGGCAGCGCCCGTCTTCGATAATCAGGTCGGTGACGTGGAACTCGTTGTAAAAGGTAGTTCCGGCTTTTACATTCTGTTGGTACAGAGTTTGCAAAATCATGTGGCCGGTGCGGTCTTTGGCGTAGCAGGAACGCTCCACGGCGGCCTTACCGAACTCGCGGGTATGGCCCCCGAATTTGCGCTGGGCAATCTTGCCTTCCTCGGTGCGCGAGAAGGGCAGGCCCATGTGTTCCAGTTCGTACACGGCTTCGATCACGTCTTTGGAAAAAATCTCGGCGGCGTCCTGATCGGTCAGGTAGTCGCCCCCCTTGATCGTGTCGAACATGTGCCATTCCCAGTGGTCTTCTTGCACATTGCCCAACGCCGCGCCTACTCCGCCCTGCGCCGCGCCCGTATGAGAACGGGTCGGGTACAGCTTGGAGATACAGGCCACGCTGACATTGCCTTTGGCGGCGTACAGGGCGGCCATCAGCCCCGCACCGCCTGCTCCCACCACCAAAACGTCATAACGATGATGCATAGTTGGTTTCCTTTGTTCGGGTTAGAAGATGAACGCCTGAGGCAGTGGCCCGCTTAGATAGCGAACAGGCCAACTGTGCCAAACGCGAACACCAGAGCGATGACTGTGTAGAAGATACCTTTGACCCAAGCCCGGTTGGGGCGTGAGCGCACGTAATCTTCTATCGAGTAGCGTGCGCCGTTGGCTCCGTGCATCAGAGCCAAAGCCAAAATCAGCCAATCATAGAACTTCCATGCCGGATTGCTGAGTTTGCTTACGACTGCGTCGAAAGTGGCGTCGGCTTCGCTGACCTGAATAAACGTCATGTAGATATGGCCGAGAATCAAGAAGACCAAGATCAGTCCGCTGATTCTCATGAAAATCCACCAATTCAGTTCGGCGTTGGAGTGCGACTGTTGCCGCGCATCTATAAAGGTACGTGCCCGAATCATCAGTAACCTCCGATCAAGCGGGGGTAGAGGCGGTAAGCGGCGTACAAGGCGCTCAGAACGCTAAGTGCCATCACGCCGTACCACATCTGACGCTGATAAGCGACGCCCGCGCCCGTAAAGTCCATAACGATGATGCGCAAGCCGTTGAAGGCATGGTAAACCACGCCCGCTGTAATGACGACCAGACCCAGCCGGAAGAACCAGAGGTCATAGGTGTGATGGATGGCCATATAAAAACGCTCGCCGAAAATGAATGATCCGATGCTGAATACGTGCAGCAACAGATAAGCCAGAATCGCCAGCCCGGACAGACGGTGGAGCAGGAACGCCCACTGCCCCTCTCTTCCTCGGTACATTCCTCAGTCCTCCTCAACAGTTCTTCGCGTACCGCACCGCTCAGGCTAAAATTTTGCCCGTGAGTGATGCCTGAGCCGGTGCGTTTTGGTGTGGGTGATGGGTACACGCCACCTTGTCAGACTGCTCCAGAATACCACCCAAGCCTGCATCTACTGTGCGGCTCCGCGCCGCCTCACTGCCCTGTCTGCCTGTCTGTTACCCGGCAGGGGGCAACTCTTGCCCGCCCCATTCTTCTTTTGTCCCGGCTGCTTTTGTACTGGGTCTATGTTGCATTGCGTCTATTGTGTCACTTGTATCCCACAACACCGTGCTTCCTGATGCAAATGCGGCGTTTCCTGAGCCACTTGCGGCGGCGTCCGGGCCATCTGGGGCGCATCAAACTCGGCCACGAATAGAGTCATACGGACTTGCTCTGCTTCCCGAACATCCGTAACAGCATCGATAGGGCCGTCCAGCGCCGCCAGCCTTCGTCGTGAACTGAGGCGGTTGACCACGCCACTCCTCCCGCACTTTTTGCTACTTGCTCTGCTTCGCAGCTGTTCCAGTCCGCTCGAACGATTCTCGCGCAGTCTCGCAAATTGGTATAAGGTAGCGGCCTATGACCCTCGGCGCTTCCCCCCCTCCCAACGACGGCGAGTACGCCCGGAAACTCGCGCTGGCTATCCTCGGCACCTTGCAGTCCAAGGGAATTCTGACGGCTGCCGAAGTGGATTCCATCATGTTGGCCGCCCGCCGCGCCGCGCAGACTGCGGCCACGCAAAACGCCGCCCGCATCGCCCAAACCAGCACCTTGCCTCCCATCAAACTGGCCCCGGCGCGTGCAACACAGGCCGCCGATGCACCGTCTGGCACAGCGGGTTGGGTCAGCGTGGCGGGCGGCGAGTCGGTCACACCCGCGACGCCCATCGTGCAGGCCAAAATCACGGCCCAAGAAAACACCTTCACGCCGATGGTGCGCCCGCCCCAGCCCAAGCCCGAAACGGTCATGGCAGAAGCGGAGGTTGTACAGCCGCAACCGGAAGCCAAGACGGACAAACCGCCTGTTATCGACATGCAACTGGACTGAGTACCGGAGATCAGAAGGGAGCGAAAGCTTTAGGACACTGGGATAGAGTGTCCTGACAAGTGGGACAGCTCAGAGTTCAGGGCGGGGAGACGTGGCAGTTTCCTGCGCCCGCTTCTTTTGTTCCGGCCAGTTGGCAAGCGCCGCACCCAGCAGGATCACGCCTGCGGCCAGCCAGACTGCTGTGGGCAACCGTTCGTGCAGCACGGCGGCGCTGAGCAGCAGGGCAACAGCAGGCGCGAGGGTGTTCCAGACGGCGGTGCGGGCTGCGCCGAGTATGTTGGTCCCATTGGCCCACGCCAGATACGCCAGCACATTAGCCCCCAGCGCACTCACCACAATGCCCAGCACAGTCAGCGGCGCTAGGCGGTTCAGGTCATGCAGGTGCGGCACAGCCCACAGCAGATAGGGGAGGCAGCCCAGCAGCAGGCTGAAGGCCACGAACGGCAGCGCTCCTAACTGCGCCGTCAGTGGGCGGTTGAACAGCGTGTAGCCCGCCCACGCGCCTGCTGCTGCCAGTACCCAACCCAGCCCGCTCAGCGTGACATGTGCGCCCGGTTGCAGCGTCACTGCCAACAGGCCGAGGAGTCCCGCGAAGGCCACTCCCACCCCCGCCGTTTGCCGTCCACTTACCTTTTGCCCCAGCAACAGGCCCAGCGGCAGCACCAGCACCGGCACGATTCCCGTCACTAGGCCGCCTACACCCGCAGGATTGGCCCGAATAGCAGTGAGAAAGAAGGCCTGAAACAGGGTATTGCCGAGGAACCCTACCACCGCCACTGCCAGCCAAGTTGTGGCGTCCCAGCGCGGCCAACCGTGCGCCCGTACACTCAGGGCCACCAGCACACTGCCCGCAATGACAAAGCGCCCGACATTGATGGTTTCGGCGTTGGTGCTGCCCAGCAAGGCCTTCAGCAGCACCACGTTCGCGCCCCACATCGTTACGGTCAGCAGCACGCCCACCAGCGCCCGCCGTTGCAAGGCCACAGTTGGGTCAGTCATAGATGAAGCAGAGGCTCTGATGCAGCCTGAAATTTGGCTCTGAATTGTTGTGGAGTCACAGGCCAGAGCATACGCGGCTTAATTTGAGGCTGTCCCGATTGGCTGTCTGCTAGGGGATTCATGAGCAAAAGCGGACAGCCTTAGCCGCCCGCCTTAGATTGCGATGAGTGCTTACAGATTCACGGTGTCGTTTTTGCCCATGCTCTGCTGTTTGCCCGTAATCGCGCCCTTCGCCATCTGAAGGAAGCTGCGAACCCGGCCGTCGCTCTCCCAGTATTCCGCGCCGTGAGCGTGAATCTTAATCAACTGGATGTTCGGATCTTCCTTACCGCCCTCGAAGTACGTCTTGTAAAAGTCGTTCCAGAGGTCATCCAGCTTGGCGCGGTCTTCCACCAGTTCTGCCGTTCCCGTCAGGCTCACATAGTTGCCTTTTTCGGGGTTAGAGAAGCTCAAGTTCACTTCGGGGCGGTGGCGCATATCGTCGGTGGATTCGGCGTCTTTGTTGCCCAAAAACCAGATGTCGCCGTCAAATTCCTGCTCCTGCGTGGTCATGGGGCGCGAGTGCAGGCGGCCTTCCGAGGTCACGGTGGTCAGCATGGCAAACTTCACGTCTTTAATAATGGCCGCCACAGCTTTGATGCTCTGTTCGGGCGTGGTCTCGGTAGAGTTCTGATCGTTGCTCATACGGTGAGCTTGGCACGCTTCATTGCGAAGACTTTGGCGGCTGAGGCACCGTCTCAACGCCTGCTGAACCTTAGGTCAAGAAAATGGATAGGCCGGGTGAGGGAATGCGGCTTACGCTTTGGCCGTTTTGACATGCGCCGTATCGGGCACATTGCGAACCAGCAGCACGCCCAGCATAAAGAAGGCGGCGGCGATGCCGAAGACCAATGTGTAACCCAAATTGTCGCCCTGACGGTTGCCCCAGTCCAGCAGTGCGCCTTGCGGTGCGCCTACAAACTGCGGCCCCACGAAGGCCACATGCCAAATCCCCATGTCGCGGGCATACGATTTGGCGCTGGGCATGGCGTCGCTCCCCAAGGCCCAGTCCACGCTGGTAAATGCGCCGAAGCCGAGGCCGAACACCACAGCCAACGCCAACGCCGCGCCAAATCCCGGCGCGATGAGGAGCAAAATAGCTGCAATCGCCATAGTCGTGCCCGCCACATAGATCACAGGTTTTCGGCCCACCCGGTCACTGATTCGGCCACCTAAAAAAGCACTCAGGATAGAGGCCACGATGATGCATCCTGCCAAGAGAGAACTGGCCGTCACGCCGTCTTTTTGGTTCAGGACATCCACGCTGTAGTACTGCAAAAACGGCTGCACGCTGTACTGGCCCAGCGCGAACAGCACCCGCGTAATAAAGACCCACAGGAAGGGTTGGTAAGCGAACAGTTGTTTCAGGGACAACGTGGGGCCGGAGACTTCCTGACCCTTGGGAGCAGTGCTTTCGGGCACGCCGCGCATGGTGATCAGGGCGGGAACCAGTAGCACCACCGCAATGACCGCGAACGACACGAATACGGGCAGATTCAGCGTACCAACCGCGAAGGCTACTACCGCGCCCAACAGTTGGCCCACCGCCTGAAGCATGCCCATGACGCCGCTATAGCGTCCACGCAAGGCGGGCGGCACCAGTTGAGGAATGAGGGCGCTATACGGCGCAGTGGCGTAATTGTTGCCGAATTGCACCAACAAAAATCCGAGGACATAGACCACGAATCCGCCCATGCCCGTCATGACCGAGGCGGCGAGGGCCATGACGCCGAGGCCCGCCAAGTTCACTGTTAGACCCAGCCGGATGTAGGGCAGCCGCTTGCCCGTGCGGTCAGAGTGTGCGCCCACCAGCGGCGGCAAAATAAGCGCCATAATTGCGCCTACCGCCGTGAGAATGCCCAAATATGTGCCTTTGCTGGCCTCGCCCACGAAGCCCACCACGTTGGCTGGAATAAGGATAATCAGGAGCAGCAGCCAGTGAAACGCTGTGCCGAACCAAAACGCCGAGAGCGTCCACGGCGACACAGTGGGCGCTGCTGGCGCGGGGAGTGAAGAGAGGGTCATGTGAAGCGAGTATAGGACGGGCTGGGTCTGCTGCCTGTCTTGAGTGCGTGGCCTCGGCTCTCCGTGCGCCACCTAACGCCCGTTTGGTTTCTTGCTCAGATTGGATATGCTGCCAGCCTATGACCTCTCAATTAAATAAGCTCTATCCCAGTGCGGCTGAGGCCTTGCGTGGGATTGTGCAGGATGGACAGACCATTGCGGTGG
>NZ_SSNW01000027.1 GCF_004801315.1 Deinococcus sp. Arct2-2
CCCCGTGAACCAAGTCGGAAGCCGTGTCATGCTCAAGTCTGACAGGGGAAGCAGCCTGCTGCTTCCCCTGTCAATGGCCAAAGTCGAGCTAAGGGGGGGCGTTGTGCCAGCAACGGGGGGGTTCACCTTCCAAGCTTAATCACCCACCGTTCCTCACCTATCGCTAGGCCGGGGCCGCATCCGGTCTGGGGCCTCGCGCCAATCGCCGCTGGCAATGGCGTCGGCTCCGGGCTGCTCTAGACGGTCTGCACGGGCATACAGATACACCCACGCGGGCAAGAGTTGGCCGCCCTCTACATCCAGTTCCACCTGCTCGCGGGTATACAGCGGCGGCGTTTCTTCTGTGCCTTCCAGCGCGTCCAAAAAGGGTAGGGCGGCGTGCCAGTCGGCAGGCGTATAGGTCAATGCGTGGCCCAACACAAAGTCTTGTGCAATGCCGGGAATGACTGCCGGGTACGCTTCCGGCGTGAGGTGAAGCAGTCGGTGGCCGCGCAAGGTGGCGGGCTGGGCTGTAAACGTGCCGCCCCGTGCCGCTACTCCCGCGTTACGCTCGCCGGGCATCAGGGTGCCGTAGACGAAAACGGTGGTCAGCGGGCCAATTCCGGGTACAGCAACGGGAACAGTCATGGGCTACATGCTAGCGGCGCGGCCAGATTGGGGCGGAAAGCGGTCTATGCACGGCTCATGCTCAGCACAAAAAATTATCATGAAGAACAACTGTAATTCTCTGCGGTCAGGAACGAAACCAACCCCACACACCGGGCCTCGTTCGCCGTCCAAACTGACTTATGAAATTTCAGAACGCACGCGTCCGCCCTCTAGCTTTGGCCCTCTCTGCCGCGCTGGTGGGCGGTTCTGTGTTGTTCTCTTCCAGTGTGGCGCTTCAGGCTGTGCCGCAGTCGGCTCAGCCCGGCACCGCGCAGCCCACCAGCCCCGCCGAGCGCCGCGCCGGAAGCACGCCCGCTCCCCTGACCACCGCCGAAAAAGCCGCTCTGAACGCCCTCTTTACCAAAAGCCGCGCCGCCACGTTACGCATCGAGCAGTGCCCACCCACCAACTGCGCCGATTCGGACGGCGTAGGCACAGCCTTCCTGATCAGTGCCGATGGGTTGGCGCTTACGGCCTACCATGTGGTGTTTCAGGCCAAAAATCTGAGCGCCCAAACCGTAGACAAAAAGCGTTATGCCGTAGAAGTGATCGGGTACGACGACCAGTCCGATCTGGCGTTGCTGCGCGTGAAAGTCCCCAAAGGCACGCCTTTTTTGCCGCTGGCCGCCAGCCGTCCGGCAGTGGGAGATTCGGCGTTGGCGATTGGGAACGGCGGTGGAGCCTTCCTGACCTCTAAAACAGGCCGCCTGACCGCGCTGGACGTGGCCGCAGAACGTGCCAACTTCCCGGCTGGCACGCTGGAACTGAACGCCCAACTGATTCCCGGCGACAGCGGCGGCCCGATTCTGAATACCAAGGGCGAAGTGACGGGCGTGGTCAGCTACATCAGCGTGCAGGGGCAAGGTGGCGTGCGCCGGATTCAGTCTTATGCCGTGCCCGTGACCACCAACGACGCCCGCGTTGCCGCCCTGAAACGCGGCGAGAAACGGGACGCGCCCATTATCGGGATTGGGATCGGCGGTGATTTGGCTGCCCTGACCGACCTCAGCGAGCGCGAATTTGCCGAGGCCAACCGTATCCTCGAACTGGATTTGGGCACGACGCCCGGCGCGTTTTTTACCAGCGTCTCGGCGGGCAGCCCGGCAGCCAAAGCGGGCCTGCAACCCCTTCAATACAACGAAGACGGCAAGCGCGTGCGCGGCGACATCGTGACTGCCGTAAACGGCAAACGCATCGTCAACTTCACGGAATTTCAGTTTGCCGTGCGCTCCTATGCCCCCGGCGACACCGTGACGTTAAGCGTGTTGAGGGCGGGCAAAACCATCGAAGTGAAGCTGGTGCTGATCCCGCGAGTAACTGTGCAGAACTGATCGTCAGGGAGGGCCGGAAGCATCGGCCCTTTTCTCTGCCTTGATATTCTGTTAGATACAGAACTATTAATCTATAATTAAGCTTGACAATTCTGTGCGGAGCAGAATACTGTGACGTATGGACTCCGCACTTAAGAAAGCAGGCGCGATGCTGGCCCACCTCGACCTCTTTCACCACATGCTGCACCTGCGCGGGCTGCTGCAACTGGCCGCACATATGGAAGAGCGGGGCGACCGCGTGACCCTCATCAGCCCCGATACCATTACCTTGATCGGCAGCGAGCAGAGCGCCGCGCCGAACGTGACCACCACCAAAGGCGCAACCATCGTGTCGGGGAACGCCTACGCCGTGCTACGTACCTTGAAGGGCCACGACGCCCCCGAATACGCCGTGACCCGTGAGGAACTCGGCGCACTGAACGCCCGCGCCGTAGCCGACCTAGAAGCCGGAGACGCTCTGCGTGCCTTCACCGACACCCTGACCCGCATTACGGCTGGTACGCCCGCTGTGGCCCCGGCTGCCGCCACACCCGCTCCTGAAGCGCCCCCGGCTGCAACTGCGCCCAATGCCGAACGCGCCGCCCGCCCCCGCCGCAGCGCCGAAGCCGACGCGGGCAGCGCCGATCAGCCTGCCGCCTAACTCGATTTGCTGCATCAGCCGTCTTGAAGGGGGCGGCTTTTTTTGTGTTATGTGAGGTCTAGTCGGGCGGGGTCTAAAGGAAGGTCAAAGGCAGGTCTTTGCGTTTACCCACGAAAGGGAATTTCTCGACCACCTGTAGGATTTAGGTCTCCTTCGTCTCGATTCGTGTGCGTTCCTGCCAATACGACGACGTTTCAGTCGCGGGTAACAGGCGCAGGCTCTCCGCTTCGGCCCGGTCTGCCAAGGCTTGGGCTTCTTGTGCGGCACGTTTCTGGCCCAGCCAGCCGTTCCAGTAGGCTTGCAGCGTTTGCGTCACCAAGTCCAGCGGCACCGTTTGCGATCCATCTAACGGCTGATACAGCAAATCCAAGTCGGTGAGCGGGCCACCATTCGGGCCGCCCACAGGTTGCCAATACGGAATGTCTACGGTGCGCAGGCCCCAAGCGTGCAGCGCGGCGCGGCGGGCGGTGGCGCTGCTGCCAGCTTTTGCCTCGGCCTCCCGGTCTTCCGCATCTTGCCGCCCCGCAAATACGCTATCGGCAAAGATGCCTGCCAAGCCTGCTGCACGCACTTCTTCCAGCTTGGCGGCGTGCAGCGCCCAGCCCACGCCCCGGCCTTGCGCCTGCCGCGCCACCCCCGTAAACGATGTGAATCCGGCTGCCGTCATGAGATGAAAGACGGTGCCGCCCAGCACTTGCCCGCTCTCGTCTTCGGCCACTAGAACCCGGTTACGCGGCCCCGAAACAAGGCGCGGAAACATCTGTGGCGGCATCAGCGTGTCGGGATCGTAGTAGCTCTCGTCCTGCACGCGCCCAAAGGCAGGGAGGGCCGGGTCTGCCGGGTCAAGCACGCGGCGCACGGTGACGGAGAGGGGAGAGGACATGGAAGCAGAATAGCTGGGGCTTAGTTGGGTGTGCCTACCAAGCGCAAAGTGCGGTCTAGGCGCAAGTAATTTTGGCGGGCGTCCCAGAATTGATACAGCATGAGGGCGGGAAATAAGGCTACGTAGTAGCCCATGAACGCACCCAAGGATTGTCCACTCAGTAGGGAAATTGTCCAGCCAGACCACAACATGATCTGAAGGGCGCTGACCGTCCAGCTTGAGCGCACGAATTGACGTTTGATGAGGGGCGATCGGGCAGAGCAACCCCAAACCACTGCTGAGATGAGCAATACCGATACTGGCCCGAACAATTGGGTCAAGTCCTTTCCGTGCGAATCCCAAGCGATCCAGCTGCCCAGCAAAGCCATAGCCGCGACAAAAGTATGGACGAAGATGTTCCTACCCCGTTTGGCTTGCTCCAACTCTTTCAATTTGTAAGTAGTGAAGTACAAGCTACCCAGTTGCTTTTTAACCATGTTTGGGTCGCCCAACACCCCCTGCACGTCGTTCGGAGATTCGGAATCCAGCAAGTGGGCGCGGTATTCATCCTCTAGACGCAGTTGCACAGGCTCCGGCAAGTCCTTGAGCGCCACCGTTAGCCAGTAGTGCAGCGTCATCGGTTTTGGGGAAGTCATGATTGTGCCTCCTGTTGCGGCAGACCCAGCACGGCCTGAACGGCCCGGATTTGTGCCTGCCAGTCGGTGCGTGTGCGGGCCAGTGCCCCCAGCCCCGCTTCGGTCAGGCGGTACTCGCGGCGCAGGCGTCCGCCCACTTCGCGCTCTTCGCTCAGAATCAGCCCCTCGCCTTCCAGCGCGTGCAGGGCCGGATACAGCGTGCCTTCGCGGGCCGTCAGCAGCCCCTCGCTGCGGGCGTGAATGGCCTGCGCGATAGCGTAGCCGTGTTCGGGCTGACGCTCCAGCACCGCCAGAATCAGCAGGCGCAACCGCTCGCGGGTGTTCATGGAGTCAGCATACCTCTAAAGTGGATGTATTGAAAGTCAATGCATTCGAACTTGTCCCAAAAATCCTGCAATACTGCGTGCATGACAGCCTCGCCCCATGCAGATCGGTTGGCAGACTCTTCGGCAGATCAGTACCCCATCGGGCCGATTCCCACTCTGCCGGGGCAAGACCGGGCCACGCTGGATGCAGTGGCGGCGCGAATGCTGGCAACGGCGCAGGCATGGCGCACTTTGCTGTCTGGCCTGACCGAAGCCGACTTGGGTAGGCGCTACCGCCCCGGCAGTTGGACGGTGCATGAACTGGCCCACCACGCCGCCGACGCCCATCTGCACGGGCTGGTGCGCCTCAGCTACGGGCTGGCCGAGCAGCCTTACACCATTCAGCCCATGAATGAGAATGCTTGGTTGGCCCTGCCCACGACTGCCGCGCCCGTGCAAGACGCCCTCACATTGATGGACGGTCTGAATGTGCGCTGGGCTGCCCTGCTGCGGGGCACCGATCCACAGGCTTTCAACGAACAAATTCTGCACCCGCAGGAAGGGCAGCAGACCCTCTGGCGCTTGGTCGCCAAGCACGACTGGCACCTGCGCCATCACCTCGCACATGCCCAACTGGCGCTGGGGCTGGAGGTGGCCCGATGAAACGCACCCCTTGGATGGGCGTGGCCCTGATGGTGGTGGCGGGGCTGGCCCTGTCGGTGTTGCTGGCCGCCACCCGCAATACGCCGCTGCTGTATGCGGGCCTGCATATCCTGATTTACGGCGGGCTGGGTTACTGGGCCTACACCCAATGGCGGCGGGTACGCCACGCCCGCACCGGGCAGATGGGCCAAGCCCGCTGGCTGTATCTGGGCCTGATGGGATTCAGTGCGCTGGTGATCGTGGTGCGCTTGCTGGAAGCCTTTTCAGGGGCAGGGGTAGGAACAGGAGCGGGCGTTTGAGTTTAGCCGTATCCGATTCGGAGATGTTGCTGGGGCCGCTGCTGGCGCAAGACCCGCGCCTGCCCGCCGTGTGGGACTGGGTGGAATCCTCCATGACTTTTGATGCCGCCCATGACACTGCCCACCTAACACGGGTGGCCCGCTGGACGCTGCGCTGCGCCCCGGCGTTGGCTCCCGGCCTCGCGGTGGCCGCCGCCCTCTCGCACGATGTCATTAACCTGCCCAAAAACCACCCCCAGCGGGCGCAGGCCAGCACGTTGGCTGCCGATGCAGTGCGGGCCAAGCTACCCAGCCTCGGTTTTGATGAAGTGGAGGCCGAAGCGGTGGCCGCCGCCGTGCGCGATCATTCCTATTCTCGCGGGGCCACACCGGAAACCATGTTGGGTGCGGCCTTGCAAGACGCAGACCGCCTAGACGCGCTGGGCGCACTGGGCATTTTGCGGGCCGCAGCGGCAGGCGGCAGCATGAGACGCGCTCTCTTGCACGCCACCGATCCCTTTTGCACCGCCCGCACGCCCAACGACGCGGTATACACCGTGGATCACTTTTTTACCAAGCTGTTGCGGCTGGAATCCACCTTTCAGACGGCTGTAGGCAAGGTAGAAGCGGCGCGGCGCACGGCGGTCATGCGGGCATTCTTGGCGAATTTGGGGGAAGAAGTGGGAGTGGAGTTTTTGGGGTGAGGGGGGAGGGTAATCGCTTTGCTCACTCACCCCCTCCCAGCCTCCCCCCTCAAGGGTGAGGGGCCAAAAGTCTAAGATTCCAGCTCTTGCTTTTAGCCCTCTTCCTTTGTAGGACTCGCAGAGCTGCGAAGCAGAGGGGCCACCCAGTAAGCGAACCTGCCCCAACACCTTAGACCCTAGACATTTAGACCCTTAGACACAGCACCCGTAGACCAAGCCCCTTCCAACCCAGCCCCTCACTCCTCCAAGTGCGCCGCGTCGTTATAACCCACCAGCGTCCAGCGGCCCCCTGTGGAGGCTGAATTGGTGCGGCTAAGGCGAGTCAGGCCCGTGTGGGCCAACTGGTACGGAAAAGGCAGCACATAGTCCGGTTGAGGCAAGGCGGGCCACCCGAACAGACCGCACAGCAGGGCGCGAATGGCGGCCCCGTGCGAAAAGGCGATCACGCGCCCACCCTCCAATCCTTCGGCCCAGTCCTGCATGCGGTCAGCCACCACGCGCAGGCTCTCGCCGCCGCCGGGAGCAGGCAGCAGCCAAGGGTCGCGCTGCCAATCGGCGTAGTCGGGGTCATGGGTCACGGCGTCGGTGGTCACGCCCTCGTATTGCCCAAAGTGCATTTCGCGCAGGCGCACGTCTAGGCGTAGCGGTGCGCCCGGCAAACTCAGTTCGGCGGTGCGGGCGGCGCGGCTCAGGTCGCTGCTGTACACGGCGTCGAAGGTCTGGTTGCTCAGGCGGGCGGCCAGTTTTTCTGCCTGAGCCTCGCCCAGCGTGCCCAGCGGCGTATCGGTCCAGCCTTGCCAGCGGCCTATGCCGTTCCAGTCGGTGGCCCCGTGCCGCACAAGGGTCAGATGGAGGGGGTCACCTGTCATGGCCGTTCCTCGAAGTTGGGGTCGTTTTGGGCCAAATCTGCGCCTTCGTGCAGGGGGGGTACGGGGCGCGGTTTGCCCTGTTCATCCAGCGCCACGAACACGAAATGCCCGGTGGTCGCCAGTTGCACCTCGCCGCTGGCCATCGTTTCGCGGTACACGTCTACCCGGATGGTCATAGAACTCCGGCCCACACGCACCACGCGGGCGTCCAGCGCCACCGCGTCGCCTACCCGGATCGGCACATGGAAATCCACGCCGTCCATGCGGGCGGTGACCACACTGCCTCTGGAATGGCGCACGGCGGCCACACTCGCGGCCTTGTCCATCAAGGACAACACGAAGCCGCCGAACGCCGTGCCGTGGTAGTTGCTGTCTTTGGGAAACACCAGTTCCAGCATGCGGGCGCGGCTGCGCGGGGCGGGGGCAATCGGAGCGGGCTGATCGTTCATCGCCGTGCAGTATCGCGTCTAAAGCACAGGCCAGCTAGAGAAGGTGGCGAGAGTTGCGCGGTTCGGTGGGCATTGGGCGTTGAAGTCGCGTGTAAACCGCCCAGTCTGCTTCGCAGCCAGCCCCCCTTAAAGGGGAGCGCAAAAGCCTTTGTCCTCCCCTTAAGGGGAGGCGTTGCGTCAGCAACGGGGGGGTTCACCTTCCAACTTAAATTTGAGCTACGTGTAAACCTCCCAGTCTGCTTCGCAGCCAGCCCCCCTTGAGGGGAGCGCAAAAGCCCTTGTCCCCACCTCTAAGGGGGGCGTTGCGCCAGCAACGGGGGGGTTCACCTTCCACCCGATGTCAATAAGCGGGGCAAGAACCAACAAATGGAAAGACGCGTCAACCACCCTACAGCCCATCCCCAAAAATCGCCCCACATCGGACAAAATAACTCATCCATACTTAAAATGAGTAAAATATGAGATTTAAAAGGCCAGTTCAAAGATTGGGGGCAAGGGGGCGGAATGCAACAGAATGAATTGACACCCCTATTTTTGCGTGCCAGCATGAACATTACACATAACGTTTAACAAGAGTCTGGAGCAGTCAGTCTTAAGGCGGTAGGCCTATCTACCCTCATAGCTGTCTGTACCCGGCAGGAGGATCACCTATGAAGCAACTTTTAGGCAACAGCAGTCGTCAGCAGCGCACCGGCCTCAAACTCGCTTCCCTTGCCGTCGCCCTCCTCGGTGCCTCGGCGTTGGCCGATAAAGTCGTGAACATCGGCTACAGCGGCCCCTTGTCGGGCGGCGCGGCGTTTTACGGCAAAGACGTGCAGTCGGGCCTCGATATGGCCATCAATGAAATGAACAAGGCGGGCGGCGTGACCGTGAAGGGCGAGAAAGTGACCTTCAAGCTGGTGGCCCTCGATGACCGCTACCTGCCCAACGAAACCGCCACCAACGTCAAGCGCCTGACGTCTCAGGGCATCGACATTATTTTCGTGCCGCACGCCGGGGGCATCCTGACCGTGCAGCCCCTCACTACCCGTGACCCCGAATTCCTGCTGGTGGCCTACTCCAGCGAGCCCAAGATTCTGGATGCCAAAAACCCCCTGACGTTCATGCTGCCTCCCCGCTACGACAACTACCTCCAGCCCTTCGTGTCTACGCAGATGAAGGCGTTCGGCAAGAAGCTGGGGATGGTCGGCACCACCAGCGCTTACGGCAAGCAGTGGGGCGAAGCGATTATGGGCGAGTGGACGAAACAGGGCGGCACGGTGGGCACCAACAACGGCGTGGATTACGCCACCACCGTGGATTACTCTTCTGCCGTGACCAAAGCACTGGCCGAAAAACCCGACGTGCTGTTTATCGGCGGCCCCAGCCAGCCCACCGCGCTGGTGGTCAAGGCAGCCCGCGAGCAGGGCTTCAAGGGCGGCTTCATCGTGATGGATCAGGCCAAGTTCGAGCAGATGGACACCATCGTTCCGCGCTCTTACCTCGACGGCTCTGTCGGCGTGCTGCCCACCAAAGAATTCGCGGGTACGCAAGTCTTCGTGGCGCAGTACCAGCGGGCCTACAAGAAGATTCCCACCAGTGAAGCCGCCCTGAACTACATGGGCATGAACGTGGTGGCCAAAGCGATGGAACTTGCCGGAACCACCGACGACGCGCAGGCCATTCGCGGCCAACTGAACGCGGCGGCCAAAGCCTTGCCCCAAAGCAAGACCGTGTACAAGATGCTGGGCGTCTCGGCGGCTGGACATGCCGACGCCGAATTCATCATTGCCAGCGTGAAGAACGGCGTGTACACCAAACTGCGCGTGAAGACGGTTCTGAAGTAAAGCTGGGCCGGGCCGAGGCACAAGCGGCGGCCCACCTGAGCCAACCTCTTTGACCCAGAATCCACTGTCCGCGCCCCGCATCCGTGTTGGGGCGCGTTTTGGTTGATAGGGACTAAAGGTTGAGTTTGCCCGGTGGCCCCCTCTGCTCCGCAGCTCTGCGAGTCACCCCGTTGCTTCGCAATGCCCTCTCCCACAAGGGGCGAGGGAAAAGTACAGGTCTGAGATTCTTATTGATGCCTCTTCACACTCGACTTGACGAAACTCTTTCCCCTTAACACGCCCTCAATCATCCCCCTTATCAGGAGACCTGCCCTTGTCTACATTTTTGCAACAACTGTTCAATGCGCTGGCGCTGGGCGGCGTGTACGCGCTGGTGGCCCTCGGCCTCACGTTGGTCTACGGCGTGATGCGCGTGCCCAATTTCGCTCATGGCGGGCTGTACATGCTGGGCGCGTACCTCAGTTACGCGGTTCTGACTGGGCTGGGCTGGGGCTACGTGCCTGCGCTGCTCATTTCGGCGGTGGGCGTGGCACTGCTGGCCGCCTTCATGGAGCGCGTCATTTTTTATCCGATGAGAAATGCGCCCCACGTGCATCCCATGATTGCGGCCATCGGCGTCTTGTTTTTTCTGGAAGCCGCCGTGCAACTGGTCTGGGGGCCGGACTTCAAGCAGATCACTGAACCTGTACCCGGAATCGTGAACGTCGGCGGCGTCATCGTCACTTGGCAGCGCCTGTTGGTCATCGCGGCGTCGGTGGTGGTCATGCTGGGCCTGAATTATTTCCTCAAGCGCACGCTGACCGGGGCCACCATCGAGGCCATGAGCCAAAACCGGGAAGGCGCACGACTGGTGGGCGTGAATACCAACCGCGTCGGCATGATGACCTTTGCCATTTCCGGGGCGTTGGCTGCCGCTGCCGCCACCCTGATCGCGCCCATTATTTCGGTGTCTCCCAGCATGGGCGAGGTCATGAACCTGAAGGTCTTCGCCATCATTATTCTGGGCGGCATGGGCAGCGTACCGGGCGCGATTGTGGGCGCATTCCTGCTGGCGCTCGCGGAAGTGTTCGGCGGCTATTACATCAGCCTCGATTTCTCGGATGTCATCGGATTTGCCATGCTGGTGATCGTGCTGGCCCTCAAGCCGCAGGGTCTGTTTAAGAGGGGAACCTGATGCTGAGCAATGCTGGGGCAAACAGTGCAGGAGCAGCCCGCTTCAAACTGGGCACCTGGGGCTGGGTGGCCGTGTTCGTGCTGGCCGCGCTGGTGCCGCTGTTCGGGCCATCGGGCTACCTGCTCGACATCGGCGTGAACATCATGATCTACGCGATGTTGGCCTACGGCATGAACGTGCTGCTAGGGTACACCGGGCAGTTGCCGCTGGCCCACGCGGGCTTTTTCGGCATCGGTGCGTATACGGTGGGCATCTTAACCCTCAAGGCGGGCTGGAGTTTTTGGCTGGCGTGGCCTGTGGCGGTGGCGCTGTGTGCCGTGCTGGGGCTGCTGCTGGGTCTGGTGGCCTTCCGCACCAAGGGCGACGCCTTTTCCATTTTTACCCTCGGCGTGGGCGTCATCATCATGCTGGTCATCAACAAATGGGACGCACTCACGGGCGGCAACGAGGGGCTGAACGGCATCAATCCGCCCGCAGGCTTGGAGGCTTTGTCTAAAGGCGTGGGCCTGAAGCTGTCGGCGGGCTTTTACTACTTGGCCCTGATTGCCCTGATTCTGACCGTGCTGGCCGTAGCGCGGGCGCGGGGCAGCGTGTTCGGGCGCTCGCTGATCGCCATTCGCGGCGGCGAAGATTTGGCGCGGAGTGCGGGCATAGACGTGTTTACGCACAAGCTGCGGGCCATGATGCTGTCTACCGCCATCGCAGGTTTCGCGGGCGGCGTATATGCCGTGTACGTGGGCTTTTTGGGTTCGGCGTCGGCTGGCCCGGCTATGACCTTTACGGTGCTGTTGTACCTGTTGGCGGGCGGGCTGGGCACCCTGGCTGGCCCCCTGATCGGCCCCGCGCTGCTGTACACCCTGACTCAGAGCCTCAAGGGGCTGCAAGATTACCAATACATCGTGTTCGGGCCGCTGCTGGTGCTGCTGATCATGTTCGCGCCGCAGGGCTTGGCCGGACTGTGGATGAAAGCGCAGGCGCGGCGAGAACTGGCGGCTGTAACGGGCAAAAAGGGAGCCGAACGTGCTTGATTCTTCTGTGGGGACAGGCTCCAACTCTGTAGGCACTGAACTGCTGCGCGTAGAAGGCTTGGGCATCCGCTTTGGCGGCCTGCACGCTGTAAAGGACGTGACCGCCACCATTCCGGCAGGCCAGATCACGGCCATCATCGGCCCCAACGGTGCGGGCAAAAGCACCTTCTTCAACCTGATTTCCGGGTTTTATAAGCCCACCACGGGCCGAATCATCTTTGGGGGCGAAGACATCACGCGCCTGAAAACGCATGAAGTGGTGGCGAGCGGCATGGCCCGCACCTTTCAGACCACCACCATTTACAAAGAACTGAGCGTGCTGGAAAACGCCATGATCGGCCACCGAGTGCGTACCCGCGCTGGGTTGCTGGACGCTCTCTTACGGACTGGCCGCGAGCGCAAGGACGAGCAGGAGAGCCGTGACGCCGCCCTGACCGCCCTGACCCGCGTGGGCATCGCCGCGCACGCGGGCCGCCCCGCCGGAGCCATGACGCAGGAGGGCCAGAAGCGCGTGGGCATTGCTATGGCCCTCGCCAGCAACCCTAAATTGCTGCTGCTGGACGAACCCGCCGCCGGAATGAACCCCGAAGAAACCGTGAGCCTGATGGCCCTGATCCGCGAACTGGTGGCGGGCGGCCTGACGGTGACGCTCGTAGAACACAAGATGAGCCTCGTGATGAGCCTCGCGGATCATATTTTGGTGCTGCATCACGGCCAAAAAATCAGCGAGGGCGTGCCTGCACAGGTCAGCCGCGATCCGGCGGTTATTGAGGCCTACTTAGGCTCGCACGCGCACGGCGGGCAGATGGGGCAGGCCACCGTAGCGGCAACAGGGGAGGCTCCCCATGCTTGAAATCCGTGACCTGAGCGTCAATTACGGCCACTTTACGGCCCTGCACAGCCTGAACCTGACCGTCAGCCCCGGAGAAATCGTGGTGATGCTGGGGGCCAACGGCGCAGGCAAAAGCACGCTGTTTCGCACGTTGTCGGGCTTGCAACGGCCATCGGGCGGCACGGCCACTTGGAATGGGGTGTCTCTGACCGGGGGCAAGCCCGAATTCAACGTTGCCAACGGTGTCGCGCAGTGCCCGGAAGGCCGCCTGCTGTTTCCCGAACTGAGCGTGGAAAAGAATCTGCGGCTGGGAGCCTTCGTGCACCGCAAAGACGCGGCAGGCACGGCCCGCGAACTGGAGCGCGTCTACGAACTGTTCCCGGCCCTCGTGGAAAAGCGCAACGTTCCGGCAGGCAGTTTGTCGGGCGGCCAGCAACAGATGGTGGCTATTGCCCGCGCCCTGATGGCCCGCCCCACACTCCTGCTGCTCGATGAGCCTTCGTTGGGCCTCGCGCCGCTGGTGGTGGAGCAGGTCTTTGAGGCTGTGCAGCGCGTGAATGCTGCGGGCGTGGGCGTGCTGCTGGCTGAGCAAAATGCGTTTGCTGCCCTCGGTATTGCCCACCGGGGATACGTGCTGGAGGGTGGCTGCGTGAGCTTGCAGGGCAGCCAGCACGAATTGATGACCGATGACCGGGTGCGGAGTGCTTACTTGGGGGTGTGAGGGGCAGAGGGATCTGGGGTCTAAGGGTCTGAGGAAGGCGGGGTGAGGGGTACGGAGGTGTTTTGCGTTGGAAGGTGACCCCCCAGTCTGCTTCGCAGCCAGCCCCCCTTAAAGGGGAGCGCAACAGCTTTTAGTCCTCCCCTCTAAGGGGGGGCATTGCAAAGCAATGGGGGGGTTCACCTTCCAAGCCGGAGTGTAAGCACTGCCTTACACTCCGCTCCCTTTTTGCCTATCCAGTGCTGACCGCCTGCCGCTACACTGGGTTCAGTCGTTCCATCGGAACCAGACTCCGGACGAGAGAACCGCCGTACCCGGTCAGGACAAGACGGCGCACCTGCGGAGGTGTTGGATATGGCATGGACGCTACTGGTGTTGGCTGGACTGCTGGAAGTGGGCTGGGCCATTGGTCTGAAATATACCGAGGGCTTTACGCGCCCATTGCCCACCGTACTCACGTTGGCGAGCATGATTGCCAGCATTGCTCTGCTGGGCCTCGCCACCAAGACGCTACCGATTGGTACGGCCTACGGCGTGTGGGTGGGCATTGGTGCGGTGGGCGCGGCCATTCTGGGCATCGTGCTGTTTAAGGAGCCTGCAAGTGCCGCCCGCCTCGGCTTTATGGCGCTGATGGTGGTGGCTATTGTGGGGTTGAAGGCGACGAGTGGGCATTAGGGAAAGGATTTAGGTTAAGTTTTTGGGCTTCTCCTACGTTTTCCCCCACCCCCCAGCCCCCGCCCCCAAAGGGTGCAGGGGAGTTGGTCGCTCCGCTGAGGAGGATTGATCTTGTCGCGTCCAGACTCGGCTGAATCCTTCATTTGAAGCGCAGTTGCCAGTCGTCTTGAATCTGGAATTGGCCCACCCGCTGCGCGGATGACGGCCTCACACGGATGTGGCGGTAACGGTATGGGTTTGCTGTTGGCCCTCTCCCCTTGCGGGGGAGGGCGCTGCAAAGCAGTGGGAGGGGGAAGTGAGCGCCAGCGATTGCCCTTCCCACCTTCCACACTCCACGATCCACTTCTGCCCTCCCTTAGACCCTCAAACCCCCCTCCCTTAGACTGCCCTTCCCGCCTCCCGCTTGAACCCGGTGCAACCCCTAGACCAAGTGGCGTCTAGAATGGGGGCAAGGAGTGTTCCCTGAATGGCGTTAGATCGTTTTTTTCGCAGACGCCGCCCGCAGCAGCAAGCGGGCAGCGACATGCCAGACCTGTGGACGCAGTGTCCTGCGTGCAAGGAAAGTGTCTATAACCGCGACCTAGAGGCCAGCCTTTGGGTGTGCCCCAAATGCAGCCACCACCTGCGCCTAGAGGCGGGGCGGCGTGTGGAGGTGCTGCTTGATGAAGGCTCGTTCGTGCAGTTGTCGGGCCGCGTGCATCCCACCGATCCCCTGAACTTTCAGGATACCGAGGCCTACGTAGACCGCCTGAGCCGTGCCCAGAAGAAAACGGGCCGTCCAGACGCGATTCTGACGGGCACAGGCAGCATTTTAGGCCTGCCAGTAACGCTGGCCGTCATGGATTTCGCCTTCAGTGGTGGCAGCATGGGCAGCGTGGTGGGCGAAGAAATCAGCCGCGCCGCCGAACATGCTGCCGAAATCGGCACGCCGTTTGTGCTCGTGGCAGCCAGTGGCGGGGCCAGAATGCAGGAAAGTGCGTTGTCGCTGATGCAGATGGCAAAAACGACGGTGGCCCTCGAAAGCTTGACGGCGCGGGGATTGCCCTACGTCAGCATTCTGACCGACCCCACCACCGGGGGCGTCACGGCCAGTTTTGCCACCATTGCCGACGTGATCATGGCCGAACCCGGCGCTCTGATCGGCTTCGCGGGGCCGCGTGTGATTCAGCAGACCATCCGCCAAAGCCTGCCTGAAGGCTTTCAGCGGGCCGAATTTTTGCTGGAACACGGCATGATCGACGATGTAGTCGACCGCCGCAACCACCGCAACTTTTTGGCCGGATTGCTGGGCGTGCTGACCCGCCGCGCCCCCGACGCCCCTCCCGCCGAACAGCCCGCCCCACCCTCCGCCGAGGCCCCCGCGTAATGACGACCCCATCCACCGACCTCAAAGCCACCCTGAAAAAACTGGAAGCCCGCGTCCACGACCTTGAAGTGACGGCGCGTGAAACCGGGCAGAATTTGGATTCTACGATTCATACCTTGCGGGCCGAAGTAGAGCGCCTGAGAACGGCCCCAGCCAACGGTGTCATGACGCGCTGGGAGCGGGTGCAACTGGCCCGCGCACCGGGACGGCCCACCGCGCACGATTACACCGAGCGCCTCGTGACCGACTTCACCGAGCTTCACGGCGACCGCAATTTTGCCGACGACCACGCCCTGATCGGCGGGCCGGGACGCTGGCAGGGCCGCCCTGTGATGCTCCTGATGCAGCAAAAAGGCCGCGACACCAAGAGCCGCGTGCGCCGCCGCTTTGGCATGAGCAACCCCGAAGGCTACCGCAAAGCCATGCGCCTGATGGATTTGGCCGACAAATTTGGCCTGCCCGTGGTGTGCCTGATCGACACTCCCGGCGCGTACCCCGGCATAGAAGCCGAGGAGCGCGGCCAAGCGTGGGCCATTGCCGAAAGCATTCAGCGGATGGTGCGCCTGAAAGTGCCTGCCGTGTGCGCCGTGATTGGCGAGGGTGGTAGCGGCGGGGCGCTGGCGATTGGCGTGGGCAACCGCGTGCTGATTCAGGAAAATGCGTGGTACAGCGTCATTTCGCCCGAATCTTGTGCGGCGATCCTGTGGCGCGATTCTGCGCAGGCCCCCAAAGCCGCCGAGGCCCTGAAGCTGACGGCCCCCGATTTGCTGGAACTGGGCATCGTGGAAGAAGTGATTCCCGAACCTGTAGGCGGCGCACATCTGGACTTGGACGCTGCCGCCGCCGCACTAGGCGAAGTGGTGAGCCGCCATCTGGACGAACTGAGCCTGCTGAACGAGCAGGAACTGAAAGCGCAGCGGGCCGCACGGTTCCGGGCTTTGGGAGCGTTTACAGAGAGCTGAGAGAGGCAAGCCAGAACGTCCCGCGCCACAGTCGGCATTCCTCCGGCTGAATCGCGGGCGTTCTTTTGCCTAGCACTCTTGCTTTCCGATGCACATTGCCTTACGATGTCGGTACAACATCGTATAGCGATAGCTGCCCAAGCAGACGCCGGGGCAGAGAGGAGCCGTATGGACGCCCAACAATTGAAAGGCCACTTGGATTTATTGCTGCTGGCAACCCTAGAACAAGGCTCGCGCTACGGTGGGCAGATTATTGCCGACGTGCAGGCCGCCACTGACGGCTATTTCAGCCTGCGCGAAGGCACGCTGTATCCGGCCCTGCACCGCCTAGAAAAAGCCGGGTGGATCAGCGGCGCGTTCGAGCAGTTGCCGCGTGGGGGCAGCCCGGTCAAGTTTTACACCCTGACTCCCAGCGGGCAGCAAGAGCTGAAGGCCCAGCGCGAACGCTACGAACAGTTCCGCCGCGCCGTGCAGGGCGTCATCGGGGGCGCGGTATGAAGGATGTGGAGCGCCAACTTGAGGGCTACATTCGGCAGGCTACACGGGGATTACGCGGCCCACGCCGACAGGATGCCCAGCAGGAACTTCGCGGCGCACTAGAAGACAAGATTCACCGTCACCGCCTGCTGGGGCTGGATGAACACGCGGCGCTGACTGCGGCCCTGCGCGACTTTGGCAGCGCCTCCGCCGTCGCCCGTGACCTGAATGCCGTGCATACCTTGCCCACCGTGTACCGGAGTTTGTTGTTGGCTGGAATTGGCACATTGTTGGGCTTACAAGCGGTGGCCCAAGTGCCGATGGTGCGGGCGATTCCTGATCCACAGGAGTTAGCACAGACTTGCCGACACGACGAAGCGATGTTGAACCGAATGAGCCTATCTGATGCAGCGGCACTGCGGCTCAAGCTGGCACAACCGGGTCAGCGGGCAAAATTGGAAGCCGAATGCCGCGCCATGATTCCAGCGCCAGTCAACACCCTCTTGTCTCTGGCCGATCTGCTGGCTGCCTTGCGTAAAGGTGGAATCGTGGTTAGCACCGTTCCGGGCTTTGACGGCTATCTTCAACTCACGTTTCCGGGTAGGAAGGATATTCAGGGGCTAGACCTGAGTGGCAGTTTCAAGATGATTGGGCAACAATCTTATATTCAAGCCGCTCCACTGGTCGATTTACTCCGCTATGCCCTTCCTTCTGACATCCCTTTGCGTCTAAGCGGCATTGACAATCCGGTGCTGGAAATCGGCCCGGCCCGCTTGCAACTGGGAACGGCGACCACGCCTGTCAGGGCCACAGATTTTTACCTGCTCCCGCTGCTTGGGGTGGTGGAAGCACAACTCAAGAACCTGTCCCGAACGCCTATCTCACTGGCTGTTGTTTATGATGGCAGCGAGACCCAAACCCCACAGATTAAGCTGACCGCCCCTGACCAAGCCTTGTTTGCCACCGTTAGCAATGCACGTCTAGTCGCCAAGTCCAGTGCCACAGCCAAGGAGTATTACCTGCTGCGAGTGCGGGCAGTATCGGCGGGCCTGCTGGCTGTCCCTCAAGGCCGAATCGTCAACACGCCCGCCGAACTGATTGCGGCCACAGCCAAAGGCCAAGAAGCAGTGCTGGTCTACCGCCTTAACGCTGCCGACCTGCGAAACCTCAAGCTGACCCCAGTTCCGGCCAAGAGCCTTCAACCCGTTCCCTAAATCATCTTCCCCCGCCCTATCTTGTACTCACTACAAAGTAGGCAAGTGTGGCCCTCGCTCTCTCGCTGGGGCCACCAAAGGGGTGAATGGGTGAGAATTTTAGGACGGTTGGGGCGGGGTCTGTTGTGGCTGATTCTGGTCATTCTGGTGCTGGCGTTGGCGGCGGTGCTGTGGCTGCGGGGTACGTCCAGTCCGCGTGTTTCGGGAAGCGTGACGCTGCCGGGCGTGTCGGGCCAAGTGACCATCACCCGCGACGCTTGGGGCGTGCCGCACATTCGGGCCACCGCCAGCGATGAAGACGCCGTGTTCGCGCTGGGGTTCGTGCATGCCCAAGACCGGGCGTGGCAACTGGATTTTCAGCGGCGCGTGACTCAGGGCCGCCTGTCGGAAGTGCTGGGCGCACCCGCACTGGCACAGGATAAATTCCTCAGAACGTGGGGCTTTTACCGGGCGGCTCAGTCGGCCCTGCCTGCCCTGTCTGCGCGGAGCAAACAGATGGTGGCCGCGTATACGGCGGGCGTAAATGCGGGTTTTAAGCAGGGCAAAACCGCCCCGGAGTTCCGCATTCTGGGCTACACCCCCGAGCCGTGGACAGACGTAGACAGCATCGCGTGGAGCAAGCTGATGGCCTACGATCTGGGCGGCAACTACGAGGATGAGGTGCTGGGCGCACGCACGGTGAAGCGCCTAGGCGAACGTGGGCTAGGCGAAATCATGCCGTCATACCCCGAAGACGGCCCGACCATTTTGAGCGCCGATGAGTTGCCTGCCGGAACCACCGCGCAGACTCGCGCCCCAGCGTTGGCGGCGGCTCCCACTCTGCCGGATTCAACTCTTGCCGCCCTGCGCTCTCACCTGTTGGCGGCGCGGGAACTGGGCTTGCAGGCCGTACCGGGCAAAGGCAGCAACGACTGGGTCATGGCCGGAAGCCGCACCGCCAGCGGCAAACCCATTTTGGCCGACGATCCGCACCTGAGCCTCACCAGCCCGATGCTGTGGTATCTGGCCGACCTTCAAGGCCCCACCCTAAAATCCATCGGGGCCAGCATTCCCGGCCTGCCCGCCATCGTGATCGGGCGCAACGAGCGCGTGGCATGGGGCGTGACCAACGTGAACCCCGATGTGCAGGATTTGTACATAGAACCAGCAGGAACCAAGCTGACCGAACGCATCGAGACCATCAAGGTGAAGGGCGGCGCAGACGTGAAAATAGTGGTGCGTGAGAGCAGTCACGGCCCGATCATCAGCGATGCGGGGGCCGCCGACGTGGGACCGCGTGTGGCTCTGAAATGGACGGCGCTGCAACCCGGCGACACCACTATGGACGCCTTTTTGGGCCTGAATTACGCGCAGAACTGGACAGAGTTCACGGCGGCCCTGAAAAGCTACGTGGGGCCAAGCCAGAACTTCGTGTACGCCGACACCGACGGCAATACGGGCTACTACGCACCGGGCCGCGTGCCGATTCGTAGCGGCTGGGACGGTTCTTTACCCGTGTCGGGCGACGGTTCCCGCGAGTGGGCGGGCTACCTGCCCTTCGAGCAGTTGCCGCATACTTACAACCCCGCCGACGGCCTCGTGGTCACGGCCAACAACCGCGTCACACCCGACGCCTACCGCTTCGACCTCGCCAATGTTCGCAACTGGGCCGAGCCGTACCGCGCCCAGCGCATTACCGACCTGCTGACCGCCAAAGCGCAGGGCTGGACGGTGGAAGAGGTGCGCCGGGTGCAACTGGACACCCAAAGTCTGGTGTGGCGTGACCTAAAACCGCTGCTGCAGGCCGCCCGCCCTGACGGTGACCTGAGTACGCGGGCGCTGGAGAAATTGCGCGGCTGGGACGGCAACCAAACCGTGTCCAGCGTCCCCAGTCTCATCTTCGAAGCGTGGCTCATGAAGTTGCAAAGCATGGCCCGCGACGAACTCGGCAACGACACCCAGATCAACAGTCTGGCCGTGCTGAACCAACTGAAATCAGACGGCGACCTGTGCCAAAGCGAGAGCGCGGGCTTAAGCACCTGCGCCGCCACGCTGACCGCCACCCTCAAACAAGCGGTAGATGACCTCAGCACCCGCCTCGGCTCTGATCTGAGTGGCTGGAGCGCGGGCAAGCTGCACACGGTTGCCAGCAACCACCGCGCCTTTGGCAACGTATCGGCCCTGTCGTGGCTGTTCAATCACAGCGCCCCGACCCCCGGCGGCACCAGTACCGTCAATGTGGCCCGCCCCGAAGTGGGTACTTACCGCCAAACGCACGGAGCCAGTTACCGCCAAATCGTGGATCTCAGCGCCCCCAACCGCAGCCTGTACGTGGGCAGCCTCGGCCAAAGCGGAAACCCGCTGGGCAACAACGTGTCTGACCAGCAAAAAATGTGGGTGGCGGGCGAATACCTGCCCATGAGTACGGATGCGAAAGATTGGGGGAAGACGGTGACACTGACGTTGGAAGCGGGGAAATAAGCAGCAGTTGTCCTCCCCTCTAAGGGGGGGCGTTGCGTCAGCAACGGGGGGTTCACCTTCCAACTCCAGCCAAAAAGCGCGGCCCCGTCACCTCCGACAAGGGCCGCGCTTTTATTGTTAATGTTCTTTGCCTGTAGCCTCACCCGGCGCACCTCGTCACCGAATGGGGGGCTGCCTCACCCGCCTAGTGTCAACACTTCAGCGCCTGAACACTTCCCGGTTGGCGTAGTTCTGGCGGCCGCTCTTGTCTACAAACTGCGTCATGCTCTGCACGCTCATAGTTTTGTTTGGGAACAGGTTCATGACCAACATGGTGTTGGAAAAACCTTTGTTGTACACGGCGCTGCCCAGCCAGTGGTTGCTGTCCGACACGCTCGTGCCGTAGGTCAGCACGCCCGCCTTGCCCCAGTCGCAGTCGGTGGGGCTGCACTTGCCAAACACCTGCACATTCAGCGTGCCGTCGCCGTTGGGGGTAAAGATCAGGCGCGTAATCCCGCGTGTGGCGGCGTTTGTGTTCGTCCACGTGCCTACAAAGTCGGAGGTGGCAGCGTGGGCGGAAGAAGCGAGGGTCAGGGCGGCGAGGGCGGTCAGGGCGATGCGGGGCAAGTTGGTCATGATGGAACTCCTTTGGCCTCGTGGGGCCGGGTGGGGATAGAGGGTAGGTTTTGGCCGTCCCAGCGGGCGCTTATGCGTTGCTCCTTCTGGTAAATCAAGCGTACTCAGGCCCCCGTGAACGTCCCATGATCGGCAACGGGCGCAGCGTGATCAGGGAGAGCGCTGGCGTCATACAGGCGTCAGAGAAGCCAACTGGAACCGTTCCCACCCGGCGCGTCGTATGCTAGGAGGCGTGCTAAAGACGGACTTGGCGGCGCGGCTGAGGCCCGCTTTTGATGATGACCGCGATGCGGAAACCTTTCTGCTGCGGCTGGAACGCTACGGCGCTGACCTGGAGGGCAGTTTGCGGGCGGTGTACGGCGACGCCACCGACACGCTGATGGCGGAACTCTTAGAAGTGCTGATTCACGCGCACCACACCCGCGCCCCCGATCTGAAGCGGCTGGACGAGGCCCGCCTGCTGCGCCCCGACTGGCTGCAAGTGCCCGAAATGATCGGCTACGTGGCCTACACAGACCGCTTTGCCGGAACCCTGCGCGGCGTACAGGAGCGGCTGGATTACCTAGAAGGATTGGGCGTCAAATACCTGCACCTGATGCCGCTGCTGAAGCCCCGTGAGGGCGAAAACGACGGCGGCTACGCGGTGCAGGACTACCGCGCCGTGCGGCCCGACCTCGGCGACATGGACGATCTTTCGGCGCTAGCCTTCAAACTGCGCGGGCGCGGCATCAGCCTCGTGCTGGATCTGGTGCTAAACCATGTGGCCCGCGAACACGAATGGGCCGAGAAAGCACGGGCGGGCGACCCCGTCTACCGCGACTACTTCCATATCTATCCTGACCGCACCCAACCCGACGCCTATGAGCGCACCTTGCCCGAAGTCTTCCCCGACTTTGCCCCCGGCAACTTTACGTGGGATACGGAAACAAGTGGCTGGGTCTGGACGACTTTCAATTCCTACCAGTGGGATCTCAACTGGGGCAATCCGGCGGTGTTCCGCGAGTTCACCGACCTGATTCTGCACCTTGCCAACCGGGGTGTAGAGGTGTTCCGGCTGGACGCCATCGCCTTTATGTGGAAGCGACTTGGCACCGCCAGCCAGAACCAGCCCGAAGTCCATCACCTGACGCGGGCGCTGCGGGCGGCCATTCGCATCGTGGCCCCAGCGGTAGCGTTCAAGGCCGAAGCCATCGTGGCCCCCGCCGACCTAATTCATTACCTCGGCACGCGGGATCATCACGGCAAGGTCAGCGACATGGCCTACCAAAACAGCCTGATGGTGCAGATTTGGAGCAGCCTCGCCAGCCGCGATACCCGCCTGTTCGAAACGGCGCTGTTGGCCTTTCCGCCCAAGCCCACCAACACCACTTGGGGCATGTATGTGCGCTGCCACGACGATATCGGGTGGGCCATCAGCGATGAGGATGCGGGGCGCGTGAGCCTCAGCGGCCCCGGCCACCGCCACTTTCTCAGCGACTTTTACAGCGGCGAACACCCCGGCAGCTTTGCGCGGGGGCTGGTGTTTCAGCACAACCCCGCCACCGGAGACCGGCGAATCAGCGGCAGCGCGGCCAGTTTGGCGGGCTTGGAAGCCGCGCTGGACGCAGGCCACGCCGAATGGACAGACCACGCGGTGCGGCGCTTGCTGCTGGCCCACGCCGTCACCCTCGGCTTCGGCGGCGTGCCTCTGCTGTACATGGGCGACGAACTCGCGCTCCTCAACGACTACACCTTTGCCCAAGATCCTGCCCACGCGCCCGACAACCGCTGGGTTCACCGCCCCAAAATGGATTGGGCTTTGGCCGAAGCCGTGCAGGACAACCCGGCCACGCCAGCAGCACGAGTCAACACCGGAATTCGCGCCCTGATTGCCGCCCGCCAACGCACGCCGCACCTGCACGCCAGCATCGAATCCCGCGCCGTACCTAGCCCCGATTCCCGCGTGCTGCTGCTGCGCCGCGATCATCCGCTCGGCGTCATGCTGTGCGTCTACAACTTCAGCGAACACGAGGTGGCCTTTCCCACCTACCTGCTGCGCGACCAGTTGGGCGAACACGCCATAGACGCCGTTGCAGGCACGCATTTCACCTTGCAGCGGGCTACCACGCGCCTTGCTCCCTTCCGCGCCCTGTGGCTCCTTCAGGCCGAGGTCTTGCCATGACCCGCCCATCTTCCGGCCCACCCCCACCGGGCAAGGCCCGAATAAAAATCCCCACCGAAGCCCTGCTGAACGCCGCTCGCAGCGCCGCCCAAAAACTGGCTGACCTGAGCCGTGACCCACAGGTGCGCGAAGAAGCGACCAATGTGGCCCGCGCCATTGCCAAACTGCTTCAGGCCGTCAAAAACGCGCCCCACAACAGGGGAGAGCAGAAGAAAGGCTAGGGCCAAACTGAGCGGTTGCGGGGCGAGCGTCTAGAGTTGATGAGTGTGGGCGAACCCCCTAGTCTGCTTTGCAGCCAGCCCCCCTTAAAGGGGAGCGCAAAAGCTGTTGTCCTCCCCTCTAAGGGGGGCGTTGCGTCAGCAACGGGGGGGTTCACCTTCCAACGTGATGCCCCAACATGTCGCCAAACAGATGGACAGACCAATGTTGCGTCTATCCATCTGTGCGGTGTCTTCCCGTTTTCTGGGCTGCCCAGCTACTTCACCTTGACCCGGAAACAGGCGGTTCCCGTTTCGCTGGGTGCGGCGGTGCCTACCTTAAAGCTGAGCGCCGTATCCAGCGTGCCGTCGTCGGTGTCTGCCGCGTTGCTGGGATTGAGGGTATCGGGCGTGGGCGTCCGTGCGGGCGTCCGAGTGAATTTGATGTTGCTGCCCGGAGTGTAAGCGGCGCTGGGCAAGATCTCGGTGTTGGGGGGCAGCGGATCGCTGAGAGTCAGATTGGGCAGGGGCGCACTGCCGATATTGGTGTAGATGACGCAGTATTCCAGCGTTTCGCCGGGTTTGCCCGAACTGGTGGTACTGACGCTCCCGCCCGCCGAAATGTTCTGCACGGTTTTGCTGAGGGTCAGGTTCACGGTGTCGGTGGTGGCAACGGCGGTGTTGGTCAGATTCACGAGGGTAGGATCGGTGCGTGTGCTGGGGGCCTTCGCGGTGGCCGTATTCACGATCTGACCGCCGTTGGCCGCCGTGCCACTCAGCGTTATGATCAGTTTGCCCAGCGCCGGAAACACCGGAATGGTGGTGCCCGCCTGCAAGGTGCCCATGCTGAGGCTTACCGGACAAGTGGCGTTGCCGCTGGCCGTACAAGCGATGGCAGTAGCGGTAAATCCGGGAATGGCCGGGTCTTTGAGGGCCGCGCCGTTGGCATCGGCTGGGCCAGCATTGGTCACGGTGATGGTGTAGCTCAGGGCCGTGCCGCCGCGCACCATAGGGGGCGCAGTTTTGGTGATCTGCACGTCGGCAATCACGTTGATGGTGGTCATCACCTGCGATTCGGGATTGGTGCCGTTGTTGTTGCTGAGGTCGGGATCGGAGACTGGGCTGCTGGCGCTGGAGCCGTTGACTACGGTGCCAGACGTATTGGGCGCACCCAGCACCACTGTGTAAGTCTGGGTGGCTCCGCTAGCCAACAAGGGCAACGTCCACACGATGGTATTGCCCGTTTGTGTGCCGCCGCCCGTGTTCTGCACGGTGATTCCGCTGGGCAACAGGTCAGTCACGGTCACAGCAGTGGCAGGACTTGGCCCCGCGTTCAGCACGCTGATGGTGTAGGTGATATCGCCGTTCGGCAGCACTGTTGCAGGCCCAGTTTTGCTGACCTGCACATCGGCCACAGGAACGATGGTGGTGGCCGCTGTGCTGGTGTTGTTGCCGGGGGTGGGGTCGTTGCCTATGCTGCTCACGCTGGCGGTGTTGCTCAGGGTTCCCGTCGCGGGCGTCAACACGGTCACGGTGTAGGTCAGGTTGCTGTTTGGCCCGGTCACATCTAGGGCCGCCGCCGTCCAAGTTATGGTGCGAGTAGCTGCGTCGTACACGTCGCCCCCGGTGTTGCTCACGTAGGTTGCGCCTAAGGGCAAAGGGTCGGTGACGGTCAGGTTTTCGGCGCGGCTGGGGCCAAAGTTAGCCACCCGCAGCGTATAGGTCAGGTTGGCAAGCGGGCCGTAATTGGCCACGCCTTCCTTACGAATTTCTAGGTTGGCTACCGGAGTCACAGTGAGGGTAGAAGTCGCGCTATTGTTGCCCGTTTTGGTTTCAGGCGTGCTGGTGGTTACGCTGGCCGTGTTCACGACGCTGCCGTTAAGTGGTGGAGTAACGGTGACGGTGCGGCTGACAGGCGTTCCCACATTCACTGCTCCTACAGTCCAAGTCACGGTGCGGGCGGCTGCGTCGTACACGCCGCTGTTGCTGGAACTGACGTAGCTCACGTTGCTGGGCAGCGGATCGGAGATGGTCACTCCGGCGGCGTTGCTGGGGCCGAGATTGGACGCTGTGAGGGTATAGACGATGTTGGTGCCTGCGAGGGTGGCCGTGCCCGTCGGCGTTTTGGTCAGTTGGATGTCGGTCAGGCTACTCACGGGAAACGTGACGGTGTTGCCTCTGTTGTTGGCGGTCACAGTCTCACCACCGCTGCCGTCCTTCACACTGGCGGTGTTGTCGATAGAATTTTGGGCATTCAGAGGGGTGAAGACCGTAATGGTCAGAGGTAAGCCGTCGGTGCGGGCCGGAATGCTGAAGCCGCTGGTGCTGACACAGGTCACGGTCGATCCTGCCGCGCTGCATGTCCAATTCGCATCTCCACCGCTGACAAACATCAGGCCGTTTTGCAGTGGGTCTGTCAGGGTAATGACGCCGCTGGTGGGCGCTAAGCCAATGTTGCGGGGGATGAGAGTAAACGTACTGTTTTGACCCCGAACGAGGGCTGTACCCGTTTTTTGCACCACCATATCTGCGCCGCTGGCAGGGCGCACATTCGTCGTTACGGCGCTGTTGTTGTTCGTGGCTACCAAATCGGCCTTATTGCTCGTAAACGAAGCTGTATTGAGCGAATTGGAACTTGTGGCTGGATTGGGCATCTTCAGTACCACCGTTCGGGTCACGCTTTGCCCGTTGGTGAGGGTCACGGTGGGCCAAGTCACGACGCCGCCTGCAGCCGTGCCGCTGTCGCTGGCACTGACAAACGTAGAGTTGCTGAAGGTGTCTTTGGGCGTAATGGTGGCGCTGGCTGGGCCGTTGTTGGTAAACACCAGCGTATAGGTCACGTCCGATAAGGGTGCGGCAGCCGTAAAGCCTGTTTTGACCACGCCCACATCGGCCACGTCTATTGGGGCAAGGTCGGTGGCGGTGTTGTTGCTGAGGGTGGGGTCGGTGGTGTCGTTGCCGCGTGTGGCGTTGGCCGTGTTGCTGAGGGTACTGCTGGCATAGGTGCTGTCGAGCGTCCCCGAAACCGTATAGGTGGCGCTGGTGCTGCGCGGCAAATTTACAACGGCATTGATGGTGTTGCCGCTGCCACTCGCTGGAGCGCAGATGGCCGCGCCTGTACCCACACACGTCCATGTTACGCCTGTTACGGCGGCAGGCACGGTGTCGGTCACTTTCACGCCGTTGGCCCGCGCTAGGGTGGAGGTGTTGGTGACCGTAATGGTGTAGGTCACGGGTTGCCCCGGCACCAATACGGCAGGACTGTGGGTTTTGGTCACAGAGACATCCACGATGCCGGGGGTCGCCAAATCTTGAAACAGAGGCCGCCCGGAGGGGTACAGCGCCCATGTATCGATGACCCGGTTGTCGCCGTAACCAGAGGGATAACGGTGTGCGCCGCCCACGCTGCTCGTGCCTTGTGTGCCCAGTCTTGGAAAAGTCGTCGCCACGCTGGAATCAAGCGACGTATCGTCCCAGTACACGGTGTATTTGTTGGCATCCGGAAAGGTCAGGCGTTCGATGATCAATCCCGGCGTATTGGTTTCCGCGTCCATATACGGAAAATGCACGTCGCCCGCCGCGAGTTCGGCCCGCACCCGGATGGTGGCGGTGGAGGCTGCGGCAACGCCCTGTGCATCTTTGCCGTCCCAAATCAGGGTATTCGCGCCGAGTTCTGCGGTTCCGAACAGCACCCGGTCATTGGCGTTGCCGTAAATGCCGTCGTTGTTCAGGTCAAGCGCAAACTGCACCGTACCTGCGCCGAGGGCGTTGTAGGAAAACGTGCCGCCCATACCGGGGGCAAACTGACCGGGTGTGCCGTCTACTCCGGTAAACGTCACGGTGTTGATGTCGCCGGGGAGGGCCGTTGGGGGATGCAGCCAAATGCTGCCGCCCGGAGCCGCCGCAGTGGTGGGCAAACTCGGATTGGGCGGGTTGAAGTAGATCTTGTGAAATGAATTCAGATCGAGAACATCTTCGTTGCCGATGGCGTACCCGGCGGGAATGCCCGCGCCGTTGCTGCCAGAGGGAAGCTGCAACGACTGAAAGGTGGGTTTGCCGTTCAGGGTAATTCCGGTGCGGTTGGCTACCAAAATAAAGCCGTAGGGGTCTACGCCGTTGAAATCTACCCGGTACTGGTAGCCGTCCCGCGTTTGTACGTACACGTTGCTGCTCAGCGACTGGCCGGTGTTGCCCATGTTGACGGACAAATAGGGAGTAAAGACCCGTCCGGTAAAGGCGACCGCACCGCTCCGAACCGTCACGTCCCACGCCGCGACGCTGGCCCCTTGGTTGGCCCCGGTGATCTCGGCGGTAGCCAGTTGGGGGCTAGGGTCACCTGTGCCGCCACTGTGGAACTCTATGGCGTACACACCCGTTTCGGTGGCCGTGACGACGCACGGGGTATACCCCCCCGCGTTGGGGAGCGGCCCCGCCTTCTCTTTGGCTAGGGTATTGATCAGGCCGTAGCCCCCCGCCAGCACATCGCAAATTCCAGCTTGCGCCCCCGATGGACTGCTGTACACGATGTCTTTGCTGTCGGTGCTGCTGCTGATGCTAGAGCCGAGATTGATGGTTTCGCCCACTTGGGCATACACCAAAATCCGGGTGCGACGCGCCAGATTGCCCCCCAAAAAAGCACCCGGATTCCATTCCAGAAAGACGCGGTTGCCGCCGCCGCCGTTGAGTTCTTTGCTTCCCTCGGCGCAGGCAGCAGGAGAGGCGAGAATCAGACCGCAGAAGGCCAGAATACAGCAGAGCTGGCGCACCAAAGGGAAGAGGGTCAACGTACACTCCAGAAAGTCAGAACTGAGAAGATTGAGCTGGTGGCCGAGGAGCTGAATATCTCTAAATATCTTTTGATAGTGGGCAAAACAGCGAGTCCGATATGTACGAAGTAATAAGGCGAAGTATATTTTGGTGCCCATACGGTCTTATGACGCTCATTTACGCGCCTGTCACGCTGTATAACACCCGATTGGGGGTGTAGACACCGACCAGCGGGTCAGTCAAATGTTTACCTGCAACGCAGAAGGGCGGCAGTGCAGTCGGTGGGAAAACTGGACATCCACGCCTACTCACACGCTCAATTCTTGTGACTGACCGGTTCGTTATCTGTCCTAACAGTTGGGCTTTGCTCACCTATTGTCTGGTGCTCAATTCGGTCTGTCTGGTTTGTCGCAAAACTCTGACAGATGTTGGTGCAAATGTCTTTCCAGTCAGCGTCTATCAGTGAAATGGGAGCAGCAGAAGGCCGCCGGGAGTCGCGCCCCCGGCGGCCTTCACACCTCTAAGTTGAATGAGTCGGTTGAACCGAGAACGCTTTAGCGCTTGCGCCGCCCGAACATAAACCAGCCCGCAGCGGCGGCCAAGAATCCGACGAACACATAAGTCCAAATACTCGGCCCGGCAGGTTGCGTGATATTCACGGGCGTGTCGTAGGTCAGGCCGCTGAGTTCGCCGCCCGGTTGCACGTTGTTGACCACTACGTTTGTCGCGCCTGCATTGGTGAGGCTGCTGACTGCCGTATAAATCAGGGCGTATTTGAAGATGTCTGCGCCGATGCCCCGGCTGCGGTAATAGCTCTGGGGGTAGGGGTAGTAGCGCCCATTTTGCAATTGGTACTGATATTGGCTGTTTTTGGCCGTGCTGTACGTAATAGCCGTGCGGGGCACGCCTGCCGGAAGCTTGACGCTCTTCCAACCGTTGAGCTGTGTGGCGCTGACGTTGGGCACGGCTGCGGTGTTGGGTGTGCGTGCGGGTGTGGCCGTAGTGCTGCGCTGGGTGGGGGCGGGCGTGCGCTGCGCGGGGGCTGGGGCGCGGTACTGGGGCGCGGTATTTTGCGGCGCACGGTACTGCGGGGTAGGTGCGCGGTATTGCGGGGTAGGCGCACGGTACTGGGGTGTAGGGGCGCGGTAGGTGCTGCCACTGCTGCTTCTGCTGCCGCCAAAGCCGCCCCCAGAACGGCGGGCAGCGTCGGCCACGCCAGAACCGAGGGCCAGCGTGAGCAGGAGGCCGGAGCAGATCAAGCGGAAAGAGAGAGCTGAACGTGGAGACTTCATCAGCTTAGGGTACGGGGTGCGGGCTGTCTGCGTTCCCACATCAACGACAGTTGTCGCCTGTTTGGCCCGATCTATAGGCCAGATGAAGCCCCAGCCTGCGCCCGATCAGAACAGCGCACGACTAGACCACCCCGGCCCGCATGCACACGGCGCGGCGTACACTCCCGACATGAAGTTTGACCTTGCAGCGTTTTTTTATTGGTTCGGGAGTCGCCGGGCCTAGCGTTGCGTTGAGTGTTTCCCTAGACCGCCCGGTCAAGCCAAGAGCTTCCGGGCGGTTCTTTTTACCCCATCATTTCTGTCCCTCAATGTTTAGGAGAATCCATGACCCCCACCGATCAAGCGCCACATCCGATTATTCAAGCAGGCCGCACCGAAAACCTGAACGTCACGGGTTTTACGCCGCTCCTGACGCCGCGTGCGCTGAAGGCCGCGCTGCCCCTGAGTGCCGCCGCCGAGCGCGTGGTGCTGGCAGGCCGCCGCGCTTCGCAAGACATTTTGCATGGCCGGGATGACCGCTTGCTGGTGGTGGTCGGCCCCTGTTCCATCCACGATTTTGATGAAGCGCTGGCTTACGCTCATAGATTGGCCGCCCTGCGTGAGCGCGTGAAAGACCGTCTAGAAGTACAGATGCGCGTGTACGTCGATAAGCCCCGGACGACGGTGGGGTGGCGCGGTTACCTGATGGATCCCGATATGACGGGCGCGAACGACATCAACAAGGGGCTGCACCTGACCCGCGATCTGATGATTCGCGTCTCGGAATTGGGCCTGCCCGTCGCCACCGAACTGCTCGACCCCTTTGCGCCGCAGTACCTCTTCGATGCGGTGGCGTGGGCCTGCCTCGGCGCACGCACCACCGAATCCCAGACGCACCGGGTCATGGCAAGCGCGGTCAGTGCCCCGATGGGATTCAAGAACGGCACAGGCGGCGGCCTGAAATTGGCCGTGGATGCCATCGTCGCCGCGCAGAATCCGCACGCTTTTTTTACCGTAGACGACGATGGGCAGGCCTGCATCGTACATACGCGGGGCAACCCCGACGGCCACGTCATCTTGCGCGGCGGGCGCGGCGGCCCTAATTACGCGCCGCAATTCGTGAAGGAAGCCGCCGACTTGATGCGGGCGGCCAAACTGGAACCCGCCGTGATGGTGGACTGCTCTCATGCCAACAGCGGCTCGGATCATACCCGCCAAAGCCTCGTGTGGCGCGACGTGATGCAGCAGCGCCTCGCCGGACAAACCGCCATTCGCGGCCTGATGATCGAAAGCAACATCAACCCCGGTAAGCAGACTCTTCCCGCCGATCTGTCTGACCTGAAAGCGGGCGTCAGCGTGACAGATGCGTGCATCGGCTGGGCAGAAACCGAAGCGCTGTTGCTGGAAGCGCACGCCAAGTTTAATTTGAGTCGCGTGTAACCCCCCCAGTCTGCTTCGCAGCCAGCCCCCCTTAGAGGGGAGCGCAACAGCGTAGTTGTCCTCCCCTTAAGGGGGGGCGTTGCGTCAGCAACGGGGGGGTTCACACGCCAAGTTTGGAAGGCAACCCCCCAGTCTGCTTCGCAGCCAGCCCCCCTTAAAGGGGAGCGCAACAGCCCTTGTCCCCACCTTTAAGGGGGGGCGTTGCGGAGCAACGGGGGAGTTTACACGCCAACCCAACGCCCAAAACCTACCCACTTCCTTCATTCGGGCAGCAACCCCACCTTCCCGCGCCGCGCCAGCCGTCATATTGACGTATGGCAAGGCGCACGAACGGAGAAAAAGCAGCAGAAAAGACAATGGGTGGGGGCCGCAAACCCAGCGAACGGCCTTCTAAAATCTGCGTGGCCTGCGGGCTGCCCTTCAGTTGGCGCAAAAAGTGGGAGCGCGACTGGGAAGGCGTGAAATACTGCTCGGATAGATGCCGTATGTCCGCAAAAGGTGCAGGCGCGGGGGCCAACGCATGAGCCTGCCCACTCCGGCATATGGCCTCGTGTGCATGACCATCGGGCCGGAAGTGCGCTTCCGCACCATTACGCTCACGCGCTACCGGATGCTGAAGCCGGAGGAACGCGGGGAGACGCTGCTGAACCTGTACGCCGACAACATTACGCGGGTGCGGGCGGCGGCGGCTTTTTGCGCGGCGCGGGGCATCCGGCTGTACCGCCTCAGTTCCAGCCTGTTTCCCATGTCCGATCTGGTGGGCGACGACACGGGCGCGGCGGTGCTGGATCACCTGAAACCGCAACTGCTGGACGTGGGCCACGCCTTTGAGGATGCTGGAATCCGTGTGCTGATGCACCCTGAGCAATTTATCGTGCTGAACAGTGACCGCCCCGAAGTACGGGTATCGAGTTTGCGGGCCATAGAGGCCCACGCGGGCGTGATGGACAGAATGGGACTGGCCCGCAGTACATGGAATTTGCTGCTGCTGCACGGCGGCAAAGGCGGGCGCGGCGCAGAGTTGGCCGCCCTGATTCCCGATTTGCCCGATGGCGTGCGGCTGCGGCTGGCCTTAGAAAACGACGAACACGCTTACGGGGTGGCCGATTTGTGGCCCGTCTGTCAGGCGGCGGGTGTGCCCTTGGTCTTCGATGCCCACCACCACGTCGTTCACGATAAGTTGCCTGACCTTAATGACCCCAGCGTGCGCCAGTGGACATTGGCCGCCCGCGATACGTGGACGCCCCCGGAGTGGCAAGTGGTTCACCTCAGCAACGGCATAGACGGCCCGCAAGATCGCCGCCACAGCCATCTGATTTCGCATCTGCCCAGCGCGTATTCGGATGTGCCGTGGATAGAAGTGGAAGCCAAAGGCAAAGAAGAAGCAGTGGCCGCGCTGATGCGGGGAGAGTTGGCGGAGTTGGCGAGCGTGTTTCAGCCCGTTGCCGTGCCAGCCGAAGCGGAAGACCTGTCTGTCGAAGCTGTGGCACAGGCTAGCGCTCCCAAAAAGCCAGTCAAGAAACGGATCAAGAAGGGGGCGACGACTTCAGAGAATGCGGTGTTGGAGCCTGTAAGTTAGTGAGGGCGGTGGATGGAGTTTCTGGCCTGTCAGGGCGACTTTTCCAGTTGACTCGGCAAGTCTTCCCCTCTCTTGGCCCTTCTTCTGGCCCCCAAGCGTGACCCCACCCACGCGCCCGCCGCATCAAAAACCCAATCGAAAATTCCGGCTTCGCGGCCCGGCACGAACGACTGATGGACTTCATCTGTTGCCCCGAACCAGACGGCGATAACCCACGCCACTTGCCAGCGCCCGGTTGCGCGGCCCAAGGCAAAAGCCAGCGCCAAATACGCCAGAAAATGAACGATCCAGTCCAGCGGATGATGCAGCGGCGGCCCCGGCGTATCGCTTCCGGCGCTCAGCACCCAAATCACGGCCATGATGATGAGGGAAGCGGCCCACCACAGGCCGCGCCGCGCTGGGTGAGGAGTGGCGGTCATCGGCTTGCGGGGTGTAACGGATGCTCTACCAGTTCTATCAGCGTGCCCGCCCCCCACTTAGGGTGAAGGAACGCCACCCGCGTGCCTGCCCGCCCCGGCGTCGGCGCGTCTTGCAAAAAGCGTGCGCCTAAGCCCCGCAACCGCTGCATTTCTGCGTCCAAGTCGGCCACGCGGTAGGCGGTGTGGTGCAGTCCCGGCCCGCGCCGCGCAAGGAAGGCGGCAATAGGACTGTCTTCGCGGGTGGGAGCCAACAGTTCTATCAGCGTGTGGCCCGCCACGAACGCCCGCACCCGCACCCCCTGAGACCCGACTTCCTCATCCGGCCCTTCTGGCACGAGGCCCAGCGCAAGGTAAGGCAGGCTGCCTTCGTCTAGGTCAGGTGTGGCAATGGCAACGTGATCCAGCGTCAGGTCAGCGGGAATTAGAGAATGAGGTGGGTGCGGAGCGTCCATAGGCCCGCAGACTAGAGCAGCGGCCGAGGCGAGGGCGGTTGTCCATTCATTTGCACTTTGGCACCAGTTGACGATTGCCAAGCTTGGGAAGCGTTGAGCGCCGAAAATTTGGGTCAATTCCCCTGATCAATGGTGTGGACAATTTTAGGCATTGAAAAATAGGCCAGAGAAAGAGGCCGTCTGGGACGCCCTGCCCGTTCCCCCCTCCCAACCTCCCCCGCAAGGGGAGAGGAGCTAAAGACACCGTGTTCTTGGACAAGGATCAGCAAAAGTTGGAAACTGTCCGAACCATTGCTGATGCGAAATTAAAATAAATACCTTGCCTTGGGCGGGAAGGCCGCTGAACTGCCCCTTCGCCCCGCTGCAACCCAAGCGCCCCTCTGTGCTTCGCAGCTCTGCGAGTCCTACGAGTGGAGAGGGCAACAACACATGTTCGCAACTCGTTTGAATCCCCCCTCGCCCCTTGTGGGAGAGGGCGTTGCGAGAGCAACGCGTGAGGGGGCCACCGAGCAAGTTCGACTTTCAAGACTGTTGAAACGCTGTACTACTCTCGGAAAACCGACGCTTCAAGAATGAACGGGCGACACTTCGCGGATTGCTTTCCGTTCCCGCTTTTGAGCGTACATGCGCTGATCGGCGGTTCTGAGGGCAGATGTGGCGTCTGGGGCGTCGTGTGGCACGCCCGCAACCCCGGTGCTGGCACTGGCCGGATAGCCCGCGTCGCGCACATGCGCCGAGGCCCGCGCCACCACCTCCAGCAGCAACTCGGCTCCGGTTTCTGCGCCTTGCAGGTGCAGCAGGGCGTATTCGTCGCCGCCCAAACGGTAGGCACTCACAGCGGGCGAGTGCAAGGAGTGGGCAAATTCGCGCAGCAGCATGTCGCCGCTGGCGTGGCCGAGGGTATCGTTGACCCGTTTCATGCCGTCCAGATCAATGATTGCCACTGTGTACGGCTCCCCCGATTGGGTGGCTTCATCCAGCGCCATATCCAGTGCGCGGCGGTTGCCCAACCCGGTCAGCGAGTCGGTCAGGGCGGCCCGCTCCAGCGTTTGCATGTGCCCAGTGCGCTCCAGCACCACATGAACGGTGTGTGCGGCGGCTTCCAGCAGGGTTCGTTCTTCGGGTGTCCACGCGCCGCGTTCTCCGCAGCGTACCAGCGCCAGCACAAAGGACTGTTGGTTAGATGCATGGAACAAGTGCAGCCACGCCGCCTGCTGCACGCCCGCCCGGATCAGGTCTTCCGAGGCGTGTTCGTAGGCCGGATAATCGTCTATGAAGCGGCTGGGCTGCGCCAGCATTCGTTCGCGGGCCTGCGGCGGCAGATTCACGATGCGGCGGTGCAAAAGTTCCAGCCGTTCTTGGCCCCGGCTGCTGGTCAGCTCGTGCAAAATGGTGCTTCCGCTGGGCGTCACGCACATCAGCGCAAACCAGTCGAAGGCCAGCCAGTCTTTCAGGATCAGCATGGCTTGGCGGGCGGTGTCTTCGGGGGTCAGGGGCCGCTGCATCAATTGGGCAAGGTCGTGCAGGGTAGATGCGTGATCGCGGGCCAGCGTGAGGTCACGGGTGCTGGAACGCAGCGCGAGTTCATCCATCACCACTTCGGCCAACGCCGCCATCACGTCCAGTTCCTTTTGCCCAAATTCGCGCACCTGATGATCCAGTACACACAGCGTGCCGAGGCTCAGGCCATCTTCGGTTTTCAGCGGGACGCCCGCGTAGGTGTGCAGGCCGGGGCCGTTGGGGGGCGGGGCGGCCATCGTGTCAGAAAACCGGGCGTCTTGGGCCATATCGCCGATAATCAGGGCTTCACCGCCCTCCACTACCCAATCGCACGGCGCAAAGCCACGCGGAATACTGCCCGGCGGCATCCCGTGACACGATTTAGACCACTGCCGCGTGCCGTCCATAAAGTTGATCGCCGCGTAAGGCACATCCAAAATCCGCGCAATCAGGGCCGTAATCCGGTCAAAGCCCGCTTCTGGAGGCGTGTCCAAAATCTGCTGGCGGGCAAGCGCCTTCAGTCGTTCAGATTCTGAAGCGGATTTGGGATTAGACACCCCAGCAGTGTAGCGAACCACTCCAACGATCTTCTGACGGGGCACAGAAATTTGGTTGATAAAGAGCTAGGTGGATAGATAGATGGGTGGTCTGTGGAAGCGGGGGAAGACTTTATTCCAGTCAGAATTTGTAGATTTGGTTTTTGAACTATTGATTCCTGTCCGCCTGAGCAGCGCCCAAACGTGGCAAGCATTGACCGTCGATGATTCCGGGTGAACCCCCCAGTCTGCTTGGCAGCCAGCCCCCCTTGAAGGGGAGCGAAGCAGCTGTTGTCCTCCCCTTTAAGGGGGTTCGCCCGCGCCAGCAACGGGGGGTTCACCTTCCAACTCCATGTTCCCCAGATGTTGTCAACCCAAGCAAAAATCAATAAGGTCAGTCTGATCTAAACTTTTTCTGATCTAAAGTTTCTCTGATCTAAACTGCGCCTGATCTAAACTTCGTCCCAGCCGTCGTCATCTAGGTTTTTCAGCTTAGGCAGCGTGGTGTAGATGCCGGGATCGCTGGGGGTACTCGCGGCAATCAGGCGGCCCACTTCTTCGGCGTCCGGTTCGGCCAGCACACGCACAAAGTCCGAAGGATTCAGCACCGTTTCGCGCACGGGCCAGTCGCGTTCCTGTGCCCACTTCACCAGTTCGGCCAACGCTTCTGCGCCGGGGCGGCCATAGCGCGGGCCAAAAGCGGGGGCGGCGATGACGGCCTCTTTGCCCTGCACCAACAGCGCCGCATACGCCGCATTCAAGCGGTCTCCTTGGCGGTCTGTGACCAGAATCAGGCGGCCACCCGCCCGCGCCGAGTCGGCAAGGTGAGCTTGCACCGCGCCCCACGTTTCCTGCGGCGCTCCCGCCACGCCCAGCGGATCAGAGACTTGCAGGTCTATGGGTGAACGGTGGGTGGGCAGCATGGATGCAGTGTAGCGGCGTATCGGCCAGCATGCCTATGCCGTGTTCTTCTGGGCGGCGGGCACGGCGGGGCGCTATCTTGCCCTCATGAAGCAGAAACTGGTCACATTGGTCGCGCAGGCGCGGGGCGGGCGCGTGGTTCGCACGCCATTTGTAGACGGCGACGAAATAGACCGCCGATTGTTGCAGGACGACGAGATACGCCACAAGATCGCGGGCGGTTTTCCCGATGCCCGGCGCGTGATTCTTACGATTTATCCGGCCCATATTCCAGAAGTCGATAGCGGCGTAACCGTGCTGCGCGTGATGCCCGAAGAAGCCGCGCCCGTGTGGGACGTACAAGACCTGACCGTGCAACTGCGGAAACTTGACCTGAAAGAGGAGCAGATCGGGGATGTGCGTGAAGACCGGGGCGCGTTCTTGATTGCCGCTACGGGCAAAGCCGCACAAGCGTTGGCCGCCCTGACTGAACTGGGCGGGCGCGGCCTAGAGGTAGAAGACGTGGGTGAAAGCGCGGGCAAAAGCAGCCGCGTGCGTGAAGTAGTGGTGCCGTCTATGCGCGTAGACGTGGTGGGAGCCAAAGGCTTCGGCGTCAGCCGCGCCTATTTTCAGCAGGGCATAGAGGGCGGCAAAGTGCGCCTGAACGGTCAGCCCGCCCGCTCCAGCAGCGATATCCGCGAAGGAGACAGCCTGAGCGCCGAGGGCTTAGGCCGCATCGACTTCAAGCGCGTGGTGAACGAAACGCGGCGCGGGAATTACAAGGTGGAGTTGGATGTCCATCGGTGAGCAGAGCGGAGTGTGGAGGGTGGATCGTGGAAAAAGATTGTCTGGTCTGAGCCTGATTCAGTCCACAGCCTCCATGCTTGCGGGGCGTTGGGATGCTTCGGCCACCACGCCTTTCCCACTCACCACTGATCACTCACCCCTCACCAAGCGCGGTGTCTTACCGCCGCTCCCATGATCGATCTGCTGGCCCGCAACCCCAGCCTCTCGCCCGAAGAATTGACGGCGGGTCTGACGCCCAGTGCCCGCTTTCAGGGCGTGCGCTTCGAGAATTACCGGCCCAATCCCGATTTTTCCAGTCAGGAGGGGGCGCGGGCCAGTTTGCAGGCGTTTCTTCAGGGGGCGCAGGTACGGCCCGGCGGTTTCCGGCTGTTTCGGCGGGCCACCCCAGAAGGCCGGGGGCTGTATTTGGACGGCGGCTTCGGCGTAGGCAAAACGCACCTGCTCGCCAGCACTTATCACGCGGCACACGGCGTCCGCGCCTTGATGAGTTTTCAGGATTTGATGTACATCATCGGGTCTTTGGGCATGGTGCGGGCGGTGGAAGCGTTCCGGGGCCACCAACTACTCCTGATCGACGAATTTGAACTGGACGATCCCGGCAATACCCACATGGCGAATACTTTTTTGGGCCAACTGATGCCTGCCGGAACCAGCGTCGTCGCCACCAGCAACACCGAACCCGGCGCACTCGGTCAGGGCCGCTTCAATGCGTCCGATTTTCAGCGCCAGATTCAGGGCATCGCCAGCCGCTTCGAAACCCACCGGGTAGACGGCCCCGATTACCGTCAACGCGGTACGGCTGCCGAAGGCCCGCTGTCGCCCGCAGAATGGGCCGTGTGGCAGGCCAAGCAAGACCCAGCGACACTGGCACTCACATCTCACCGCGATCTGAACCGCCATTTGCTGGAGGTGCATCCCAGCCGTTTTGCCAAAATGCTGGCGGGCGTGGGCGCGGTGGGCCTACACGATTTGGCCCCCATGTCCGATCAGAATGTGGCCCTGCGCTTCGTGCATTTCATAGACAAGCTGTACGACTTGGGCCTGCCCGCTGCCCTGACCGGAGTGCCCCTGAATGCCCTGTTCAACGACGATTACCGGCACGGCGCGTATGCCAAAAAGTACAGCCGATGCCTGAGCCGGGTGAGTGAGTTGCTGCGGGAAGCGCGGGCAGGGTAGGGATCGTGGAAAAATCTTTGACCACGATCCACGCTCCACGATCAACTCACTTCAGCGCTTTTGCCTGAGCCTCGTCCAGCGCCGCTTTCGCCGTCATTTTGCCCGTCGTGGCCTTGGTCAGCGCGTCTTCTAGGTAGCTGGCCCACTGGCCTGCATCCGGCGTATTCAGGCGCGGCACGGCGCGGGCCAGTTGTTCGTGGGCGGCCCGCAGTTGGGGGTTTTTGGCGTACCAGTCGGCCAAGAGTGGGGTCACAGCGCGGCGGGGCGGGGCGTAGGCGGTGGTCTTGACCCAATCGGCCAAACGGGGTGCTTCCATCAGGTAAGCCCAGAAGGCCAAGGCTCCGGCCTGCTCGGTGGCAGGCGTGCCACGCGGAACCGCCAAGTTCGCGCCACCCAGCGGTACGGTGCAGTTGCCTATCTTCTCGCACGGAAAGGGCGCGATGCCGAGGTTGAAAAAGGGCAGTTTCTTGGCGTCCGTCCAGTTGGCGACGCTGGCCAGCACGAAGGTATTTTGGCCGCGTGCAAAGTCGAAGGCGGCGCGGGTAGCTTCGCTGAGGGTGCGGGGCTGGGCCAGTCCAGTGGTGCTCATGCGGGCCAGTTGGGTCAGGGCTTCTACGGCGTCGGGGCCGTTCAGCGTGGGCTGCGTGCCGCTGCTGAGGCTGCCACCGCGTGCCAGCACATTGGCCTCGAATGTCCAAGCGTCGGCAGCGACGACTAGCGGGCGCTTGCTGCCGCCTGCCAGTTTGCGGCTCGCGCTTTCCAGTTGCGTCCACGTATCGGGGGCCGTGATTTTGGCGCGGTTCAGTGCGCCCGCGTTGTACATCAGCACAGGCACGCTCACGTTCCACGGCAGGCCCAAGCGCCGCCCGCCTGTTTCTCCTGCCTTCCAGACGGCTGGGGCAAAGTCACGGGTCAGCGCGTCGGGCAGGGCATCTACGGGCTTGGTCAGGTCGGCCAGTTGCCCATCGGCGGCCATGCGCGAAAACTGGGTGTATTCCAGTTGCACCAGCGCCGGGGCTTTGCCCGTTTTCAGGGCCGTTTGCAGGCGCGGCAGCAACTCACGGTAGTTGCCCAACGATGTCGGCACCACCTCATATTCCGTTTGAGAGCGGTTGAATTCGCGGGCATAGTCACCGACTTTGGCCTGCACGCCGTCCATCGCGTGCCAAAATTCCACCCGAACGGGCGCAGCGTGGGCAGAAGCGGCAAGGAGCAGGGACAGGGGCAGGGCAAAACGCAGCATGAACCGAGTCTAGCGGGGCAATGTGACGGGGGGTTGATGGCAGGGCGTTCAGAGTGGGGGGGTAGAAGCTGTGTCTGATGTGGCTGGGTCTAAGGGTCAAGGGTCTGAGGCAGGGCAATCGCTGGCGCTCACTCACCCCCTCCCCAGCCCTCCCCCCTCAAGGGTGAGGGAGTAACACAAAGCCTTTGGTTTTGCCGTTTGCCCTCTCCACTGGTGGGAGAGGGGCGCTGCAAGGCAGCGGGGTGAGGGGGCAATTCCGCGATGAACCCGCCCCACCCCCTTACAACCTCAGACGTTCCCCGCCCTCACCCGTGCGAATGCAGCAACGCCACACTGCCCAGAATCAGGGCCAAGCCCGCCCAAGCCGTCGGCGTCAGGCGTGTGCCGTCTAGGCGGCGGCTCAGCAGGGCGGTGGTCACGATGCCTAGCCCGCCCCACGCGGCATAGGCCACCGCCACAGGCACTTCGCGCACCGCCACGCCCAGCAGCGTAAAGGCCAGCAGCACCAACGCCACCGCCGCTATGCCCAGCCCCTTGTGCCGGAATCCATCGGAACGCTTGAGCAGCACGTTAGCCGCCACGTCCAGTGCTACCGCGCCCACGATCAGCAGCAGAGCAAAGGGGGTCATGCGCCCTCTCCGGACAACGCAGGCCCAGTCAGAGGAGTCAGGCGGGGAGTGTGGGCAGGGACAGCCCCATGCCCAACCGTTCCCCGGTGCAGCAAGGTTGCGCCCAGCAGCAGGCCCACCAGCGCCAGCAGATGCGTCGGCGTCAGGTGTTCGCCCAGCAGCAGCACGCCCAGCCCGCTGATCAGCACCAACCCCACCGCTTCCCACACGGCAAACGCCACCGCCACCGGAATCTGCCGGAAGGCTTTGGAGAGCAGCACGTAGGACGCGGCGAGGAACGCGTAAGTGATGATGAGTTCCAGCCCCGGCGTATGCATAGAGAACAGCTTTAAAGACAATGTGCCCGTCACTTCAAATGTGATGGCCGTAAAGAGCGCGATCCAAGACCGCATAACTACACCAATCCTTTGCCCGAATCCTCGGTTGATGGGATTCTGGGCGACTTGCACAACAAATCAATAGTTTTTAGATAGAGCTGCCAGAATCAGGTTCGCCAGGCTTGACGGCAGGGTTTAAAACCCGCTAAGTCCAAGAATGGACGTAGAGCCAGTCAATCAGTGCAGCCGGGAGTAATGGAACCCGTTCGTTCTGCTCAGAAGAGATTGTTACCAACACGTACTTTCACGCTTCCTTGTAGGCCATACCCGCAAACAGGGGCTTGGGCTGGAGGGGAGAGCAGACTACACAGTCTCACCGCACGTATTTCGTGCAGGAACGGTCACGGGGCTAGGCGCTGTGTTGGCGCGTGACCCGCGTGCAGCAGTCCGACACCCATAGTTTAGCGGTCTGGTGTCAGCACGCGGTGAGCCGAAGCTGATTTGAAATACATGTTGAGCAGCCTATCGGGTGGCCCTGTTGGGGGCAAGCGGCTGAAGCACGGCTTATACGCCCGCCGCCCTCTCCCGCCCGCTGCCCCGTATCCTGATCTGATGGCCGCGCTGCTTGAGCAGTTCTCCGAATTACACCGCCGGAATAACCCATCTCCGTCGGCTCCATTCTCCGCGTTGCAGCTTTTCAAGTCCGCACTGCTCGTCCAAATCTACTCGCTTCGCTTGGTCATCAAGAAGGGCACTGGATGACCGATGTTTTAGAAGGCTTCCGCACCATTTTTGCCGGAGATTATCCGCGCCTGCTGCTGTCTGGGCTGGGGGTCACGCTGGCCGTCAGCCTGTGTGCGCTGGGCGTGTCGGTGGTGGTGGGCACGCTGTTGGGCGTGGTGCGCGTGTTCCGCGTTCCGGTCTTGGGCGTGCTGGGCAACATTTATGTCGAAGTGGTGCGCGGTATTCCGCTGATCGTGCTGCTGTCGGTGGTGTATTACGGCCTGCCCGCGCTGGGCCTCACGCTGGACGGCTTTCCGGCGGCAGTGGTGGCGCTGGGCCTGTATTCGGCGGCCTACACGTCCGAAATCGTGCGCGGCGGCCTGAACAGTGTGCCGCTGGGCCAACTGGAAGCGGCCCGCAGCTTGGGGCTTTCGCGGGGGCTGTCGCTGCGCTTCGTGGTGCTGCCGCAAGCGTGGCGCGTGGCCCTGCCCGCCCTCGGCAACGAATTCATCAGCCTGATTCTGGGCAGCAGCTTAGCGAGCGCCGTGACCCTGCAAGAACTGTTCGCGCAGGGCAAATACATCACGGGCGTCACCTACCGCCAGTTCGAGGTGTACGCCGTGCTGGCGGTGGTGTATTTCCTCCTGACCTTTATCCTCACGCGCCTGATTCGGTTGCTGGAGCGGCGGGTGAGCCGGGGAGAAGCGGTGGCGTCGCGCCGGGTGATTTAGGGGATGTGGATCGTGGAGATGTGAAATGAATCTCTAGGTGGGTTGCCAATATTCAAAGTCAAAGACCCTGACGTTTACACCCACCTGCGCTTTTCCCACGTTCTACGATCCACACACCACACTCACTGCTCTTTCGCCCACGCCTGCACCGCCGCATACTGATAGGCCGCCAATCCCGCCCGCGCCTTGTCAATATTCTTGGTGAATCTGGGGTCGCCCACCCACATTTCGCTGACGTTGGAGAACATTTCGGGCGAGGAATCGTAGTACCAGCGGCACTGGTGCGCGTGGTGGCGGGCAACCACGGCGCTGGCTTCGGGTGAGCCGGGCGGCGTCCCGGCGTCCATCAGGCCGATGTAAGCGGCGGTAATGGCGGCCATTTCTGCTTTGATGCCTTCCCAATCCTGCTTGGTGTACCGTTTCACGCGCTCGGAACTCTGCTTGTAGGCGTCGGTTTCGCCCCAGCGGTCTTTGGCTTCCTGCTCGTACTCGGCGGGGTCGAAGCCGTCGAACAATTTGCTCAGGTCTTCTTTGCTCATGTCGGTCATGGTCTTTGCTCCTTCGGCGGCGGCCAATAGGGTGTCTAGGGCGTCCAGCATGGCCTGATTGCGTTTGGCCTGCTCCTGCAACAACTTGCGCTGAAGTTTCAGCGTTTGCACTTCGTCGGCGTCGGGATCGTCCAGCACGGCGCGAATCTCTTGTAGGGGCAAGCCCAGTTCCCGGAACATCAGAATGCGGTGCAGGCGCTCTACATCAGTTCCTGAATACAGGCGGTAATTGCCCTCCGTGCGGGCCGATGGCCTCAGCAGCCCCAGTTCGTCGTAATGGTGCAGCGTGCGAATGCTGACGCGGGCCAGTTTGGACAGTTCGCCCACCGTCCAATTTGAATCCGTTTCTGTAGTCTGTTGCGGGCTGATGCTTGTTCACCTCCTGACCACAGCGTAGGGGCTGACCCCGCGTGAGGGTCAAGTGGGGAAGGGCGGATGATCTTGTCTGGTTCGAGGCTGCCAAGTTCGGCAAGCATCCAGCGTTGAGGGTTCCGGGCCAACGCCCCAGTCTGCTCCGCAGCTAGAGCAGTTGTCCTCCCCTTGAGGGGGGGCGTTGCGTCAGCAACGGGGGGTTGATCTGCTCAAGCTTCAAGGTGTTGTCCAATTGGGTAGCACCAAATAAATCAGATGCCACAGCGGTCAGATCGTGTTGCGGCGTTAATCTCTGAGGCGTGTCTGCTCCCACTGCCCCGCTCTCCGCCTTCTGGCCCCCGTTCTGGCGCGGTTTTCGTGCGTTGATGCCGCTGTGGCTGGGCATGATTCCCTTCGCGGTGGCTTACGCAGTCACGGCGCGGGCGGCGGGCCTCAGCGTGCTGGAAACGCAACTGATGAGCGTCACCGTGTTCGCGGGCGCGTCCCAATTTGCGGCGGCGGGTCTGTTTGCCAGCGGAGCCAATGCGCTGGCTATCGTCGCCACCACTGCTCTGCTCAATGCGCGGCACGTGCTATACGGCCTCAGTCTTTCGCGCACGCTGCCGCTGACCCGGCCCCAGCGTGTGCTGGCCGCCCAATTCCTCACCGATGAAGCCTACGGCGTGGCGGTGGTGCGCGGCCCGCAGGAACCCGGTGGCCTCAGCTTCGCCTTCCTGCTGGGCGCGGAACTGAGCCTGTATTTCATCTGGAATGCGTCTACGTTGCTGGGTGCGTTGGCAGGTGCGGTGTTGCCCGATCCGGCGGCGTTGGGTGTGGCTGTCGTGTTTCCGCTTGCGTTTTTGGGTCTGCTGGTGCCGCTCCTTAAAGGCCGTCTGACCGTGCTGGTGGCATTGGCCTCGGGCTTAGGCGCGTGGGGCTTGTCGCGCATACTGCCGGGCGGCTTGGTCATTCTGCTGGCCGGAATCGGTGGGGCGCTGTTGGGGGCGCTGCTCTCCACCCGCAGCCAAAACACGGAACCCCAAGCATGAGCGTGCTGCTCGCTATTTTCCTGATGTGGGCCGTGACCTACCCGGTACGCTGGCTGGGCCTGAGCCTGGGCCGCCTGCATCTGCCCCCGTTCTGGCTGTCGTTCCTGCAATTCGTCCCCGTCAGCGTGTTCGCCGCCCTCGTATTGCCTGAAGTGCTAGGAAGCCCCGAATGGCCGCGCCGCCTCGTGGCCTGCGTGGTGGGCGGCCTGCTGATGTGGCGCACAGGGAGTTTGGCCCCCGGAATCTTGGGCGGGTTCGCGGCGTATTGGGGAGCGCGGTTGTTGGGACTGTAGGGGCGGTGGATCGTGGATCGTGGATCGTGGAGATGTGAAATGAATCTCTAGGGTTGTTGCCAAAGTTCAAGACTGAACACCCTGATCTTTCTGCCCACCTGCGCCCTTCCCACGTTCCCACGTCTTCCCCACACCCCACTTACCACTCACCGTTCCCCGCGCTATGCTATTCCCCGCATGACTGGCCCGGAACCACGCACACAATCAGAGATCGGGACGCTGCCGTCTCCGGTAGTCATCGACGGCAAATATGAGGTCGTGCGCGAGGTTTCTCGTGAGGGTAACGTCACAGTCAGCGAAGTGCGGGCGGGCGAAGGCGTAACGCGGCGCGTGGCGTGGTTCGATGTGACCACACCCGCAGATCGGCAAGGGTTTCATGCGTACCGCACGGCCTTGAGGGCAGTTCAGCCTGCGGGCCTGACCGACGTGGTGGCGCGGCCCGGAGCGTATTACGCGGTGTGGCAACCGGTAGCCGGAATGCCGCTAGCCGACCTGCTGGCCCAGCCCAAAAAGCAGGAAGAAACGGTAGAAGCCCTGCGCGAACTGACCGCCAATTTGGCCGAAAACGGCTTTGCCCTTAGCGACGCCGATGTGGTGCTGGACGGCCTAGAGCCGCGTGTGGCCTACCTGCGCCCCGCCCCGCCTACCCGCACGCCCGAAGAAGTCATTGCGCTGAATCAGACCACGTTGGCCCCCTTGTTGGGCGGCAAAATCAAGCGCAAGCGGCAGCCGGGGGCGTGGCTTACCTTCATTCCCGGCCTGCTGTTTTTGGGCGGCGCGGGGTACTTGGGAGCGCAGGCGGCGCAGGTGTACCTCAACCCGCCCGTGCGTGAGGTTTCGGCAGTTACAGGCCAGAATGCCCAAACAGCGGCGACGGCCCTCGCCAAAGCCGGATTTCAGGTGGAATATACCGACGGTGAGAGTGCGGGCCTGCCAGTGGGGGCAGTCATTCGCCAAGACCCCGCCGCCGGAACCAACCTGCCGGTAGGCCGCCAAGTCGTCCTGACGGTCAACAATCCGCCCCCGCTGACCGTGCCCCGGTTGGAAGAACTGACGCCCGATCAGGCCCGCGCCGCCCTGCGCGACTTGTCGTTGGTGCTGGGCAAAGTCGTGAAAGTCGACGGCAGCCTGACCAACACGCCCGAAGGCCGGATTATCGCGCAGTTGCCGGAACCCGGCTCTACCATGCAGCGCGGGCAGGCCGTGCAAATTATGGTGTCTACGGGCGTGCAGGGCAAAGAAACGTGGATTGCCGACCTGACGGGCATGACCTACGCGCAGGCCCGCGAACACGCCCGCGCCGCCGGATTGGTAGTCACCAAAGTGTCGCAGCAGGCCAGCGACCGCACCGAAAATACCGTGCTGGAGCAAACGCCCGCGCCGTATGTGCGGGTTTCGGTGGGCAGCCCGGTCACGCTGACCGTTGCCACCGCCCGCTATACCGCCCCTAGCCTGCCCGCAGGCAGTTTGCCCCTGCCGCCGCCCTATGTGCCGCCCGTGCCTGTACAGCCTGAAGTGCAGCCCGAAACGCCTGTGCCGGAGCCTGCTCAGCCTGATCCCACGCCGGAAGTCGTGCCCGATCCTGTGCCGGAAGTCACACCTGATCCGGCCACGCCCGACGCCGAACCCGTCACACCCGACAGCATCCCGGCTACCCCGGCCACCGATCCGGCCACCCCGGACGCCAACGCCCCGGCCTCCCGTAACATCAATTTCAAGTACCTCTTTCCCGCCGATTTGCCCGCTGGAAGCTACACCATCGTGGTGCGCGACCTAGACGGCGAGCGCGAAATCTTGTCGGCCACCGACAGCGGGCAACTGGCCGAAGCCACCGCGACCAAAACTGACTTGGCAGTGCGCGGAGACACCGTATTCATCATCCGCCGCGACGGACAGGACTACGCTACCGTTACGCCGTAAGGTTTGGCGCAGACTAAGCCCCAGATGATCTACCTCGATTACGCGGCCACACACCCCATGACCCCGGAGGCTCTGGCGGCCTACGCGCAGGCAGCGGCGCTTCCCGGCAACCCGGCCAGCGTACACGGGGCGGGGCAGGCAGCCCGCGAACGGCTGGAAGAGGGGCGGGCGCGGGTGGCCGCCGCCCTGAACACCGATCCCCGCAATCTGATCGCCAACAGCGGCGGTACAGAAGGCGATAACCATGTGTTGCTGGGCATGGCGCGGGCGTGGGAGGAACAGCACGGCAGCCCCGGCCACCTGATCACCACGCCCACCGAGCATTCGGCGGTGCTGGCCCCCGCCCGCTGGTTGGCCGCGCACGGCTGGGCCGTCACGTTCTTGGCCCCCGACGCGCATGGCCGCTACACCCCCGATCAACTGGCCGAAGCCCTGCGCCCCGATACCGCGTTGGTCAGTATTCACCATGCCAACAACGAGATTGGCACCGTGCAGGACACGCCCGCGCTGGCTGCGGTGGCCGCTGCGCGGGGCGTGCCGTACCACACCGACGCGGTGCAGGCTCCCGGCGTGCTGAAGCTGGATGTGGCCGCGTGGGGCGTGACTTTTGCCACCATCAGCGCCCACAAATGGGGCGGGCCGCGTGGCGTGGGTTTCCTGTACGTGCGGCGCGGCACGGTGCTGCCCGCACTTACGCTGGGCGGCGGGCAAGAAGGCGGCCTGCGCCCCGGCACGCAGGACACGGCGGGCGTGTACGCGGCGGGTGTGGCCCTCACCCACGCCGAGGCCGAGCGCGAAGCGACGTTTGCCCACCTGTCGGCCCTGCGCGAACGGTTTCTGAGCCGAGTCGCCGCCATTCCCGGTCTGCGCGTCAACCATCCGCCCGAAGGCAGCCCCAAAGTCGTGTCGGTCACAGTGCCGGGGGCCGATGGAGAAGCCCTGCTGATGAATCTGGACATGCTGGGCGTCGCCGCGAGTGCCGGGAGTGCCTGCGCCGCCGGAACTATGCAGCCCAGCCATGTGCTGACCGCCCTCGGCCTGAGTGAACCCGACGCCCGCGCCAGCCTGCGCTTTTCTTTTGGGCGGGCCACGACAGGCGCAGAAGTAGACCTAGCGGCAGAGGCTCTGGCGCAGGCGGCAGCATGGAGCCGGGGTTGACCCTTCTTGGTGCTGCGCTGCCCAGCCGTGAGGTGGCCGAACAATTGCTGCTGGACGCCGAAGCCCTGAACCCCGGCGGGTGGGTGCCGCACTCGCGCTATGTCGCTCTGGCCGCCCGCTCCATTGCTGAGCACCACCCCACCCTAGACCCTCAGCGGATGCACACGCTGGGCCTGCTGCACGACATAGGCCGCCGTACTGGGCCGAACAAAGACCGTCATATTCTGGACGGCTACGACTTTTTAACGACGTTGGGCTATGAAGACGCGGCCCGAATTGCCCTGACCCATTCCTTCGTGATTCCCGATGTCGCCACCCTGCAAGGCGCGTGGGACGGCACGCCGGACGAATTGACCCGGCTGGGAAACTTGTTGGCCGCAGTTACCCTGTCGGAAGAAGACCGTTTGCTGCAACTGTGCGACATGCTGGCGCTCCCAGACGGCTTTTGCACCATTCAGGAGCGGATTTTGGATGTGGCCCTGCGCTACACCGTCAACGGACGAACGCCGGAAAAATGGCGGGCAAAGCTGGCCCTCAAAGCTCACTTCGATCAGGTCTGCGGCGTCAACATCTACCGCCTGCTGCCGGGATTCGTAGAACGGTTGCTGGCGTAAAACGAAAACCGGATGGAAAGCCCAAACGGGAGGCCTTCAATCCGGTGTCGGTAGCGGTGCAGAGGGTGAGTGGGGATGGGGGAAAACTCAGCAACTAGAGCGTTGTATTGATTTCTATTCCCTCGCCCCTTGTGGGAGAGGGGCGCTGCACCGCAGCGGGGTGAGGGGGCCACCAGTGGCGAACCCGCCCAATGTCTTGGTGTCAGTCGCCCAAAAAGGTTTGGCGGATGCCTGCGCGGAAGGCTTCGTCGCCCACTTGCAGGCGCTGAGCGTAGAGGGCCTGAGCGTCCGCGCCCGCCACATAGCGCAGTTGCTCTTTGCCGTCGGTCACGGCTTCCCAGACCACCGCCGCGATCTGTTCGGCAGTCGAGCTTCCCGTTCCGCGTGTGGGATCGGTGAACGCCGTCCACACTTTCTGGATGTCTTCAGCGTAGGCTTCGTGCATCGCCATATCCAGCGAGCGGCTGGCAAAATCGGTGCTGATGCCGCCGGGAGACACGGTTTTCACGGCGATTCCAAACCGTTTGAGTTCAAAGGCGAGGCTTTCGCTCCAGCCTTCCAGCGCCCACTTGGTGGCGTGGTAGGCCGAGTTCATAGGGAAGGTGACGAGGCCGCCAATAGAGGTAGTCGTGACGATCAGCCCTGAGCCTTTGGCCCGCAGGTGAGGTAAAAACGCCTGCGTGACCCGCATCACGCCCAGCAGGTTGGTGTCGATCTGGCGCACCATCTGGGCGTCGGTCATGCCTTCGAGGGGGCCTGCCAAACCGTAACCCGCGTTGTTGAAGACCACGTCCACATCGGCCTGCGCGAGTGCCTGCGCTACGGTGCTCTTAATCTGCTCCGGGTTGGTTACGTCCAGCGGCAACACGGTGATCTTGCTGTGCGCGGCGAGGTCTGCACCGTTTTCGGGAGTCCGCATGGTGGCAATCACGTTCCAGCCTTGTTCGGCAAAGAGCAGGGCGGTGGCGCGGCCTAAGCCAGTGGAAGCTCCGGTAATAAAGATGGTTTTAGGCATGGTCAGTCTCCTGAGACAGAGAGGGCGGAAGGGCAGTAGTCTGTTCACTCTGACAGTTTTTATCAAATTGTCAGGGTGTTCGTGTGGTTAGTATTGACGCGGTGACAGAATTTGTCAAGAGTGTGCTTTACTGGTCAGGAGAGCGCCTGAACACGGCCCACATCCCCCATGACACCAGACCCCAAACGCCAATTTGTTATCCAGCAAGCCTATGAGGTTTTTGCCCGCTACGGCTACAGCCGCACCACGATGGGCGATCTGGCGCAGGCGGCGGGCATGTCTCGCCCCGCGCTGTACTTGGTCTTTCCCAATAAAGAAGACCTGTTCAGAGCGGTGATCGGGTGGATGAGCGAGCAGGGCTTACAGCAACTCGCCGCCGAATTGGACGCCCTCCCTGATTTGGAAAGCCAACTGAACCACGCCTGCTTGCAGTGGATTCTGAGAGGCAGACAGCTTGCCAGCACTTACCCAGACGCCGCTGACCTGTTCGATACCAAGTTCGGCGGCGTGACCCAGTTGTACGACGATTTTCGGGCCTTCCTGAGCCGCCTTCTAATGAAGCATGGGCGTCACGCCGCTGCCGCAGACGACTTGGCTCTGTTGTTGGTCACGTCGCTCAAAGCCTTCAAGTCGGACATCAAAGATGACACCGGACTCCGGCACATTATTGCGTTGCAGGTCAGCTTGATTGCCAAAGCTGGGTGATGTTGGGGGAAAGTCTTAGGTTTTAAGGCCCACGTTGATGGGGTCTGCGGCGTCAGTGTTCACCGCCTACTGCCGGGATTGATGGGGTGGTTGCTGGGGTAAGTCAGAATTTATTCCAGAGCCAACTCCTCCGCGCTGGGAGCCTGAAAAATCTGCAGATATTCATCCAGCATGGCGGCAGGAATGTGGAATGTCCCCGGCGGCAAGTCGCGGTTGCGGGCCTCCAGACGGGCCAGCAGTTCTGACCGCGTGACCTGCGGGGCCAGCAATTTGACCCGTGCGCCCACGCTCCAAGCCCGTGCCCGGTAGTTCTCGCGTTCTCCCCGCCCCCACAGGCCATAATCCAGCACTACATTCAGGCCCAGTGTCAGCGCCCGCGCTGCTATACCCCACAGCAACGCCTCCATGATGTCACGTTTGCCTCCGCCCTCGCCGTCGCTCGCCCCAAACAGCGGCATCATCCATTCATCGGGAGTCAGGCGCAGGGCCGCATGTTCTTGCTCCAGTTGCCTTGCCAGCGTGGTTTTGCCCGCACCGGGCAGGCCACACAGGAGAAACAGGGTGGGTGTCATAGGGCGAATCTAGAGCAAACAAACCCCCGACACCTTCCAGCGCGGGGGCGTGTTCCGTACTGAAAATGCTTAAGAGAACTGCGCCAGCACGCCTTCCAGTCTTTCTTTCTGCACACCGAAGTCCTGTACGCGGCGCTGCTCTTCTTCGATCACTTCGGCGGGGGCGCGGGCCACGAATCCGGCGTTGTCCAGCTTGGCCTGCGCCTGCTTGATCTGTTTATCAAGTTCCGTCAGGCGTTTGCGCTGCTTGCCCAGCCAGTCCTGCACGTCTACGGTGCCTTCCAACGGGGCGCGAACCAGCACGCCTTGCTCCACGGCGCTCAGGGTGCGGCCTTCCAGCGAGGGCACCAGCGTCACGCGGGCAATCGTTTCCACCACCCGGGCGTTTTGCGTGACCAGCGCGGCCTGCTCGCCCTCCACCGTCATGCCGAGGCGGTCTTGCGGGGCCAGTCCCAGTTCGGCTTTCAGGCTGCGGGCGGCGCTCACGGCTCCGCGCAGGGCGGCAAAGGCGCGGGTGGCTTCGGGGTCGTGCAGCGCGGCATTTTCCTTGGGCCACGAGTGCAGCGCCAGTTGGCGGCGGTGGCCCAGCGCGGCGTACACCTCCGAGGTAATGAAAGGCATAAAGGGATGCAGCAGCTTCAAAATATGCTCCAGCACGGCCTTCAGGGTCGCCAGTGTGCCGAGGTTGCCGCTGCTCAGCGTGGGCTTGGCGGCCTCAATGTACCAGTCGCAGAATTCATCCCACGTAAACGAGTACAGCGTGCGAATGGCCGCGCCGATGTCGAAGGCGTCCAAGTGTGCCGCTGTTTCGACTGTCACCGCATTCAGGCGGCTGATGATCCAGCGGTCTGCCAGCGTCAGGTCGGCGCGGGCCTTCAGCTTGGTCAGCGCGTCGCCGGAGCGCAGCGGGTCGGAGCCGTGCCGGTCGGCATCCTGCTGAGCTTCGGGGGTGGCGCTCCGCACGTAGCGGGTCAGGTCGTCTTCACCCGTCAGCGCGAGCGCGGCTTCGCCAATTCGCATCAGCGCAAAGCGGGCCGCGTTCCACAGCTTGTTGGCAAAGTTGCGCCCCTGCTCGAAACGGCGCGGATCGTGCTTGATGTCCTGCCCGCCCGTGCTGAGGCTGGCAAAGGCGAAGCGGCAAGCGTCCACGCCGTACTGGTCGAACAAATCCACCGGGTCGATCCCGTTACCCGTAGTTTTTGACATCTTCTTGCCCTTGCTGTCCAGATACAGGCCGTGCAGCATCACCGTGCTGAAGGGCGCTTGCCCGGTCAGGTGGTAACCGGCCATCTCCATGCGCGTGACCCAGAAAAACAGGATGTCGTAGCCCGTGACCAGCACCTGCGTGGGGTAGAACTTGCGGAAATCTTCGCTGTCGGTGTCGGGCCAGCCCAGCGTGGAAAAGGGCCACAGGTTCGAGGAAAACCAAGTGTCGAACACGTCGGGATCGCGGCGCAAGGTCAAGTGGGCGTAGCGGGGGTCTTTGTCGCAGTCCAGTTCCGGATTCCCCGCGTCAGGCACGTACACGTTGCCTTCCTCGTCGTACCAAGCGGGAATCTGGTGGCCCCACCACAGTTGGCGGCTGATGTTCCAGTCGCGGATATTCTCCAGCCAGTCGCGGTTTACCTTGGCGTAGCGCTCCGGCGTCAGCTTGATTTCGCCCCGCTCTAAGCCCTCCAGCACCTTGGCGGCCATCGGTTTCACGTTCACGTACCACTGCGTACTGATGATCGGCTCCACCGGAACCTTGGTGCGCTCGCTCAGGCCAATGGCAGTGATGTGGTCGCGTTCTTCGATCAGGTCGCCGCTTTCTATGAGAGCGGCAGTGACGGCTTTTCTCGCCGCGAAGCGTTCCATGCCCCGGAAGGCTTCGGGAACTAAGTCCGAAGTCAGGTTGCCCTGCAAATCGATGACGCTGGGGCGGGGGAGACCGTGCCGCTCGCCCACCTCGAAATCGGTGGCGTCGTGGGCAGGCGTGATTTTCAGTGCGCCCACGCCAAAGCCCATTTCTACGGCGTGGTCGGCAATGATCGGAATCAGGCGGCCCGTAAGGGGAATGCGGGCTTGCTGACCCACCAGATGCCTGAACCGCTCGTCGTCGGGATGTACGGCAATAGCTTGATCGGCAAAAATCGTTTCGGGGCGCACGGTGGCGATGCGGATTTCGCCTATCTCACCGTTGCTGGCGGGCTGGCTGGCGTCTTCTAGCTTGTAGGCCAGCGTGGTCATCTTGCCTTTGCGTTCCTCGCGGTCAACTTCCAGTTCGCTCAGGGTGGTCTGCGCCGCCGGATCCCAGTTCACAATCCGCTCGCCCCGGTAGGCCAACCCCTCGTGATACAGCCGCACGAATTGGGCACGCACGGCGCGGCTCAGGCCTTCATCCATCGTAAAGCGCTCGCGTGTCCAGTCCACGCTCACGCCCAAACGGGTCAGTTGGCTCAAGATCACGCCGCCCGACTGCCCTTTCCAGTCCCACACCCGCTTCAGGAACTCCTCGCGCCCCAAATCAAAACGCGATTGCCCCGCTTCCCGCAACTGCTTTTCCACCACGCCCTGCGTCGCAATCCCCGCGTGATCCATCCCCGGCAAATACAGCGCCTCAAAGCCCTGCATGCGCTTGAAGCGGATCAGCGTGTCAATGAGGGTGTTGTCCAGCGCATGCCCCAAGTGCAGGTTTCCGGTCACGTTGGGCGGCGGAATCACGATGGTGAAGGGGGGCTTCCCGCTGTTGGCATCGGCCCGGAAGGGTTCGCTGCGCCAGCGTCCAGCCCAAGCGGGTTCAATGGCGGCGGGGTCGAACTGCTTGGCAAGGGCGGAAGTGTTTTCGGGTGTTTCGGTGGGCAACTCGGTGGGGGCAGTTTCGGTGGGGGCGGTCTCAGCAAGCGTGGGGTCAGTCATGGGCGAGGCTCCTGTTTGAGTGGATCGTTTCGGCAAGGAAGGAATGTAAGTGGGGTAAGGCGGCGTCCATTTCCCAATCCAGTTTGGGGCGGTTCAAGTCGGCCCAGCGGAAGGCGAATCGGTGGCCGTCTGCGTGCTGCATCCAACTGTGGGGTAAGTCGTCAGGGGCGGTAAATGCGAAGGCGTAGCAGACTTGGCGGGTGAAGCGTTCGGGCGTCTGGGCTTCCCAGCGGTAGGCGGCCAGAAAGTGCGGATAGCTGAGCGTCAGGCCAGATTCTTCCCACAGTTCACGCACGGCGGCTTGCGCTGGGGTTTCGCCCACTTCCACGCTGCCCGCAGGCACTTGCACGCCTGCATCGGATACATCTACATGATCGAAGACCAGCAGCTTTTGGCCGTCATGCACAAAGCAGAGGACTTTCTCGCGCAGGCCCAAAGCTTGGGCGTCGGCCTGTGCCTGTGCTTCAGAAGATTGAACTTCGGAATTGTAGAATGTGACCACCGCTTCACCTCCATCCTTTTGGCCCTCAGAGATAACAAAAAACGTCTCGTCCGCCGGAATTGCTTCCGGACGCGGACGAGACGTTAAGCTCTGTATCCCGTGGTACCACCGCACTTCCCTACTGAATGTAGGGCGCTCTTGCTGCGCTATAGCGGGCGCACCCGGACGGCTCTACTGGGCCTGCGATGCCGGATGAGGGCGGGCCGTTCTGCCGTCATGCTCGCGGGCGACGTTCTCTGGTGGCTTACCCGCCCCGGCTCTCAGTCTCGGCGGGGCTTCCTGTGGGGCCAAGTTCAACTACGATCATTCCGATCAGAACGTCCAGATACTCTTCCCGGTCACTGCACATTCAGTATACGGCGTGAGGGGGGCGAAAGACGTGCCTTTATTCCCCAGCGGGCGCAGAGGACGAATCAGCACTCGGCAACGCGGCATTGGGCAAATCGGCACTGGGTAAATCGGCGATGTCGAAGCGGTACAGTAGCGGCTTCTTCATGAATCCACGCGGCACGGCTACCGTTACCGTGCGGTACGGCACACCCGTTACAGCGGCCCCCACAGGAAAAGTCAGCACTTCGCTGCCTACGCGGGCGCTCCTGTCCCCGATGTCCAGCAGGCCTTCAGCGCGGCTCAGCACGTCATACGGGTGCTGAATCATGACCGTCAGCTTGACCTGTTGGCCCACCAAGCTCCGCAGCGGGTTGGCGTCTTGTTCAAAGGCCGTGCGGATTTCGTCGGGCAGGCGCTCGCGGGTCACCTTCACCGCCAGCGCATATTCCCCAATCGGAAACACCACTTCGCGGATCAGGGTCACGCCGTCGCCCTCGGCCTCGCGGAAGGCTTGCAGCAGGGCGGCGCGTCGGTTTTTCATCAGGGTTACGGGGGCGGTGGTGCCGCCTGTGCTGCGCTGTCCCATCGGAAAATCGCCGCGCTGAATAAAGCGTTCGGCTTGCAACAAGGTTTCTTCGCGGGTACGAAAAGCCCGTTGCAGCACGGGTTCGTGGGGTTGCCAGTGGCCGCCCGAACCGCGCTGCATCCAGTCCACCCACAATTCGAATCGGTCTTGGTATTGCCAACTGGGATGCGCTCCGGCGGCAGCCGTTGCCCCGCGCTCCGCGATTTCCTTTTGAGTCTGCGGCTCTGAATTGTGCGTGCCGGGTCTAGATGTGATCGCGCTCATGCGTGTCCTCCACTTTCCCCATCATGCCTGAGCTTGTTGATGCGTGGGAAAGAGCGTCCACACACCAAGCTCATCTTTATGTTCGGCGTGATCCACATGACCGGATGAACATCCTAGCAGCCAACGCTCAAGGATCGTCTGCCCCACCTGTTGTTCAGCCGACTTCGATCAGGCCTGCCGTCAGAAACGGCTTGAGGGTATCCAGCACTTGGCGAGGGGGAAGGCCGCTGCGGTCTAGCAAGGTGCGCAGGGCCACACCGTCAGGGATCAGGCTCAGGGCGCGGTATTGGTTGCGGGTCACGGGTTGGCTGTCGTTCCAGCGGGCGGTAAAGCGCACTGGCTTTTCCCAATCCGGAAAGGAGCGCAGCAAGACAATCCACGCTTCGTTGTCGTCCAGCATGCGCCTGAGGGTGGCGTCGCGCCGCAGGGCCAGCGTGCGGGAGGGTGGAATCAGGTTCGGCTCGAATTGAAACTGACCGCCGTCTAGGCTGGCGAGCATTTGCAGGGCTGCCTCGCCGCTCAGGTTGCCCGCTTGGGCATGAATAACCTCGCCGGGATCGAGCCACAGCGCCCCACCGCGTGGGTGCTCGACGCTAAAGCGGCCTGCCCGGCCACTAGACAGCAGCATCTGCATCACCGACAACAGGGGAAAAATAGCCAGATCGCCACGTACCATGAGTAAACGCATTCTAGGGGCTGGGGACTTGAAAAGGCAGGGGGCGGCTTGAGCTGACGGGGGGGGAGGGAAGATTTGACTGACGATTCCGAGAAAGCGCCCAGTTTGTCCAGCAACCAGCCTGCCTAAATGGGAGCTACAACAGCTTTTGTCCCCACCTCAAGGGGGGGCGTTGCGCAGCAACGGGGGGGTTCACTCGCCAAGTCAGATTTAAGTCGCGTGTAAACCACCCAGTCTGCTTCGCAGCCAGCCCCCTTAAAGGGGAGTGCAAAAGCTGTTGGATCCTCCCCTCTCCTGCGGAGCTTTTCAAGTCTAATACCAAACTAAAATGAGTCCAGAACATGTTTAATCCAGGGGAAGAGGGTCAGCGAT
>NZ_SSNW01000028.1 GCF_004801315.1 Deinococcus sp. Arct2-2
GGGGGAATAGAATTTGTTGATCCCCCACTCTACTCTTTTTAATCGGAGTCCGTATCAGCGCCCGCCGCTGGAGCGGGGCCAGGTCTGGGGTGACGCACGTGGGCAGCGGTTGGGGAACGGAGGCCAGCGGCCGGCTCTGCGCAGCGGAGTAGAGAGCAGGAGCAGAACACGGCTCTCGGAGTCGTACCAGGACAGTGGGGGATGATCCGGGCACAAGACATCGCTTCCACCACGGCCAAGGGCAACATTCGGAGTTGCTTGTGTTGGGGATACGTCAGCTTCGCTCAGTCGAAGAGCGGTCAAAACTGTCCCGATGAGGCGAGTCATGGGCAACAGCAAGCCAAACACGGAAACGTTTCTTACTGGAGGCTCTCCAGCTCGTCCTTAAACTGAATCAGCACTTCTTGCAAGTGGCTACGAATCTGGAGTTGGTCAACTCGGTGCAGCATGGATGCTCCCCGAACGCTCGGCCTTACTGCCGTTTGGCCGCTTTGTGCGCGTACATGCGGCGGTCTGCTAACCGCAGCCAAGCGGCGCCGTCCGAGTTTTCTGAGGGGAAGCTGGCCGCTCCCAACCCGACGCGCAGAGTACCGCCATCCAGAGCTTGTAGAGCCTCAAGAAGGCGTGACTCAAAAAGTTTCGCTTCTCGATCCGTTCCGGGCAGCAGGATGGCGAACTCGTCTCCCCCTAAGCGGTAGGCGTGTCCAACACTCTGAACCAACTCTTTGAGACAGGCCCCAACTTGAGCCAGCAGCGCGTCACCCGCCGGATGGCCCCGCTCGTCATTCACCTGCTTGAAATTATTGAGATCCAAGACGAACAGCGTGAGGGGCTGGAGCAACTGGATATATTCGGCCACCTGAAGATCGAATGCGCGGCGATTGCCGAGTTCGGTGAGACCGTCAAGGTACGCCAGCCGCTTGAGCTCGACCTGTGCAGTATGGGCCAGCGTAAAGTCTTCCTGAACCCCAACGAAGTACCGCAGCACGCCCTCCACATAGAGGGGCCGGATGCGGATCTTATACCACAACGGACTGCCGTCTTTGCGGTAGTTGAGGATGACCCGCTCGATGGATTCTGCCCGGTCTAAGGCCTCACGGATCGCTTCGACATCGGCGGGATCCGTCTCCGGCCCCTGCAAAAAGTTGCAAGGTTTGCCCCGAACCTCATCTGCGCTGTAGCCCGTCTCTTCTACAAATGTGGCATTCACGTACAGGATGCGCCGCTGCGCGTCCGTGACGATGAGGCCGATGTCAGCGGTATTCAGCACCTGCCACACCACCTCATGCGGCAGATCTGGCGGTTGCAGAACACTCACGGGCGTGTCCAGTGGGAGAGGGCTTGCGGCGAGAGACCAGCCACGTCAGATACGGGGCGGCCCAAATAGTACCCTTGGGCCAAGTCTGCGCCCAATTCCATCACCAACTGCAGTTCCTGCGCCGTTTCGATGCCTTCAGCCACCACCCGGATGCCCAGCTCATGGGCGTAATGGACAAGAGCCGAGACCAGCGGCACGCGGGGATCGCTGCCATGCAACCCGGAGATCAGCGCTTGGTCGAGCTTCACCACATCGGGCTTGAGTTCAGTCAGGTAAGTCAAACTGGTATGACCCGCACCCAGATCGTCCAGCGCCACCTGCGCCCCTTCCGCCCGGTAGCGCTCCAGAATTCGGCCCAGCAGCGTGAGATCCGGGAACGCTTCGCTCTCAGTAACTTCAAACAGGAGGCGGGAAAGATCTGCCCCAACTTCCCGGCAAGCGGTGTAAGTCGTTTGCAGGCAGACATCGGGGTTATAGATCACACCCGGCGCAAAGTTGATAAACAGAATCTGCTCTGGCCCCAGCTTGGGGTAGCCTTGCAGGATCGCATGACGCCGGGCCAGTCCATCGAACGCCCGCGCTTGCCCGTGGGCGGCCGCCGCTTCCAGTAAAGCACCAGCTCCAAAAAAATGCCCCTCCCACTGCGCCCGGACCAACGCTTCGTAACCGTAGACCTGACCGCTGCGGAGGTCAACGATAGGTTGAAAGTGAAAGTGCAAGTGGTCACTGGCCTCTTGAAACCAGGGGCTACCCAACCGTTGGACCCACTGTTCTAGGGGGGCCAGGCCCCAAGGATCTAAGGACGTTCCATTCCAAGCAGTTGCAAGGAGCTGGAAGCGTTCCGTATGCGAGAAGCTGGCGAGCAGCGCAGGCAGCTTCTCGAAAGCTGAGCAAGGAACCAACAGCGCACCCTGTTGCAGGTGCACGGGGAGGTCATACGCAGTCAGCAGTAACGCGAGCTTGCGCTCTACATGGACAGAAGGGGCGCGGAGGGCCAAGCCCATCAGACCGTCAGGTACGGAAGACGCGACCGCCTGACAGTCGCACAGCTGTGGGCGGTCAGGGGGTTCTGAAGGCGAAGGCTGAATGGGCAGCGAAGAGGACATGAACAATAGTTAATAAGAAAGACTATCTCAAAACTATCTCGCAATGCTTGTCAATGGATTAAATGAATAAAGATTCAAGAGCATTGACGGGCAATACATTGTGATCTAAGTGCCAACTAATACAGCGCAATGCGGTTGATTATCACATTCGACATTGATTGCTGCTTAACCGTCATTGGTTCTTGCCTAGATTGTTGGCCCTGCGGGCCATCCCACAGGCAGGCGGTTAACTGCAATGGTTCGGACAATTTCGGGCTAGTTTGAAACTGAAATTCAGTGGCCTAGACGAATTTGAGTTTGACTCCTGGATGGCCGTAGAGACTGCGGTCATCCGAAGGGGCCATCAGGGAATAGCCCCTCATCATCACCGTGCAACCAGCGACGAATCGTCCGGTTGGAACATGCCGCGTCACTGGAGGGATTCTGAGTGTTCAAAGCGGAAGGAGTTGGATGAACACCTCGACCACACTGGGGTCGAAGTGGACATTCGCCTCTGCTCTGATGTGATTGACGGCCTGCTCCCGAGTCCATGCTTTCCGGTAAGGCCGGTCACTGGTCAGGGCGTCATACACGTCCACTACCGCAAATGCCCGTGCTGCCAAAGGGATGTCCTTGCCCTTCAGGCCCAGCGGATACCCGCTGCCATCCCATTTTTCATGGTGATACTGCGGGATATCCAACGCCGGCCGCAGGAATTTGATGGACGAGAGCAGCTCCACCGCCAAGCGGGGATGCTGCTTCATCTTGTCCCACTCCTCCGGCGTGAGCTTGTCGGGCTTGAGCAGGATCGCGTCCGGCACGCCCATCTTGCCGATATCGTGCAGCAGGGCCCCGCGGCGCACATCGACCAGTTGCTGCGCACGAAGGCCTAGGTGCTGGCATAATCTGACTGTCAAATCGGTCACGCGCCTCGAGTGGCCTTCTGTTTCATAGTCGCGCAGGTCCAGGGCCCGCGCCCAGCCTTCAATGGTTTCCTCATAGGCAAAACGTAACTCCAAGGTGGTGTGTTCAAGCGCCCGAAACAAGCCCGCATTGTCAACAGCGATGGCGGCCTGACTGATCAGCAGCTCAAAGGTTTCCAACCAGACTGAAGACGGTTCGAATGGCTGACGGTGGAGCACTTCGAGCACGCCCAGCACCTTGCCGTTGGCGATGATCGGTGCCGCGTAATACGCCATCAGGTGATGCTTGTTTAACATCTCGCGCCAGGGCTGAGACACCAGCACGTTCTGTAAATCAGGGATGCTAAGCGGTTGACGGGTCAGCGCGACCCGGCCGGACAACTCTTCCCCTAACCGGACAGTAAACCCGTGAAGCGCGGTGGTAAAGCCGCGCGCGGCGGTGTACTCGAGCGTGAGGGTCGAGGCATTGAGCAGCAACACCGTCGCGGCGTCGGCACCCAACTGATGCCGGATATTGTCGAGGATCATCCCCAGCGTGATGAAGAGCTGTTCACTGGTCTTATGGGGTTTTCTGTGCTAGGGAAGGATGTGGGTGTGAATCTGGAGTGTTCTGGCCATGCCTTTACCCCTTCACCCCGCGCAGGCGTTCAGCCCTCAGGCGGTCACGCGCATCGAAGAGTGCCCGGAATGCCAGGAGGGTCACCGTGAGGCTGCCTAGGGCGCTGCTGGCAGCGAGGACGAACATGATCACGATTTGGTAGCGCACGGCGGTGTCCGGGGGCGCGCCTGCCAAGATTTGCCCGGTCATCATGCCCGGTAAGCTCACGATTCCCAGTACCGCCATGCTGTTGAGGGTCGGAATCATGCCCGTCTGCACCGCCGAAGCGATTTCTGCGTGCGCCGCCTCCCAGCGGGTCGCTCCCAGCGCGAGCAGCCCCTCGATCTCGGAGCGGCGGGCCACCACGTCCGAAGTAAAGCGGTCAAGAGACAGCGAGACGCCTGTCAGGGTGTTGCCCAGCACCATGCCCAGGATCGGCACAGCATATTGGGGTTCAAACCACGGATGAACCTGCAAGATGCCCGCGAGCGTGAGGCCCGTGAGCACAAAGGAACTGCCGAACACCGACAGGAAACTATCCAGATAGATCCGGGCGTAGCGCCGCCTCGCCCGCCCGACCGCCGCCTGGGCAGCCAGCAGGGTCATGACCAACCCGATACCGACGACTGTGAGAGGATGCCGCAGGGCGAACACCCATCCCAGGATCAGTCCGACGAGCAGGAGTTGCACCGTCATGCGTGCGCCTGCCACAACGATCTCGCGGCCCAGGCCCAGCTGCAATCGCCAGGACAGCAGGGCGTTGACGAGCATCAGCGCCGCTGCGAGCGCGACTTGGTGGAAACTGAGCGCTACGCTCACGGCGTCATCTCAACCGTCTGTAACCCCACTTCCCGCGTCGCCACCCGGCCACGCTGCGCCGCGTCGTGGCTCACCCATACGAGGGCGCGTCCGGGTTCAGCCTCACTCCAAGCGCACACCAAGCGTTCGGCCAGCAGGGTCGCGTCCGGATCAAGAGCACTCGTCGCCTCGTCAAGCAGCAGAACAGCCGGGTTGAGCAGCAGCGCCCGCACCAGTGCCAGCAGTTGGGCTTCGCCGCCAGAGAGCCGTGCCACGTCTAGGCCGAGAAACGCCGCGTCCCGCCCTAATGCGGCGAGGAGTGCGGCGGCCTGCGAGACCTCGAACGCCTTGTCCCGGTGAATCCGCAGGGCGAAGGGACGGCGCAGCTCGCCCAGCACGCGGCCCTCTCCGGGTGGTGGGCGCTGTGGAAGATACATCACGCGGGCGCGGTAGTTCGGCATAGGCCACTCGTGTTGTGCCCGGCCCTGAAAGTAGACCTCACCTGCCTCCAGCGGATCAAGTCCCGCGAGGGCGCGCAACAGCAACGTTTTCCCACTCCCGGAGGGGCCGATCAGGGCGGCCCGTTCCCCCGCCTCTACGTTTAGGGCAAAGTCCTGCCACAGCACCCGTTCTCCTAGGGTGCGGCGCAGGCCCGAGGCCGTGAGCAGGCGCACACTCATGGGGAGAATGGCCCGTATACCGGGAGAGGGGAAAGCAGGCTCATGATGATCCGCCCTGCAGTGTACGCAGTTCCAGCCTGATCGGAATCAGCTCGGCCCAAAGCTCTGGCCCAAAACCTGGCACAGACAGCCCCCGTGTTCTGAGCAACTCGCTCGCACTGCTGGAATTGAGAAAGTGGACGGTTGACCACGGAGTTCATCCGCAGGCGAGCAGGAGCTGGAATCAGCTGGAAGACCGTCTGAACCGCAAGGTCATCTGGAGATAGATGAAGGCCGGGCCTGAAGCGCCCACAGCGCCAACCCAAGGAAGGCTGCTTCGAGTACCAGAGAAACGACACCAGCCGGTTCGCCCCAGTTTCCGATGTCTCCCCTCGCCCCCGGCAGTCCCGTGCTGCGCGTAAGGACATACCCGAGGATGGCTCCTGCCGAAATGAGCGCACCTAAGACGTACCCCATCCGGTGTTGATGACTGAGCAACCATGCGCCTGCTGCCGCGCAGCCAGCCACCAACAGGATGTACAGCCAGCCCAAAGATGGGGTTTCCCCCAGTTTGTCGGGAATATCGCGGAAGTGAATCCATCCGATCCCCAACAGCAGAATCAGGCCCAGCCCGTGGTGCCGCAACAGTGTCATGATTTGCATTCGGATGCTCCTTGAGAGGGCCTGCTTGCCGGAGGTGGCGCGCCAACCAGCACCGTAAGGCGGGAAGGTAAAGAAGAGGTATAGCGGGGGGTATTCGTGCAAAGTCAGGGCCACCAAACGCCGCACCCCACCACCTCCTCATGGGGAAGTGCTTGCCCCTAGCTCTTCAGCCTCAGCGCCCAAACAGGTCGGTCATCGCTCCCGCGTGCGCCGCTTCTCGCAGTGGAGGCAGGCCCCAAGCGTCTTCAAGAGTCCGCAGCAGACTGTAGTGGTTGTACGGGCGGTTTGACCGAATACCTTGCGGGCCGTCACTGGTCACCACGACCGTTACGACGTTTCCCCCGCCCCCGGCCCGGTCTGTGCCCTCGCTCTCATCAAAGGTAATGATCAGGGCGGCGTGGTTTTTCCAAGCATTGGAAGTCATGATCTTTCTCGCCCACTCCCGGACAAACGCGTCCCCGGTCTGCTCTAACCGTGCCCCCGGCCAACAGGTCAGGGCACCGTGGAGGTCGTGGCACAAGTCCGGTACGATCAGGGCGAACGTGGGAACTGTTCCGGCGTGCAGGTCGGTCTCTAACCCTTGCAGCGGCACCACGTTCCGCGACCGGCGTGGATCTTCAGCGATCTCCGAAGAGAGCATCAGGGGATTGTGCTTCTTGGCATAGACGCCTGCAAAGGGGCCGTCCCAGCCGGGGCGGGGTAGACCTTGCATGTAGCCCTTCCAAGTGAGGCCCACGCGCTCCAGTTGCAGGGCGAGGTTATCGCCGGAGAAGCGCTGGCTGGGGTCGTCGCTGCGGCTGCCGAAGGTGCTGCCGAACAGCAGGGCTACGTAGTTGGGCAGGCTGGGGTGGGCCACCCCCGTGTAGTTGGTGGCCAAACCATAGTGCTGCGCGAGCGCATTGAGGGTGGGCAAGTTGGGATTGCCGATGACGCCTTTGTCTGAAGTGTTCTCCAAGACCAGCATGAAGACATGTGAGAAGGGTGGCGGCGGGTTGGGCGGAGTCGCCGCACACAGCAGTAACGGGGCCAACCACAGTAGGAAACGCGCCGAAAGTATGCGGCGCAGCGCGCGAGATTCAGGAAGTAGGGCAAACTTCGACATGGAAACCTCTGGATACTGGAAGGAGAGAGAAGGGAGAGCTAGGGAAGGTCAGGCCGGAAAGCGCAGGCAGACCTCGAAAGCGTCTGCCTCCCAATGCGGCAGGAGTTCGGCGTTCCAGCGCCGAGCCAAGGCGGCCACCAACGGAAGGCCCAGACCGCTGCCGGGTGTGCCCTGAACCCCTGAGCCGCGCTCAAACGGCTCCAGAAGACGCCGCCAGTGGGCTTGGTCTGGCCCAGCGCCCAGGCTGCGTACTGTCACTGCACGCTCTTCAACACGCACCAGCACGCCTCCCGCACCGTACTTGAGCGCGTTCTCGATCAGGTTGATCAACGCTCGCCCCACCCCTTCCTCCTCGGCGTACACCCAGCTTTCCTGCACGTCGAGTTGCACCTGCTGACCTGATCCCCCTGCTCCCTCATCAAGCGCATCTACGGCGGCTACAGCGCTCCCGGCCAGTTCCACCCGCTGCAGGTGAACGGGGGCGTCGGTGCGTGCCAGAGCCAGCAGGCTTTCTGAAAGCCCCACCAAAGCTTCAACCCGGCCCTGCATCCCCCTCAGGGCGCGTTCGTATTCAGCCGCCTCGCGCGGGCGCTCTAAGGTCAGGTCGAGGCGGCCCCTCAGCACCGTCAGTGGGGTTCGCAGTTCGTGGGCAGCCGTGCGGGCAAAGGCCTTCTCGCGTTCGATGGTGCCTTGCAGTCCGTCCAGCATGGCATTGACGGTGGAGGTCAGGCGGGCCATCTCGTCGCGTCCCGGAGCCGCCGGAACGCGTTCCTGATAGCTGCCGCGCCGGGCAATGCCCTCGGCGGTGCGGGCCACCGCGTCCACTGGACGCAGGGCACGGTCGGCCAGCAGGTACCCGGCTCCGCAGGCCACCACAACCATCAGGACGCTGCTTGCAATGAGGATACGGGCCAGCGTTTCCAGCAGTTCTCCCAATGTATCGCTGGGCCGGGAGATTCGCAGGAACAGGCCGCCGTCCACAGGCAGGGTCAGTATGCGGCGTTCATTCACCGAGAGAACCCCCGGTCGCAGGGTGAGGGCTTGGTCGTGTTGCTCCTGACCAGCGCGGGCCAGCCGCGTACCCGTAGGGGAGAGCAGCTCGATAGAGAGGTCGCCCGAAGGTTTCAGTTCGGGGGCAAACTTCCAGCGCCCGTCCTGTTTCTCTATGCTGCCCTGAGCGACGCTGGCGGTTTCCCTCAAGGTGGCGTCCAGAGAATGGGTCAGGCTGCTTCGTGCCAAGACGTACACCAGCACAGCGCCGAGTAAGACCGTGACTGCGAATACCAGCGCGTACCCCAGCGTGAGCTTGACCCGCAGGCTCCAGTCCTGCGGATTCCAGCCCTCTATCCTCGCCCACTTCACCCTGCCTCACCCCGGCCCAATCGGTAGCCGGTGCCCCGAATGGTGTCGATCAGGGCGTCGGCAGTCTTACGGCGGATCGTAGACACATACACGTCAATCACTTTGGGCTCCACGGATCCGCCCTCGCCGCCCCATAGCCGCTCGATGATGTGGTCGCGCGAAAAGGCGCGCCCCGAATGGAGCGCCAGCAATTCCAGCAGCGCAAACTCGCGGCGGGTCAGTTCAGCCCGCACGCCGGAGCCATACAGTTCCCGGCCCCCCAAATCCATCACCCAGCCGCCGGGAAGAGACACCGTATTTTGTGCGTTGCCGCTGGCCCGCCGCAGCAAGGCCCGCACCCGCGCCCGCAACTCCTTGAAGGCAAAGGGCTTGAGCAGATAATCGTCTCCCCCTGCTTCCAGCCCTTCCACCCGGTCTTCCACGGTGCCCCGCGCCGTCAGGTACAGAATCGGCGTGGTGAGGCCACCCGCCCGGAGGGAACGCCCCAACTGGTAGCCCGCGTCAATGCCTTCGGGCAGCATCACGTCCAGCAGGATCAGGCCGTAAGGAAACAGCCGGGCGAGTTCGCCGCCCTCTGCGGCGCTCCCGGCGCGGTCGCACTCGTAGCCTTCCTCGGTCAAGCCGTCACTGAGCAGTTCGGCAATGTGTGGGTCATCCTCGATGATCAGCAGCCTCATGTGGCGTTCTCCTTGCTGCCGTGCGGTGTCAGGGGATGTAGCAGGCCGTACACGCCCAGCACCCACGCCGCGCCGGTCAGCCAGCCGCACAGGACGTCGGTGGGATAATGCACCCCCAAGTATAGGCGCGAGATACCGACCAATCCGGTAAAGGCTACCCCCAGCACGAGGGCGGGCCAGCGGTAGGGCGTGCGCCAAGCCAGCAAGATCAGCGCAGCGACAAAGGCGGCGCTGTACATGCTATGCCCACTGGGAAAACTGGCGTCGTGCTCCTGCACCAGTCGGGGCCACAAGTCGGGGCGCGAGCGGTGCAGGAGCAGTTTCATGACGATGTTCAGGGCCGCCGCACCCGCCACGCTCAGGCTCCAGAACGCCGCCAGTCGGTGGCCTCTGAACCACAGCACGGCGAGAATGAGGGCGCTGACCGGGGCGATAATGGGTGCGCCGCCAATGGTGGTGAACAGGAGCGCGATCCGGTCTAGCCTCGGGGTGGCGAAGTGGTGGAGCCACAGCAGAAAGGGTGTCTCGGGAGCGAAGCTCTGTCCTTCGAGGAGATCTTCAGCGACCGCTCCGACCAGGAGAAGGGGGAGCAGGATTCCGAGGAACAGACGCAACAGGGCCACGGGACGGATTCGGTGGCGGTGAGAGAGGAGGGTGCTCATGCCGCCTAGCCTGCCGGGACAAGGTAAAGAAGCGGTATACCAACCGGGGTCATCAGGCCAAACCCGCTCAGAAAGACTGCGCCTCCGGGCCTGTGATCTCCAGACGTGGCGCTCTATACCGGCATTTTACCCTCCGACTTTAAGGTGTTCCGCAGCGGCTTGCTCTTCAGAACACAACATGCAGGGCAGACCATGGGCCGCTGAATGAGGCACACATGAACTCACGCCTGAACACAGATACTCCTAGCCTAGGTCCGACCTTGTGGAGCAAAGTTCCGGAGGTGACCGTCTTCTTTTGGATCGTCAAGGTGATGGCGACGACGGTGGGGGAGACGGCTGCCGACTATCTCAACACCAACCTGCGCTTGGGCCTCACGGGAACCACCCTGCTGATGGGCCTGCTGCTGGCGTTGGCCCTGACCGCCCAGTTCCGCCTGAAGCGGTATGTGCCCAGCGTGTACTGGCTGTCCATCGTCCTGATCAGCGTCGTGGGCACGCTGATCACCGATAACCTCAGCGACAACTTCGGGGTCAGCCTGTGGACGAGTACCGGGATATTCAGCGTAGCCCTGATCGCCACGTTCGCCCTGTGGTACCGCCGCGAAGGCACTCTTTCCATCCACAGCATCTTCACGCCGAGGCGAGAGATGTTCTACTGGCTGGCGATCCTCTTCACGTTCGCACTGGGTACGGCGGCGGGCGACCTGATGGCCGAACAATTGCAACTGGGGTATCTGCCGTCAGCGCTGATCTTTGGCGGGGTCATCGGCGCGGTGGCGCTGGCTCACGTCTTCGCCCGCCTCGACGGCGTCTTGACCTTCTGGCTCGCCTATATCCTGACCCGTCCCTTGGGGGCGTCTATTGGCGACTACCTCTCGAAGGGCCATCAGGCGGGCGGTCTGGGGCTGGGGAGCACTCCCCTCAACGCCGCCTTCCTATGTTCGATTCTGGCGGTGGTCGCTTTTCTGACGGTCACGCGCCGGGATCAGGCCCAGATCGTCAAGGCCAGTTGAGCCGCTGCACCGGCGGGCAAAGCGAAAAGTTCGGTTCCTTCGGTAGCGTGGGGGAGGCGTCTGGAAGCCTGAGGCGCACGGCCTACCAGCTCTGATTGGGGCAGCAGGGGCGTTTCATAGGCTGGCTGAGTTTCGGAGACCATGCCGCGTTTTTACAGACTTGCTGAGGCGTGTTTTCGCGCGCCACTCGGACTCTTTGGGCATGACACCATGTGCTACGCGCGTGCTACAGGGCCGGGATAGATGGGGATAATCGGGGATGGGTCAGGATGACGGGAGTCCGAAGAGCGTGTCCCAGACGCAGATTGGGGATGAACCGGGATAGACCGTGACGGCTCCGTCTAGATTGGGGTGGTAGGGGTCACGGACTTGTCCATAGGCGAACACAAGATTCCGCGATCATTTAAGCCAACGTGACGCCGTCAAAGGCGGCCCGGACTTCACTGTCGTCCATTTCGGCGTAGATGGCGGCGGTGTCGAGCTGGGCATGATGCAGGTGCTGAGCGACAACCCGCAGGTTCTTGGTTCAGGCGTACATCAGGGGACCGGCAGTGTGCCGCAAGCTGTGGACTTCCCGGCCGTCGTACCGGATGCCAGTCCGGTCACAGAGCGCTTTCAATCGCCGCCGGAGGGTCACGGGATCTTTCCAGCCCAGTACCAATCCGGTGCTCGGCCCCAGCGCCTTAAGTCCTTCAACCACCTGGGGTGGCACGGCCACACGCGCTTTCTTGCCGCCTTTCCCGTTGACCACCGTCAAAACCCCGGCCCCCAGATGGACATCTTGCCAGTCGAGGGCGGCGGCTTCGGAGATGCGCAGCCCGCACATGCCCATAAGGAGCAGCATGGCGTGCTCGGCGGGGGTGACGGTGGAAGGCCCAGTAAAGGGCCACCACGGCTGCCCGGTGGGCATTGACACTGGCCGGCGCGAGGCCACGCGCCTCCACGCGCCTCGAGGCACCTGAGGGACTCGGTACCCGTGTCCGGGTCAGCGGCGAGGAGTTGTCCAGGGGCGCGGTTCAAGGCCCAAGTGAGGTCTGCGCGGGTGCTGGCCTTCTCCGCCCTCAGGGTGAGGGCGGAGCGTTTGCCCTGCAAATTTTGGTGGTGGCGCAACAGGGCCCACAGGGCACCGAGGTTCCGTGCGGCGACAGGTTCGCGCAGGCGTTCGGCACGGTTCTCCCGCTTGACTTGTGCCCAGGGGTAGCTTTCGGCGCGGTAACCCCCCTGAGTCATAAGGGAATCCCTTTACAGACAGTTTTCTCCTGCTGACCTCATTCCGCCGCATCCTTCTCCTCTGATAATGACCATTGTTCGGGAAATTTACCGAAGCATCTGTCCGCTCCTTTGGTCGCCCGTCTGACAGTGGCTGAGAGTGTTGCCTTCGCACCGACAGTGGCCAAAGCCGCCCCACTGGCCTGTGAGAAACGGCGCGTACTCCAGTATTTTCCAGCAGATACCGCTTGTTGATTCAGTACTGATTGGCGCCAATCAGTTAAAACTATCTAAATACGCATTTACTTAGATACTTAAATAAGTAAATAATTACTCTGCCCACACGTTGCTTCCACGACAGTCGTCGGGAGGGTGGGAAGCGGCTGGGTCGCGCCATTGTTGGCATCACCTCCTGCGCGTGAGGCTGAGCAAGCGGCTCGCGGCGTGAATAAAAATGTCACGCTGCTCCCGTTGGGTCGAGGCGAATGCGCTCCGAAGTGTGAAGCCGCCACCTCTAGAGGCTCAAGAGGTAGCGGCGCTGCCACCCGCCCCACCGAGCTCGGTGGGGCGGGTGGTGATGTCTGCTATCTGAAACGGAATTAAATTGAAGTGGTCATCTCCTGAGCCTTTCGCGTCCTGGAGCCAACAACTGACCAGCACCGACCGACAGGAGACCTACTTTCGCCAGACCGCCACTGTGACTGAGCCGCACGTGTACGAAGAGGTCCGCGTATAGCCCTGAGTGGTATAGCTCGCCTGTTTTTCCGCTGCCTGGGCAGTGTTCATGCCATGAAACGACGCCCACTGGCCCTGTCTCGGCACCCACGTCGAGTTATAGGTGGAACCGTTCGAGGCGCACGTAATCAAGTTCGGCATCATGTTGGAATCGGCCAAGTGGTCAACCAGGGGCTGATAATCGGCACCTTCGGTACCGTTAAAGGTCAGGTTTCCGGCGGGCCGGGGGGGCCAGAACAGCACCGAGGCATTGGGGAAGGTCTTGCCGGCCAGCGGCGTCCAGGGACCATTCAGACTGGCTTTCCCGCCGGTAAACGGCGTGGTGAGCCCCCGCCCGAACGTCATGGGGATCGGCTGACCCCCCTTCTGTAGATGCACATGGAGGTGGGGGGCGGAAGAGGCCCCGGAGTTGCCGATGCGCCCCAGGAACTGCCCGGCATTGACCCGGGCACCAGCGGTGACCCGCACCTCTTGTTCGATCCCTGTGCTGTCGCTCTTGCCATTCGTGCCCGTGAACACCTGGGCATTGTGGGGGCACAGCGCGGCAGGAATGCTCCCGGGTTGAGCGTGGGCATACAGGGCTTGAGAGCCGTCGTCTTGCAAAATCCACAGGTGGTTGCCGCCGCCGGCGAACTTCAGGCCGGGCTTGTACAGGGGGTGCAAGGATCCCGGAATATTGTCAGGGGCGTTGCGCCAGCAGCCCACGACCGTGCCGGCCGCCATAGCGTAGAAGGGCTTGCCGTACACAATCCAGTTGCTGTTGACTGTGGTGTCGGTGGTGCCGGCTTTCATCCTGGACCAATTGGTGTCGGACACGCGGCGCAGGGCGCCGATGTCCTTGCCTTCCGCTTGAATCCCACCCGTGTGAACGCCCGCGTTGTAGCGCTCGCCTGCGTTGAGGTCGTCCCCTCTGAGAGGCAGGGTGAGAGCAGCGGCTGTCCAAGGAAGCGTAGCGATCACGAGGGCGGCCAGCAGGGTTGTTGAGGTCATGGGTGGACTCCTTGACAAAGAGAACGAGCGTCAGGCCTGAGCGGCGGGGGAGGGGGCACCGTGGCGCGCCATGAGCGCGGCGGCTTCCTGCGGACTGGTCAACCAGGGAAAAAACTGTGGCGGATGATTGAAGCCGTTCACGAAGGCGTGGGCCAAACTGGGATGGCGCTGCGCGGCGTCCAAGACGCCCAGCACGTGTGGCGGCGGTGGCCCGAGCAGTGCGTTTGTCCAGTCGGTGACGTACTGGGCGTAGCCCCAGTAATCTTCGAAGGTGTCCTGCATCCAGCTGCGGTCAAATGGACGGTCACCCTGCCACAGAATGCGTTCCAGATAGACAGCGGCGGCGCGGGCGGCGCTGCCCGCCCCCTGACCGGTCAGGGGATCGTTGACCACCACGGCGTCCCCCAGACCCAGGACGGGCCGGCCTGACGGAAGTGTGGCCACCGGATGCCGGACCTGTGGGGTGACTCGCCCTATGAGGGTTGCCATCGCGTCGGTCAACTGGGCGTCCTGGACCCGGTCGTATTCCCAGGGAACGAAAGTCGCCATCAGCGCCAGCATGCGTTGAACCTGTTCCGCGGCGTCCTGGACGTCCCCGAAGACGTCCAGTGGTCCTCCCGGGATGGCCTCGATCAGCACGTTCTCATAGGGCAGCCACGCGCCGTCCGCCGTGCGGGTCAAACCAGGCAGCAAAAAGACCTCGCCGACTCCAGGAATCAGATTGAAGGTCACGGCACTGTGACCAGAGCGCGGCCTGACGCCTGTGAGATAGGCCAGCGCCAGGTGGCGTTGTGGCACGTCATACGGACTGCGCGGCGCGTCTCGTTCAAAGATCTGGCCCAGAGCGCCCTTACCGGTAGCGACCAGCACAAGGTCATGGGTATCGCTCAGGCGCTCGGCGGCCGTCACATCCGCGTGCTGGGTCACCACCTGCCCCCCCCGCTCCGCAAACGTGCGCTGCCAGTGCGCGAACTTGACGCGTTGATCGAGGCTGTAGGCCGGATGATCCAGCCGAGCTTCGAAAGACATGGCCTTGTGCCCGGGCAGCTCAGGGTGCGGCACGCTGAAGGCAATGCCCTCGACCGGGGGGCAAAGCTCGTCCCAGAAGTTCAGGTTGAGCTGCCGCTCGGTTTCACAGGCGTCGTGAAACAGCGCCTGCGTACTCATCACCCGGCCCGACTCGACCTGCTCTGGTGTCCGGTCCGTCACCAGCGTTACCTGATACCCGTGATGCTGTAGACCCAGAGCCAGTTGGAGTCCTGCCTGGCCAGCACCGATCATCGCTATTCGCCTCATTCATCCTCCGTTCAGGCGCACATGCGCCAGGTCCTGGCCACAGCCTGTGGCGTTGGCCTCTGGTCGTCGCTTGTGAACCTGAGCGAAGCTTAGGAGCAGGCCGTGACATGGGCGTGACGTTTGATCGCTGAAAGAGGAATGCCGTCTCAGACAGGCTTTTCGGCCAAGTAAAACATCAGCGTACTAGTTTCTCATCCTATGCTCATATCTTGAGATGCCAAGAAATCTTCCCATGTCCCTGGCAGGGGTTCACCCACCAGCGCGCACTGCTGACGGATCTGGGTGTAGACCGACACCAGAGTCATCACCTCACCGCCTTCGCGCAGGCACCGCAGAGTCAGCGACAGGGCCGGCCAGTCAAACGGATCCATCGCCAGGAGAATCTGCCCCAGACGGGCAGCCTCTGCCGGATCCTGTGGTTCGGCAGCGTAGGCCGCCAGCCGCAATCCGTAAGCCAGAACGTCCCGCGCGCTCGACAGAAAGTCAGGAACGTCAGCGGCATAGGCGCCGCGCCACAACGAGGTCTGCTGCGTTTTCAAAAAGAGTTCCGCATCGCTCATGACCTCCGCGCCTAGGGCGTAGCCGTAGTCGGTGCGCACCACACAGGCGGCACCGTACGTGGCGCGCAGGCGACGAATTTGTTGCCTCAGCCGCCCCATGGCCTGCTGCGGATCGTCATCCGGGGCCAGGATTTCCAGCAGCTCATCTGGGGTCACGCCTGGTCGCCCGGCCAGACGGTTCTCGAGCAGGCAGATGAGCAGCCTGAATCCCTTGGCGGACCGCTCTGCCAGGACTTCGCCGTCCTGCATCATCTGCACCGGGCCCAGGACATTCAACTGGAGCAGGTCAGGCGTGGAGGTCGGCTCAGAGAGGGCTGGTTCCAGGGGCGCGTCCACCTCATCTCCGCCTTCTTGCGGCGGAAAGATTTGTAGTGTCCGGTAGGCGAAGCTGGAAAAGTGATGCTGCCTGAAAAAAGCCAGGCGCCGCTCTGCGGCCTGCCGGTCACCACGCAGACGGTCTGCTTCCAGCCCGAAGCGCTCCGCGTAAGCCGCCATCTTCATGGTTCGCCCCAGCGCGCACGCCTCCTCGAACGCTTGAATCGCGGCGGCGGTCTGTCCCTGACGTTCAAGCAAAAACCCCCGGGCAAAGCGGTAGAACGGTGCAGTGGCGGTTTGCCCGGTGGCCCGGATGATGGCCTCCCCCCCGTCAATCTGCTGCTGCGCCCGCACCAGATCGCCGTGTGCGCTCTCGGCCCACGCACTGATACTCATCACCCAGGTCAGCAAACTCTTGTCCTGGACCTCCTGCGTGAGGCGCAGGCCCTGACGTGCGTGCCTCACAGCCAGGAGACCGTCTTGAGGCCGCGCCCATTCCAGGGACAGATTGCACAGGTACAGTTGGGTCAGGATGGTGTACATCGAGGCCTGGTCTCCGCTCAGCAGTTCCTGGGCGGCCAGCAGCAGATCTTGAGCTCCCTCAAAATCGCCCTGAATCATCAGGCAACTGGCCAGTTCGCCCTGGGCCCGGGCCAGGAGGCGGGGGTCGCCCTGCGCGTCGGCCAGTCGCACCGCCTGCTGTGCGTCTGCCGTTGCCGCGTGCACTTGCAGGGCCCAGCTGAGGACGCGGGCGCGCTCGAGGAGCAGCCCAGCTTGAAGACTGAACGCGCCGGCATGAGCACTGACCTCAATGGCCTCTCCGAGAGTGGCAAACATGTGTGGATTCGCCTGTGCAATCTGAATTCGGCCCAGGGCATGAAGAAGCGCGGCGCGCTCGGCGGGTTCAGGATTCCGGCCCAGCGCCCGCCGGATGCTGGTCTCCGCCTGATCTGCCTGACCAGTCCGCAACTGGGCCATCGCCACCTGAGCAGGCACCTGGGGAAAGCCGTCCAACTCGTTTTGATGCTGGGTCCAGATCTCCAGCGCTCCCGTAAAGTCGGAGGCGCCCACCCGGGTCTCCAGCCAGCAGGCCCAAAAGTCAGGCCGCTCGCGCAGGGCCCCTGGCGCGTTCTCCAGGAGGCGCTCAGCCTCCTGCCCCCGACCGGAGCGGGCCAGCAGCCCCGCACACAGGTATAGGGCTTCGGAACCGAGCGGGTCCAGCGAACAGGCCTGTGTGGCCCTGTGCAGGGCCCGTTCCAGTTGTAAAGGCGCCAGCGCCTGTGCCGCCTGAAGTGCCGTGGCGGCCCGTTCATGAAGAGGAACGAGGTCGGCCAACTGATCCAGGAGATCGGCACAGGCAGCCGCCACTCCCTGAGCCTGCGCTGACACGAGCGCCTGTTCCAGCACCTGCACGGCCTCAGCGGCTGGAAGCTCGGCCCAGGGCAAAAAGCGGGCCGCGTGCTCCGGTTGAGTGTTCAGCAACGCCACACAGCGCCGCGCCACATCACGGCGCTGACGGTAGGGCGTCTCCTTGAGAGCGACTTCCCGGAACAGAGGATGACCGAAGCGGTGGCCGACCAGCAGGCCACTCGCCTGAGCATCCCGAACGAGAGAGGCGGCGGTGTCTGCCTCAAGGTCACCGAGCGCGCCTGCCGTTTCGATATCCAGCTGGAGGTCCGGCAAAGCGGTGTCCCACATGGCCCAGAGACCCAGCAGGCGCTGACCATCCGCTGGAGAACCAGAAGGCGAGTGCACCACATTCAACTGGTCTGCGATCAGGGCCTCGACACTCGTCGGAAGGGTGGACGCCGCCGGCTCTCTCCAGCGCCAGCGATCACCATCCAGATACAGAGCACCACTGCGGGTCAGATGACGGACGAACTCCAACATGAAGAGCGGGTTGCCCTGACACCGGGGCTCCAGCCAGAACAACGCCGCTTCCGGCAAGGGTCCCTGAAGCTGGTGTTCCAAGACCACACGCGCCGCCGCTGCACTCAGGGGAGCGAGCCGCTGTTCTGCGAAGGGTTCAGGCAGCGCCGTGCGACTGGTCACCACCAGCGCCACTCCCTTGTTCCGCGGAAGTGAGCGGGCCAGTGCCAACCAGAAGTGGGCCGTGCGGTCAGCGATTTCGTGATAGTCCTCAGCCCAGACCACGATGGGCGCCGCGTGGCTGAGTAAGGCGCTAATGGCCGTACCCAGGACTTCCGTCTCCTCCCGCTGACCTCCGAGGTGACGCCCGAGTGTCTGTCTGGCCCAAGATGGAACGCCAGAGTTCTCCAGAAGCGCCGCGAACCCCATTTCGGCAGTTCGGGTGTGCATCTGGAGGTGGGCGCCCGACCAGCCGCTGAGCAGTTGCTGGCCCAGATGCGTCTTGCCCATGCCAGCGTCGCCCACCACGGCAATGGCTTGGCCACCTCTTCGTGAACAGATCCGGTCAACACGCTGCTGCAAGATGGTGAGATTGTCTGACATAGAGTGTCCTTTGCCCCAACTGACCCGTGGGTTCCGGTTGATCAAGCCGCGTCGCACTTCTTTCTTCCATTATCCGGCAGAGCGTAAGGGAAAATACAGTTGGTGCCAGCTTAATACATATGACTGAGCGCCCATGCAGGCGGCCGTCATGTCGCAGATGGAAGACCGATCGCGCAGTTGGGTTCTGAACAGGTGTTGCTGGCAAGTCAGACCCGAGGAGCAACGGCAGCAGGTGGCCTGAACTTCAGGCCACCTGCTGCACGACGGTTTTCCAGCTTCGCCGTGCGCTGCTCAGGGTAGATCGTCGGGCGCGAGCGGGTACGGCCGAACGGGCAGAGCCGTGAAGAGTGGTGGTGCTGGCGTGCAGGTCAAGAAATGCTTGCGCACGTCTCCTCCGTTTGAATCCTTGCAGTTGGCGTTCCTGACACCGTGTAGGACGGTGTGATTGCAAGGTCAAGCTAGTACAGCGGGCTGTGGAGATCACCTGCCGGTGGTCGACGTCAGTCAGGCTCGGGATCTCCCGAATCGCCGCTCCGTCACCCCGCAGCTGACCCGGTATGAATGACCTCTGGGACATCGTCTTCACCCAGGAGGCGAGTCAGGACGGTCGGTGCGGCCCCGGTCTCACGGTGCCGCTGGAGCAGGATGCCCTGCACGGAGCCGTGCTCGTCTCCCGCTCTCCAGACCCAGTGGCGAACACCATCGACGCTGGTACAGACCTCACCGGGGTGGCGCAGTTCTTCTCCGAAGAGGGGTCCGAACTTGATCCACCACTCGCGGAGGGTCTCGTCGCTGACCTGTTGGGCCGCGCACGTGGCGCACTTCCTGCACCTCACGGTCACGGAGGGGAAAGCGGTGGGAGAGCCAAACCGCGTGCTAGATGGGTTGTTACGGGGGAACCAGTGGCGGTAAGGTTTCGGATCAGTCACGGCGGGTCAGCCTCCCCCGGTCCCGTGAAGGCAACACCACCCCTCCACCTGCTGGGCCTGCCCAAAGCCGCGCCTGTACCTGCTCCCAAACCCAGCCTGCTGGAGCGCGTCAAAGCCCGAATGAAGCGCAACAGTTGACCCAGATTCTTTTCAGAGAATCTGGGCGCGTTCTTGCGCTTCGCCTGCAAGAAGAGCCGGACATTCTGGCGTCCACGCTGATCGACCGCTCCGTCGCTCGGCCCGAAGCGCCTGGCAGCTCAGGGGCGGGTCAGCGGACCGGGTTCCACCTGAGCCCGCGCGGTCACAATGCCGCGAGAAGCTGCCCAAGCCGCAATGTCCGCTCCTTGCAGGGCCGTCGCCATCAGTTCAGGAAAAAAGTCTGGGGTGCAGGCGAAGACGGGAATTCCCAACGCCGCCAGCCGGGCGGCGTTGCCGTGATCGTAGCTCGGTGTGCCGTCATCGTCGAGAGCCAGCAGCACGATCACGCGGGCACCCATCTCGCGGAAGTCGTTCAGACGGCGGATCATCTCAGCGCTTCCCGACCCCTCGTACAGGTCAGAAATCAGAACGAAGGTGTGCTCTTCGGGAGTGGTCAGGAGGCCGCGGCAATAGCGCAGAGCCAGCGGCGTATCGTTCCCGCCGCCGAGCTGCACGCCGAACAAAACGTCGACCGGGTCAGCGAGGTGATCCGTGAGATCGACCACTGCCGTGTCGTACACGACCACGTTCGTCTTCAGGGCCGGAAGACTGGCCAGCACGGCCCCGAAAATCCCGGCGTACACGATGCTGGAAGCCATGCTGCCCGACTGGTCCACGCACAGGGTCACGGCCTTCAGCTGTCGCCGAGCGCGGCCATAGCCGACCAGTCGTTCGGGAATCACACTGCGGCGCTCCGGGTCGTACGTTCGCAGGTTCTTCAGCAGGGTGCGGCCCCAGTCCACCTCATTCTGACGGGGGCGCAGCTGACGCTGTGAGCGGTTGAGGCTGCCAGTCACAGCGCTGCGGAGCGGTTCGGCGAGGCGGGCCTGGAGGTCGTCGACCACCCGCGCGACCACCTGCCGGGCCAGCGCCTTGGCTTGATCAGGCAGGGCGTCTTTGAGGCTGATCAGGGTGGCTGCCAGGTGCACGTCAGGTTGAAGGTGCTCCATCAGCTCCGGTTCGAGCAGCATGATCCCCAGATTGAGTTTCTCAACAGCGTCTTGCTGCATCACCTGCACCGCTGACTGCGGGAAAAGGTCACGGACCTCGCCCAGCCACGCGGCGACAGCCGGAGCACTGGTGCCGAAGCCCACGTTGCGGTGCGACTTGCGGCCTTTCTGGGGCTTGTCGGTGTGCACCGTAAAGGGAACGCCGTCATACAGGGAGGCCAGCGCCGCATCAAGGCGGCGGTCGTGGTCGCCCAGCTCGTGCCCGGTGCCGTCGGCGCGCTCTCCCTGGGCCGTGTCGCCGCCCAGCAGCAGGCGCCAGCGGCGCAGGCGTTCCAGATCCGGGGTCAGGGGTGTTGGGGTGGATTCAGTCATCAGGAGTCTCCAGAAGGAAGGCCGACACCGAGCAGCCGCAACACGACCGGCACAACCCCGGCCCCCAGCTCGCTGTTGAGCTGCGCGGCCGGCTCGGCGCGTTCCAAGCCGCGCAGCTCCTCGCCCAGACGCCTGCGGGCGTGCGGCTCCAAGCGGGAAAGGGCGCGGCGCAGGGCGGGCAGCACTTCGCCGAAGGCGTCCGGGCCGAGGCCCACCACCCAAGCGTCCAGGAGAACCAGCGCCGCCGGATCGTGACGCAGCGTTTGACCGTCCTCACCGATAAAGCCGACCAGCCACGCCGCCACGTCCAGCGGGGGCGCGCCGGGCGCGAGGGCCGCGGCCAGCCGCACCTGCACCTGCGCCGCGTTCAAGACCTCCCGGTCACGCAAGCGGTTGACAGCGTCGCCGCGCAGCAGCGGCGCCGTGCCCGGCGCGTCCAGTGCATGTAGCGCCGAAACCCACTCGGTACTCGCTTCTGGGTCGTCGAGGAGGCGCACCGCCGCGTCGGCCTGCACGATCTGGCTGTGAAGTGTCTGCGCGGCGGCCTCGCCCAGCCCGTGAGCCGCGTTGAGCAGTCCAGCAGCGGCGCGGATCAGCAGCGTCCGGAACACAGGCCGCAGGTCGTCGCCTCCCCGCTGGCGGACGTCGCCGTACCGGGCCAGACGCGCCAAAGGCGGAAGAGACAGCAGCAGCGCGGCGGTGTCGGCATCGGCCGCGCGCACATCCAGACGGGCGAGCGTCACGTCCGCAGCTGCCGGCAATCCGCACAGGCGCGCGACTTCCAGCAGCGCTGAGAGCGCCTCCAAATCCGGGGCCCGCCGCGCTCCAGAGATCACCGCCAGGTGAGCCGCGCGGACCAGCGTGTTGCCGTGACGGCTGGCCTCGACGATCCGCACGCTGAATTCCGGATCCCAGCGCAGCGTCCACGTTTCTTTGAAGGTGCCCGTTCCTCGGCTGGCCGCCGCGTTGGCCCACGGAACGCCCAGCAGGTTCAGGCGGTGAAAGAGCTGCGAACGGTTCAGTCCGGCGTCTTCGCGCAGGTCGAGGGTGAGCTCGCGGGTGGCCGCCTCGCGCTTCAGGCGCAGCCGGGCCAGCGTTGCGGCGAGGTCTTGCTCCAGCGGAACGGCCGGCACGCCGGAGGGCACGCTGCCCAGCGCCTCACCCACGAACAGGTCCTCGGAGAGCAGGCGCAGCGGCAGGTCCGAATCCCAGGCGAAGACCGCCCGCGTGGCGTCAGTCAGTTCGTCCAGGCCAGCGAGTCGCCGTCCGCGCAGGGTGGCCAGGGCGTCGGCCAGCCGCACCGCGTCGATGACCTGAGCGCTTGAGGCGTCCAGTCCATGCCCGCGCAGCAGCCGCGCCGACCGGGTCAGCCAGCGCTCGCTGACCTGCGTGGGCGTGGCGAAGAGGTGCGCGTACCAGCCGGGCGACGTCACGCCCGCGCCGTAGCCGCTCGCCTGCGTCAGCCGTCCGTGCGTCCAGGGCGTGATGGTCAGGGCCACCTTCACTCTGGGGAGATTCTTGAGGCGCGCCAGATCCGCTTTCGCTTCGCGCGCGAGCACCTCAGGCGTCAGGGCCGGCGCGTGCCACGCGCCGCAGACGATGGCCACGCTGCCCCGCTTGAGCGCCGCACGGATGGTCTGGCGCATCTGCGCCTCGCGGAGCAGGTCGCGTGCCGAGGTCTGGCCGTCCTCTGCCTCACGCAGCGCCGCCATCACCTCGGTGACCGCGCTAAATACCGTCTCACCGTCGCCGCGCGACTCCACCAGGACGTCCCACCAGCGCTCGAAATCGCTGTAGCCAGCCGCCTGAGCCAGCAGGGCCAGAGGATCAGCCCGCACGGCGTCGGCCGAGGGAAGAGCCGTGGGCGCGGCCCCGGCGTCCGGTTCAGCGGCGACGTCACCGGCCGCCTCGTCTCCGGTGGGGGAGTCTCCTTCTTTCGGCGCGAGGGTCACGCTGGCCGGCAGGTCCATAAAGGCGACCGGCACGCCGCGTGCCAGAGCCCAACGAATCGCCACGAACTCAGGGCTGAATTCCGCAAGCGGATAGAACACCGAGCGTTCAGGCTGGCCCTGCACGTGGGCCATGACCGCGACGGGAGGCGTGAGGGCGGGGTCGTTCAGAAACGGCAGCAGGACGTCGGCATCCACCGGCCCCTCGATGAGGAGCGTGGCCGGAGGATTGGCCTCCAGGGCCCGCTGCACGCTGCGCGCCGAACCGGGACCGTGATGGCGAATAGGATAGATCTGCTGGCTCACGTCGCCTCATCAGGCAGTTCTTCGAGCCAGCCGAAGTACTCGTCCGGGCTGTTGCCTCCGGGGTCGAGCACCTGGGGGTTCTGAAACGCGTCCAGCCGCTGCTGGGCCGACAGCTGCTGCTGACGGGCCGCGGGCCCGGCGCGCTGCACGTAACGGGCCAGGGCCTGACGGACCTGCGCATTGCCCTCCGGGGCGTACAGGCCGAAAACGTGCGGCAACTCGTAGCCCGCGCGCGGCTGCAGGAAAGACAAATACACCGCGTCCAGAAGCCGCTCGCGGCACTCGGTGTCGTGGAGTTCCCCGTGAGCCTGACTGACGGCGTGCAGGTCACCCAGCAGGTCACGCAGTGCTTGGGACAGCTCAGGAGGCGACGTCACTCAGCTCACCGCCCGGCAGGCGTTGTAGAACACTTTCCAGCCGTCGCGCTTTTTGGCCACCGTTTCCAGGTACTCGCGCCAGATGACGCCGTCTTGCACCGGATCCTTAATGACCGCTCCCACCAGGCTGGCGGCCGTGTCGTGCGGGCTGAGTTCGCCATTGCCGAAGTGGGCGGCCAGCGCGAGCCCGTGATTGACCACGCTGATGGCTTCGGCCACGCTCAGGCTGCCGCTCGGGCTCTTGAGCTTGGTCTTGCCGTCCTCAGTGACGCCTGCCCGCAGCTCGCGGAACACCGTCACGATGCGCCGAATCTCCTCCAGAGCGGGAGGCAGCTCCGGCAACCCCAAGCTGCGGCCCATCGAATCAACCCGGCGGGTCACAATCAGGAGCTCATCTTCTAGGCTGTCAGGCACCGGCAGAATGACGGTATTGAACCGGCGCTTGAGAGCGCTCGACAAGTCGTTGACACCCTTGTCGCGGTTGTTCGCCGTGGCAATCAGGTTAAAGCCGCGCACCGCCTGAACTTCGGTATTCAGTTCAGGGACCGGTAAGGTCTTTTCTGACAAGATGGTAATCAGGGTGTCTTGCACGTCGCTCTGCACGCGCGTCAGCTCCTCGAGGCGCGCAATCTTGCCCTGGCGCATGGCGTGCAGAACCGGACTTTCCACCAGCGCGGCCTCGCTCGGTCCATCGGCGAGCAGGCGGGCGTAATTCCAGCCGTAGCGGATGGCATTCTCGTCGGTGCCTGCTGTGCCCTGGACGAGCAGCGTACTGTCACCCGAGACGGCGGCGGCCAGATGCTCGCTGACCCAACTTTTGGCCGTGCCCGGCACACCGAGCAGCAGCAGCGCCCGGTCGGTGGCGAGGGTCGCCACCGCGATCTCCATCAGGCGCGCCTCGCCCACATATTTCGGTGTAATTTCCGTTTCGCCGGCCCAGCCGCCCATCAGGTAGGTCAGGACCGCGCGTGGGCTGAGGTTCCACTTCGGTGGGCGCGGGTAGCGGTCATGCTCCGCCAGGGCAGCGAGTTCGTGGGCGTAGGCGTGTTCGGCGTGCTGGCGCAGGACTTCAGGGGTGGTCATGAGGTGCTCCTTGGTTGGATCGTTCGTTCTTCGGACGGCTGAGTGCTCAGGGCGCCGCGCCATTCGCGCCGCAGCTGCAGGGTGTGGGTGAGGTCGCGCCAGGTGTGGAGGGCGCGGTCTTCTCTGTAAGCGTGGTCTCGGCGCTGCTCCTCTTCCCAATCGGCGGGCGTCTGCCAGGAGGGCAGCTTTTTGGGGCGCGGCGGCAGCCCGAAGGGCAGCGGCGTGGGCGCGGGCACGGTCAGATCGGGTGAGAGGCTGCGCCGCAGCACCAGGGCCAATTCCTCAGCCTGCCAACTCTGGCCCTCCCACTGGAAGAGCTCCAGCGTGCGCGTGGCCAGAGCCGTTTGCACGTCCGCTGGTTCGAGCGACAACTCCAGCGATGACTCCAGCGCCTGCACCGCGTCCAGCAGCTGCTCAGATGCCACCTTCGGCTGCCCCATGAGGTCACGCAACCGGGCACGGGCTGCTTCTGGAGTGGGGGGGGTCGGCACCGGAGCCTGCGGCTCCTGCAGCTCGTACGCAAGTGACCAGTGCTGGTTCCGAAGCGCCTTGTGCAGGACGTCCCAACCGATCTTCAAGGTGTTCAGGATCAGCGGGGTGGGCAAGGCCCCCAGCAGGCGGTGCAGGTCACTGTCGTCGTCCTGTCCGGCCCGCGGTTTACCGAGCGCGGCGGGCAGGTCGAAGGCGCCAAAGGAGATCTTCTTTTTCAGCAGGCCGCTGACCTTCACCGCTTGAGGCAGCAGCGCGAGCAGTTCGTCCTGCAGGGGACCACTCAGGTGACCGAGCAGTTGCCGGACGCTCTTTTGCACTTCCGGCGAGCGGTCACGCGTCGCCGCTTCCAGCAGCGGGCGGTCTTCGGCCCGCAGGTCGCGGCGCACCAGGTCCAGCAGTTCTTTGCGTTGGTCGGCAGGCTGCCCGGCCCACAGGTCCTGCAACGCCCGCGCGCCCTGTGCGGGGTCACGTCCACGGAGCTCGGCCAGCGCTGCGAGCTGCGCCGCCCACCGGGCTTCTTCCTCGGCCTTTTGCGCTTCCCTGTACAGGGAATGCGCGGGGGCCTGGGAGGTGAGGATGGCCCGGGCCCGGACGTCAGCGAGGGCCCACAGGGGGCGCGCGAGGTCAGCGTCCTGGCCATACAGGGCCAGCATCTGCGCCGCGTTCAGGGTCCAGCCGCGCGCGGTCAGGGCTCCGAGCGCCTGCGTGGTCAGCACCGGGTCCGTCCGGACCAGTGCGGGCAACAAGGCACTCAGGGCAGGCGGCACTGGACGCTCAGGGGCGGGCAACGGTGTGGGCGGCGGGCCAGCAGCGTCCTGGAGCGGCGCCCCTGCACGGGCGTGCAGCCCCAGCAGGGCGGCGCGGCCGAGCAGCAGGGCCTCGGGCGTCTCGCCGGGCACGCTCGACAGGGCCAGGGCCAGTGTGCCGGCAGGAGCGGGCAGGTCGGCCCGGCTGGTGCCACGGGTCGCCACCACGGCCAGGTCGCGCAGGTCACGGGTCATGTGGACACTCCGGCTTCGGTGGCCGCTTGTGCAAGTTCAGTTGCAACCCCGGTGATGTCCGCGGAAAGGGCCCCCACCGGCAGGAAGCGCTGCCCGTCCCACTCGCCGAAATAAGTTTGCAGCTGCGTATCAGCGCGGACAAGCAGCGCCCAGAGGTCAGCCTGGGCCACGTTCAGACTCAGCGGAACAGCGTGGCCCTCAGCGTCGCAGAGCTGCGGCGGATCGAGGTGAGGGTACGCCGGACCGACAAACACGCCGATCCGCTCCAGCCAGGGGTTGAGGGCCAGAGCCGCTGCATACTGGCGCTGCATGTCCGCGAGCGTGCCGCCGGGAAGGGCGAGCGCAGGGGTGGCCGCTTCCAAGTCCCCCACCACGATGGCCCGCTGAGCATAGGCCGAAGGCGCGAAGGCGACCTCTGCCGTGAAGGGTCGCCCCTGAGGCAACGGCACAGGCAAGCCCCGCCCTTGGGGCGCGAAATCGAGCAGCAGAGCCACCTCCTCTCTTTGCCCCAGCAGCCAGGTTCGGCGCACGTTCAGTTTGCCGTCTTCCTCCTGCACCGACCCGAGGGTCTGCCAGACCTGCGGCGCGGCTGGAGGCACGCTGGCGCGGTCAAGCGGCGCGCCCAGTGCGGTGAGCAGATCGGCACATTCGCCCTCACTGAGAGCGTCGCGCTGCCGCCAGCCCTGAGTGAGCAGCCACAACCGCCCCAGGTGCGCCGTCAAGGCCTCGCCCGTTTCGTCGTGCAGCAGCTCGGGAATCTGCCGGACCTGCCGCGCCGCGCCTGGAAGCTGCGCGTCGATCAATCTCGCCGCCTGCCGGTCCCAGTCGCCGTACGGGCGGGCACGCGCCGCCAGCAACCCCTCGCGCACGAGGTCACTGAGCCACAGTTCGAGGTCTTCGAGGCCCGCTGCCTTCTTGCGGGCGCGGGCGGCTTGGGTCTTGGCCTGCGCAGCAGGATCAGCGGCAGCGGCGGCGTCGCTGGGAAGCGGCGCAGGCTTCTCGGCGCGGGCCACGCGGCCGTCCAACCACTTGATGAGGTCTGAAGGGGGAGGGAGATCTTTCCAGTCCCCGGCCCGCGCTACATGCAGCAGCAGCAAACCCAGAGCATGTTTGCAGGGAAACTTGCGGCTGGGACAGCTGCACTTGCTGGCAATGACGTCGCTGCGCGCGTCTACACCCACCAGGTAGGGATGTGCCCCGCTGCCCTGGCATTCGCCCCAGAGGACGTCACCCTCACGCGCCAGCGTGGGCCATCCGGCGGGGCGGGCGAGCTTCTGAGCCGCTTTGGCGCTGCTGCTGTCGGGTGCCAGGGCCAGGGCGAGCTCGGCGGTCAATTGGTCGATGATCGAAGACAATGCATAAACTCCTTTTCACATTATGTTTACGGCGTAATTGTAACAGATGGAATATTCCTTGGCAATGCTACTCGACTCCGCTGAACGCTGCACGTTCTCCTCACCGCCACGGAGCCAGCCTGAAGGCAGCGCACGATTCGCTTGACCCACCAGCGCCCTTTACGGAGGACGCCCAACAGAGAGAACGTTACAGTGGTTTCCGGGCAGCGGAGGACAACCATGCTCCGCTCCGCAGGACGGCGCATCTCCAGAAGACCGGTCTTCAGCTGCGGTCTCACCGACAGGGAGACGAGATGGCCCAGCTGTCCCAACAAGGCGTCCCCCTGACCCATCACCACATCGCTGCAGGTGACGTGCGGCTCCAGGACGGAGCAGCAACACCAGTCCAGGGCCCCCCCATCCTGCTCCACGGCTTTCCTGAATTCTGGCAAGCCTGGGAGAGGCAGAGTGGGCCACTGGCCCGCGCAGGCTTCCGGATCACCGCGCCTGATCTACGCGGCGGCGACCTCAGTCGCACTCGACCTGTTCACGTGGAGGCGTCTGGGGTGGGGCAGAGGCCCTGTGCGAAAGCGGAAGCCACGAGCGGCAGACTCTGGGACACGAGCGGCACGTTGGGGGTCAGCCCGGGGCACGCTCTGCCCTAGAGCGCGGGCAGGGGCCCGGGCGCTGAGGGGTGACGCGGGCGTTGGCCAGTCGACGGCCAGCGAGTGCGGTCTCTTCGATCAAGAGACCCCAGCGCGGGAGTTCCCTGAGGGCCCGTCCGGCACGCCGTCAAGCCTCAGCAGGTGGTGTTGGGCGTCCGAGTCCTCAACCCACGCCTGAGCGAAGGCGTGCGCCAGCGGCTCGGGGGGCGGCGGACTGGGCCACGTGCAGGCTGTCAGTGGGAAAGCAACGACCGGCGCGGCCGGCCGCCGCCCCTTCACGCTTCTACGGCCCACGTGTCCAGACCCGACACCCCGCAACGGTCTTCCCCCGAGATAAAAATGCGCCACATGGCGGGGTTGTCCCGCTCCTGCACGCGGGAGACCTGCACGGATTCATCAGAACGGTGAAAGGTGTCACGCAACAGACGGAAGCGGTGGGCGCTTTGGGCGCTGGCGAGGTCGAGTGGATCGACAGGCGTCGTCAGGCGCTCACACAGGGCGTCGACTCATCGACTGATCTACTTATTTAAGTAAATGAGTCGATACGTTTCTGATCAACTGGGTGCATCCTCAGTTGATCTACTGATGAATTGAGTGCTTGATCCGCTAAGCTGAGCCGGATGAAGATTGCTGTTGCCAACCTCAAGGGTGGAGCTTCCAAGACCACCACGTCCATGTTTCTGGCGACGTCACTCGCCCGAACCGGCGCTCGCGTCCTGTTGATCGACGCTGATCCTCAAGGTTCAGCCCTCGGGTGGAGTGAGGAAGTCGGGCTGGGCAGCGGAGATGCTCTGCCCTTTACGGTCATCAGCCTGCCTGTCCGGGATCTTCCCAAGCGGCTCGGGCAGCAAGAAGGGTACGATCACATCATCGTGGACACCCCGCCGGGGTATCCAGACATCGTGCGCTCAGCCCTCCTGGCAGTAGAGACCGTCATCATCCCGCTGTCACCCGCAACGGTGGAGGTGGCCCGGTTGTCTTCCACGTTGACCCTGCTGCAAGAAATCGAGGCGCAGAACCCGGTGGGTTTCGTGGTGCTGTTGACGCGGGTGCGCAAAGGCACCAACAGTGCCAAGCAGGCGCGGGCTACGCTTGAGGCATTGGGCTACCCGGTCTTGGATACGGAGATTCCTCTGCGAGAACAGTTCGGCAACAGTTATGGCCTGGTTCCCGACGCAGGCACCGAGTACGACGCCGTGTTTGGAGAACTGTAATGGCGGGCAAAGCGGCACGCCCCAGCGCCATGCTCCAGCGTCTGGCCTCCACACCAGCTCCCATTGAACGGACAGAGCCGGAGGCTCCCCTTCCCTCGGCAGAAGCGGCCAGCGAAGGCGTGATGACCCGCCTCTCCGTAGATCTGGACGACGCCCAATTCGAATTCCTGACCATCTTCGCCATGCGCCAGAAAGTCAGCAAGGTTGAGGTCATGCGCGCGCTGATGGCCGAGTTGCAGGCCGACCCCACCTTAGCTGAGCGGGTCAGCAAACGCTTACCTACTCGGCGGCGTAAATAAGTATCAGCGTATTTACCATTATACGAGGATAAAGCAGAGATAGGCGATCAAGACCGTTCAGGATGACTGGAATCGCCTCGCCACTCCTTTGCCCCTAGCACCGCTGACTGGAGCAGTTGGGGAAGAACCAGGGGCTCATATAACCCAGCCAATGAGCCGCTCACGAAACTTCGTCAGCACATTCGCTTGCTCATTCGGCCGCTTGTCTGGGCATGACCTAGGGCGCTGCCGTGACATCAGCTTCGGCCACAATCGCCCCGCCAGCGCTATAAGAAGCGGCGTGTATACCGTATTTTCCAGCGGATTTCGTTTGCTGGTTCAGTCTTATTAAGTACTTACCTACGCAAATGATTCATAACGCATTTGAGTATTTACTTAAATACGTGGATAAGTACGGCGGAAGTCGTCCAGAAACTCGACGCAGCAAGAGAGTGGCCGAGGCCCAAGAGGTTCTGGACCTTACACTCCTCGCGGGTTTAGACATTGGTGGGCTGATACAGAAGAACATTGACACTTTCGCGCCAGCCTCAACGGTCGGGGTGCGCCAGTCCCCCGCTGCTGTGGTTTGCATCACCGCTTTCCGAACACGATGACGACGTGCCGCCTGCATGCCCGGTTCAATTCTGGGCGGCGTGACCAACGCACGCCATTTGTGTTGGGTTCGTGTGGACAGAAACAGAGTCAGCAGGGCTTCAAACGACAACAACGCGCTCAAGAATTCCTGCGCATTCCTGCCCGGATCGCCCACCTCCACCATCAGTCCCGAACGACCGTCGCAGCATCCATCAGAAGACAGCATCAACAACGTGCGTTTCAGACGTGGTCAGCGATCGCAGCAGGGGTGGTCTCACCCTCAGGCCACCCCTGCGCTCAGCGTGCCGAGAACCAAGTAGAGGCAAGATAACCTCAGACGTAAGACATCAAACTGACTCCCCCTCATTGGTTTCCCTGTCCCCAGATTACGCAGGTATCAATAACAGAATCCCTCCGAGTGCTGGGGAGATTGACCAAGCCCATCAGCACAAGCGGAACTACGATTAGACTCGGCAACACTCTTGGGGAGCGGACGACCGATCACCGGCAGTGGACTGCGGTTCATCCCCGCCGTGACCTCTTGTCAGCTACTATGGGCTGACGCGGAGGTCAGGTGACGGAATACACTAAGAGAAACAAGGCAGGGAGCAGTCCTATGGCCCTGCCGCAAACAGGGCCCAGGGCTCCAGCTCCCCTGCCCACTTGGACGCCGCCGGAGCCGCCCCTCCTCCAACCCCTGGCCGCTGACCTGAGTCAATTCACCTCGCTTCCGGTGGTGGCTCAGCGGCAAGCGGTTCAACCGGTTTTAGAGGCAGCCCATCTGCGACGTGCCGAAGAGGGGCGACTGACTCACGCACTTCAGACTGTTCAGAGACAACTTGCGGCTTTGCCACAGGCGAACCAGACTTCGTCTGCCACAACGGCAGCTCCCTCGGCACGTCCTGTTTCGGCGGGTGACTGGGTAACCGTGATGCGCCAGCGAGCTGAGCAGATCAATGGTCAGCGCCTCAGCAGCCGGGAGCATGATGGCTTCCTCGCCCTTCAGCGTCAGGTGGCTCAAACGCTGGTGCAGGGCTTCCAGCAAGACCGTCAAGCTCCAGACGCCCGACATGCCCAGTACGGCGAACACCTGGCGACGCTGCAACGCCATCCCAACAGTGCCTCCGTCTCACGGGTGGTCTTGGGCCTGATTCCCCAGCGGGAACGGCTGCCTTTGCAGCGGGCTGTAGATGAGGTCTTACAACGGCGAACAGAGCAAAACGGCTATGAGCAGGTCGCCCTACAACGCCAAACTCTGCAGCGAAAAAAAGCTGAACTGGACGAAGAAGCGTTGCAGCCCGTGCTGCAGCGGATTGCGGCCAAACGGGGTGCAGGGAATCCCCTTCCAGCGGCGATTCAGCGCCACCTGGAACAGGGCCTCAACCATGATCTGAGCCGGGTACGCATTCACAACGATGCGGAAGCCAACAAGCTCAGCAAGTCAGTCAACGCCCTGGCCTTCACCACAGGCACGGATATTTTCTTTCAGAGCGGGCAGTTCAATCCCAATACCCAGAGCGGCCTTGAACTGTTGGCGCACGAGGTCACGCATGCTGTTCAGCAAAGTCAGGGCAGGGTGGGTACAGGGGTTGATCCAGATGGCGGACTGGAAGCTGAGGCCCGCAGCATGGGGGCTAAGCTGAGTGCAGGTAGCGTGCAGGGCAAAGCAAAGCTTTCTGCCCCACAGGCGCCCCTTACTCCTGTGGCCCCTCAAGGCCCGACCAGAATTCAGCGCAGGGCAGCCGCTGAAGCTGCTCCATCCGCTTTGGCGGTGTCAGCCGCACAAGTCCTGAATGCTATTCGCACGGCTCCCACCGTGAAAATGGCCCTGACCCAGCTCAGTGAAGAGCGCCGCAATCAGCTGATGCTCAACGCGACGATGGATTTGCAGTCCGTTGTGGTGGTGCTCACGAACAAGGTTGGCTACGGTTCTTTAGACAGCGCCTACCGCCTGACGACCAAACGTACCTTGCTGCAGGATTTCGGTTCGCAACTCACAGCGCTGGACGTCTCCCGGTCAGAGATGCGGCTGACCTCACCTCAGCGGGCGGGCCTCCTCAGCACCATGATCGAGGAGCATGACCGCAGCCTCTGGATGGTGGGCAACGACGCCCTAGACCGCTTTGGGAAAACGGATAACCTGCTGTCTAACCCGCTGATGGGCACCACGCGTCAGTTGGGCAAGCCTGCTGTCCAGCTTCCAGGGCCTGTTGGGGCTGTGCTGAGCCGCGTGCGTCCGGTGGGCGGCGCCCTAGGCAATATTGAGGTTGACCGCTATGAGGTGATCACTGACCCCAAGGTGGTGGAGGCTCTGGTCAAAGAATTACGACAGGTCAAGGCCACTGGCGCTCTTCCGAAAGTCGTGGCTGCCTATGAGCAGCAGACCGGAAAATCGCTGTATGCCACACTCGGTGAAAAAATTCGGAGTCCTGAACTGCGGCAGAAGGTACTCAGCATTCTGCCCCTCCCCATCAGCGAACAGCAGCTGACGTTCGACGCATTTCTGGAGGACGTCGCTATTGGGATGGTGTATGACGAAGCCGCTGGTGAGGCCTTGGAAGGCAAGGCCCCTCATGAAGACGCCCGCCGGGGTGGGCAACCCGCGCCCCTGCTGGCTTACTTCGGCTACAAGGCGAGCGACGTCATCGCGGGCAAGTGGGGGTTGGAATTCCGTATCCTGACGCCCATTCCAGGGAAGGCCAAATCCAAGGACGTGATCGTCGCCTGGCGGGGCACCGAAGGGGTGGCGTTCAACTTGGGCAGCAACAAACCCGGAACGGTGGACACCAAAATCGGCGATTTTGCTCCGGGCAGCATCGGGTATTACCAGATCCTGCAGAACAAAGCGATAATCGACCACCAGTTGGCAAAGGCGCACGCGCATGGCCCACTGCTGATGCTGGGGCACTCGCTGGGTGGGGGATTGGCCCAGTTGGCCGCCACGATGTATCCGCAGTACACCCGCACAGTGGTCACGTTTCAGGGCGCAAACATCGATCAGAAGGATATTGACCGACTGGTAAAGTACAACCAGAACAATCCAGCCCTGGCCATCACAGCGCGCCACTACCGTGCCGATGGCGACGTGGTGCCGACGTCGGGGGACGCCGCGGTGCCGGGACAAATCCACTATTTCGATCCTCAGTGGAAGCCGGAAAACTCGAATCAGGCATTTGGCAGCACCATTGCTGATCGGGCGAGCAAGGGCCACAACATTCCGCTTCTGAACACGTACCTCCAGGGCCTCAGCACCAAGAATCCAGCCCTGAATCTGCTGAAGGCGGCAGGCATTCAGGATGAAAATGGACAGCCGAAGTTCGCCAATGGCAAGGCGCGTCCACAAAACGAACAACTGGACGCACGGGTGGTGTACGGCGGCAAGTACACCACGGCCAATGATCCCCGCATGGTCACGGAGGGGGGCCGCGACAATGCCCTGAACTGGCAGAAAATAGCCACTGCTAGCCGTATTCCCATGCTCCGGTCGGTGGGATTCCGCGACCTGTTGACCGATGAATTGCCCGTCAACACCCTGCTCGACCACCTCACCACACTGGCCAGGAACAGTGCATCTTATACAGCCTTCATTAAGAGCGCCCTGAAGCTGATGGCTCTGGAAGACAAGACGTATGGCCCGATCACCTTAAGTGTGACCCAGAAGGATCAGGAGATGGGAAAAGCCATGGGAATGAAGCTGCCTGAAACCATTCAAATCCCCGTACAGGAAATGAGAGCTTTCGTGCCCGCTGAACAGTTGCGAAGCGGACAGTTTATTCAATTGAAGGCCATCTGGGCGGGGATAAAGGGATGAGGAGCATCTTGAGAACCGTGATGCTGCTGAGCTTGCTTTCCAGTTGCACGCCTAAGGCGAACGGTGGAGCCATGTCATCAACCCAAGTCATGTCTGAGATTGAAGCCGTACTGAGTAAGTTTGAGTTCATGCTGGTGAAGAACCAATGTGTGGCTGTCTATGCTGAATTCAAAGAGAATGGGGGCTGCTACCTGTCCCGCGCTCCCAGAGATGAAACGGCCCTGCAAATAGCGGAAGCACTGGTGAAAGCCGGATTTAAGCAACAGAGGTCACTCCGTCTTGACTTCGGCTCTTGGACTACCGTGCTGGATAAAGGGAACTTCGGGATTTCGTATACGGTTCACTCGCTCGCTACTGACCCAGACAGCTCCGCTGACTATCAAGCGGGCTACAAGACAAAATTGACCATTGCTCTAACGGACACCAGAGAACAGTAAGTCAAGAAGAGAGTCCGTTATGAGCCTCCATCAACAGCGCGTTGAACCTGATGCCTCTGGAAGACAGGAGATCCCCCTCTACATCGGCTGTCCCGGATGGCACATCGCCAGTGCCCAGCGTTCCCGCTTTGGTGCTGGCGAGAGCGTGCTACAGCGCTATGCCACCCGCCTGAACGCCGCCGAGATCAACTCCTCGTTCTACCGCCCCCATCGCCAGAGCACCTATCAACGCTGGGCCGACACGGTGCCGGACGCCTTCAGGTTCAGTGTCAAGCTCCCCCGAACCATCAACCATCACCCATGACGCCCGGTTGCAGGGGTGTGAGCCCCTGCTGTCGGTCTTCCTCGGTCTACCCCACTGCACGGTGGAGACCGCTCCGGAAGGGTTCCCTAGAACCCACCAGAAACTGTCCGAAGGACGGAAGATCGCATAGTCCGACCTACCCTACCGGTTAACCTGCCAGAATCGTCCCCAGAACAAGCCCACCGGTTGGTGGGCCGATTCGAGTGGATCTACACGCCAAAACATGCCTCTTGGTTGAATATGGCGGAGTTGGAATTCAGCGCTCTTCAGCGGCAGTGCTTGAATCGGCGGATTCCTTCGCTGGAACGGCTTCGTTCCGAAGTCGAGGCGTGGGTCGCAGCGCGTTCACGCGCTGGCATCACCCTCAACTGGCAGTTCTCCACTCCGGTGGCCCGCCGGACGCTCAGACGACACTGTGAAAACATTTGTATTAATTGAGCGCTGTCTAGAGTGTTCCTGAAGAGTTACACCCTGAGAACGGTAAGGTTGTTGTGACTCCTCAGCGGGGGCATAGACTGGGCTGAGCGGTAGCGTGGAGGCATCTCCGATAGTGTTATTCGGGCGTGTGAGAATTCCAGTGCCGCTTACTTGGGGCAGATGACTGCGACGCCACAAGCGGCGCTGGAAGGTGCGGCGCACCATGGCGTGACTTCAGGGCTTTCGGTGAGTGCGAACACAGACGAGGTTAAGGCGCGGAACATTCTGGGGATGGTTCAGCTGGCCTGTATCATCAGTCTGCTCCCCTCATCTCCAGATGATCTGTAAGCAATTTCCCCTGCTTGCAGTCATCCATTTAACCATAGACATAATAATGTGGGTCTGACACAATGCTGCTCATGTCTCATTCCTTCTCCGTGGATCTTGGCGGACTTATTGACTTGTTGAGCGAACACCTGTACAGCGGTCCTGAAGTGTATCTCCGTGAGCTGATGCAAAACGGCGTAGACGCCATCCGCACCCGCCAACAGCAGGATGGCGAGGAATTTGTGCCCGTCCTCACCCTTGAAACCAGCGACAGCACGTTGATTTCTACCGACAATGGTGTGGGCCTGACACCAGATGATATTCACAGCTTTCTGGCCACCATCGGACGCAGCTCCAAGCGCGGCAATATCGAGATGATAGGACAATTCGGCATTGGCCTTCTGGCCTGCTTTCTGGTCAGCGAGGAAATCGAACTGGTGAGCCGCAGCGCTTCCGGTACGCCGCCCCTGCGCTGGCTGGGCCACGCCGACGGATCTTACACGCTGGAAGACGGACCCGCCGACACGCCCACCGGCACCCAGGTGAGGCTCAAGGCGCGGGAAGGCCGCGCCGAATACCTGCTGCCTGAACGGGTCTCAGCGTGGGCAGGCGATTTCGGTGGGCTGCTGCCCTTCCCAGTGAAGGTGAACGGCGTGACAGTCAATGAAAACGGCGCACCCTGGCTGGACGACTCCAGGGGCGAGGAAGCGCGGCGCGCGGCCACCCTGGCCTACGGCGCACACCTCCTTGAGCTGCCCCCGCTGGATTTTGTGGACATCAAGACTGAGTCAGGGCAGGTACGCGGGGTGGCATTTATCCTGCCCTGGACGCCCACGCTGGAGCGGCGTGGGCAGCACCGTGTCTACGTGCGTCACATGCTGCTCTCCAACGAGGAAGAGGAACTCACTCCCCGCTGGGCCTTCTTCATTCGGGCCGTGCTTGACACCCAGACGCTGCGGCCCAACGCCGCCCGCGACGCCCTGCGCGATGACGTCAATCTGCGGGCCGCCCAAGAGGAAATCGCCGGGCAACTTCAAGCCTATCTGGTCGATCTGGCCCAGCGTGACCCTGCCGCCTTGCGCCGTCTCATTGAGCTACATTTTCTGAGCATCAAGGCGCTGGCCGCTGAGGACGACGCCTTCTTGCAACTCTTCGCGCCGTGGTTGCCGTTTGAGACCAGCGCAGGTTCTTTAACTCTGCCCGATTACCTGGCCCTGGGCAGCCAGGACCACCCTGAGATCCGCTTTTCCAGCGATCTGAACCTGTACCGTCAAGCCGCGCAACTGGCCCTCCCAGGACAGACGCCGATCATTCGCGCCATCTACACCTACGACTCGACGCTGCTGTCCCAGTACGCCGCGCTGAACCCGGGCGTCCGTCTGACCCAATTGACCCCCAACGATTTGGTACAGGAGTTCAGCGCCCTGACGCCGCAGGAACTGGTTCAGACTGCCGTCCTGCGTGAGGTGGCCCGCGATACCCTGCTGCCGCTGAACGCCGAGGCCCGTGTGAGCCGCTTTAACCCCGCGGCGTTGCCTGCGCTGGCCTTTGCCCGGCCACATCGAGATCTGGCCCGGACCCGCGAGAAGCTGGGCGGGGGCCTGTGGGCCGACCTGTTGGGAGATCTGGAGGCCGAGAGGACAGAGGCGGCGGTTGAGGTGCATTTCAATATTGCCCACCCGCTGATCCAGCAGGCCGCACATCTGCCCGACGCCCAGTTGCTGCGGCGTGTGCTCGGCATGCTGTATGTCCAGGCCCTGCTGCTGGGTCAGCACCCCCTGACGCCCCGCGAGCTGGCACTGCTCAACACTGGCCTCGCTGACCTGATCGGGGACGCGCTGACTGGAAGTGGAGCGCCCAGTGTTATCTCAACTCTGAACTGAACAGATGCTCAATACTCCGCACGTTGTCGCGAAATGCTGTCCCTCCCCCAGCCGATGTCAACCGCCTTCAACTCAATTTCGACGAAAGGAATATCCACATGTCTTCACAGCTCCAGGATCTGTATGACCGTATCAACAACCTCCCCTTCTGCTCAGAGGAACTGGCGCTGATTGAGGAGGCAGTGCGCCTGACTGACCTGACCCAGAATGAAAACGAGGGCTACCGCGCCCGCCGCCTGCTGATGAACAGCGCCTACGCCCTGGGTCAAAGCGAGAAGATGCTGGTGGCCTTCAGTTGGTGCCGTGATTACGCTGACCGCCACCCGGAGGCGCTGGACGCAGATGAGCATCAAGATCTGCTGTGGCACCACCGCTGGGTGGTGAACGCTGGACGCACGTTTCCTCAGATCCCCACACCGCGCATCCTGGCCCTGCATCACGACTATGCCCGCCGCATGCGTGAACTGGGGCTCAGCGGCCACAATGAGGCGTTTGTGGGCCTGATGTACGCCATGCACACTGGAGACGCAGCCGCAGCCAAGACGCATTTTGAAACACTGACCAGCACCGAGCGTGATGACCTGAGCGCCTGCGAGGCCTGTGAAGCCGAGACTGAGGCGGAGTATCACCTGTTCTGCGGTGATGACGAAGCCTCACTGATGCAGATTCAGCACATTCTGGACAGGCGCCTGACCTGTGCCCATATCCCTGCCAACACACACGCCCTGGCCCTGGCTCCGCTGATGCGGCTGGGCCGCTGGGATGAGGCCGGACAGCATGCCGCCCGCAGCCGTCAGCACGTATCTGGTCAACCCGATTACTTGTGGGCACAGGCACGGCACCTGGAATACCTGGCGCTGGTCAATCCCAGTGCAGCCCTCAAGTGGTACGCCCATCACGTCGTCTGGGCCGAGCAGACCAAGGAACTGGCCGTCAGCCAGTGCTTCCACGCTGCCGCCGCCATGCTGTTCCTTACTCTGTGGAATGGCGGCAAGACAAAAACATATGCCATCCGGCTGTCCCCCACCGTTGCCGGCTATCAGGAGGCTGGGCGGTACAGTGCCGAGGAGCGCATGTACCGTCACATGGGCGAGGCGCAGCGCCTGGCCAGCTTGTTCGACGCGCGCAACGGCACCACGCAGCAGCAGCAAGAGGTAGACAGGATTCTGGCACTGGCACTGATTCCGTCTCCAGCAAGAGCGTGAGCGACACTGCACCGTTGCCAGGCCAATCCCAGAAACATAAGGATGCCGGCAAGGCTCTCAGCGGAATCGGGACCAGGCGTTTCTGGTCTCACACAGCGATCATTTGGAACGGTTCGGTCTCAACACCGAGGAAGGCGGCGCACCCATGAGCAACCCCTACGATCTTTTGGAGCAGCAAGAAGATATGGAATACGGCCCGGAACGCGTCGGCGTCACCGAGGAGGCAGTACGCCTCGCGGACCTGAGCGGCGACGGGCAGGCCAGCTACGATGCGCGGATGGCCCTGATGGAAACGGCAGCCATGTCGGGGCAGTCGGAAAAGCTGTTCCCAGCGTTCGCCTGGTGCCAGCACTACGCAGCGCAACACCCGGATGAGGTGGATGACCATACGCTGGCCTGGCATCACAAGTGGGTGTTGAGCGCAGCACACCAGTTCCCACAGTTCCCGCTGAGCCGCATCCACGAACTGCACGGGAGTTACGCGCAGTACGCCCGCAAGCTGGGGGCTGGGGCCCGCAGTAGTGCTTACCTGCAGATGAAACTGGCCATGCACATGGGTGATCCCGCCGCGGCGCAGCCGGCCTTTAACGTGTGGCAGGTTGCCAAAGAAGACATGCTCAGCGATTGCTCGGCCTGTGAAGCGCAGGCCCGTGCGGAGTATCACGTGTTGATGGGTGATGATGGGCCCTGCATCAAGCAGGGCCAGCTCATCCTCAAGAAGAAGATGAGTTGCGGAGAAATACCACACCTGACCTACGGCACGCTGTTACAGCCTTTGCTGCGCCAGGGTCAGCGTGACCTCGCTCTTCAGTACGCGGTCAAGGGACGTGAACTGGTGGAGGGTGCGCCCGACTTCCTCAGCACTCAGGCAGAGCATCTGGAGTTCCTGGCCCTCACGGACATGTCCACCGGACTGGAGTGGTATGCCCGCCATCTGCCCTGGGCCGAACAGACCCGCGAACGGCGCTCCCAGATGGACTACCACAGGGCGGCGGCGTTGCTGTTCAGCAGGCTGGAAGAGGAAGCGGTGACGCTGGCACTTTCGCCTGAGGCGGAAGGCTGGCAGCAGAGCGGCAAATACCCCGTCTCTGGTCGGCTGGAGTCTCATCTGGCCAAAGCCAGAGCCTTAGCTACACAGTTCGACAAACGCAACGGCACGCCCCATTACACCCAGAAGCTGGCGCGAACGTTAGGCACCACAGGAGAAGTTGGTCTATAGACCATTGACGTCGTGTGAGGCGCCTTCAGCACGCGTGTCTCGGTGAAGTTGCGAAGGGAGGAGCAAGAGTTTCCACAAGATTGGGCAAGACGTCTGGGCGGGCGAAAGAGTAGGGTCGGCGCATGAAAACTGCGGTCAGTACGTCAACAATGGGTGATCCTGAACAACGCGCTGTCAGCGCGTTTGAACGCTACTCGTCCGTTCTCACCACGCTCCTGATGCGCTGCGTTCCCCTTCAGGTTTCCGCTGCACTCTCTCTTCCCCTAACTGCGACCCGTGTCCTGCACGGTCAATCTGAAATGTGTTGTGCTGACCGTGCTTTCTTCCATTTCAATCCTGAAATGAACGTTCTACACGACGCATTTTCTTGATTGGAAACTCTTGGAGGAGAGAACTCCTGACTACGGATCAGAAGGCCAGGGGTTCGAATCCCTTCAGGCACACCACCACAAACCTCGTCCGTGACGGGGTTTTTCTTTTTGTCTCTGCGGTCAGCAAAAGCCCCGATCCGGCGTCGTGCGCAACGCGTGCGCAACGGCGCAGAGCCTTGCAAAGTTGCCTCTGGAAGCGTGCGCCGTTGGGGGACACCTGAAGGGCGGTAACGAGTTGTTTTGTTGTTCGCTTACCCTTGGTTGATCGCTTATCCCTGATGGAGCCAGTCCACGTCTGCCAGCTTAAAAGCCAGGGGCAAGGCGTCGTCCAACCACCATGTCCAGAAGGCTGCCAAGCGTTCTGGGTCACAGCTTGAGGTCTCCGGCCCGCAAGCCGACGCCACCGCTGCGGCTCCGGCCGCGTCCCCAACGGCGATCAAGACACTGAACATTTCGTCATCACCCTCAATGTCCTCATCCGCTTGCTTCACCGACGAGAAGGTTAGGCTCTCGCCATGTTGATGGATATTGCTTGCGCCTCCGAAGGGATCACGGTCACTGCTCGCCTCCAGTAGGGCTTTGCCTGCAGCGACCGCTGCCCGCAGCACATCCGCACGGGACTCATCCGTAAAGAAGTCGTATCCTCCCTCTCCGGAGTCGTAACTGGCCAGCGACACCCGTTCCGGTGTGAATCCGGGCTCATCGTGGATGGGGTAAGTCCAGCCTCGGAGAAATCGGACAGCGGCATCTAGATCCTGAAGGGGTTGTGGCTCCCAAGGGGTTGCGCTCAGCACGAGCGGTAGAACCCGTTGCGCACTCAAGATGGCGAGCCATCCCTTGACTCGCCGCCCACCTGCCTCGCTTCCGAGATCGGCATAGAACGCCCGTCGTAAACGCCAGGGCAAATGGTGCAGCGGGTCCACTTCCATAGCTGCGCGCATGTGTAGGGTCCAGTTTGTTTTAGCAGGTTCATTCATCCATCAACCCTAACGTCCGGGGCGTTACACCCAGGCTCGGGCAGCTTGCCTTGTGGAGGCCTAGGGTTTGGATGATGAGCTTGCCTAGATGCCGCCCGGCTCCCGCGTTCCGCGGTGGTTAAGGCGCTGTCTGCGTGAGGCACCGATCGCAGCTCCCTCTTCTGGCTGCCCGGCTTCGCCTCGGCCAAGCGGGTCAAGAGCCCGGCGGGCAACTGCAGCGCTGCTCCCTAGTACAGCGGCAAACGCGATCAGCAGGAGCGGAACGCTTAGGATCGTGCTGAGCAACAGTTCGTTCTAGGACCGGAGCTGGTTGCCCTTCTTGCGGGCAAGCTTGCCTTATATATAGAAGTCACCTGATGGAGGAGACAAGACATGGCGGCCCGCCCTTCAGCCGAGGTTGAACCCGTTATAGTCCAAGCTCACCTGCGATGACCCACCTTCAGCTGCTGCCTGCCGTGCCGTCTCTCCCTAGCGGAACTGCTGCGACAGGCTGACCTTATCCCCGGGCATGTGCTGGTGTACCTTCCCACGCGGGATGAGGTTGTGGCCTTCACGCCCGACACGGCCGTCCTCCTGCTCGACAGTGGCGCTTACGACGAGCACCTCGCCCTCGACGCTGCTGGCCAACCTGTCGAGCTCCGCTTCCCCGGCCTCAGCGCGGCGTTCACGGTGGATCTGGTGCAGCAGGTGCTGGAAGCCGCCCGCGCGGAAGGGCCGGATACCCCTGAATTCCTATTGCTAGCCTGAACCACTACTACGACCACGACGCCTTCTTGCCGGGCGCCGCCACGCGCACCCTGCCTGAGGGAACGCGCGTGAATCCGCTGGACTACGCCTTTGTCTGGCAGGGAGAGGGGGCGGGCTGGGTGATTTTGCGCTCCAGCTGGGGTGGGCCGATCTTGATGCATCGGCCCACCGCCTCACCGCTGGTGCTGTCCCCGGGGGTGGTGAACTATCAGGAGCTGGTGGCCGTGGCCCGGGCCCACGGCGTGCCGGAAGTCGATGTCCTGTAGGGAATGGCACAGGCCGTCTGAGCGTGTTGCGCCCCGGCCGACAGCCTTTATGATGAAACGATCATGCTGAGCCCGATGCCGACCTATGAGGAGTGGCGCGCCTCTGAGGAAAACAGCCTGCGTGAGGCCCGCGAGGCAGGGGAGGCCGTCACCCACATGCTGGAAGGCCAGCCCGACCACAAATGGCGGCGGCATTACGACGGCTGCGTGACCCTCTACCGCGCCTTCGCGGCCCTCTCTCCGGGCGACCCCATGCCGGAAGCAACCCGGTAGTCTCGCCCGCTCATCGTCTCCCCGGCCGTGCCTGCGGGAGGGTTACAGCGGGCGCGACCTGTGGGGATGAGCGAGAAAAGCTCGACGGCCACCGCTGTGCGTTCCGGCGGCAGCTCTTTTCCCTCCTGGGGCTGCAGGGAAGGCTGTCTGATGTGTCCTAGGCTACGCGGTGATGACCACCTCTCCGACGAACCGCACGGCCCTGTGGCCGGCCGTCCTCGCCCTGCCCGTCACCTGGGATGCGTTGCCCAAAGAGGGCGTCACGCTGCCTGAGGACGCCCACCTCCGGCGCAGCAACGCGCCAGACGGCACGCTCTATCTGGAGATGACGCTTCACGAGTCCGAGGACTTCCAAGAGCTGCTCGACGGGCGCGGCGACTATACCGAAGAGGAGCTCGAAGACCCCTACGCAGTGATCGACCAGCGCTGGGAGGAAGCCGTCGCCGTCATGGACACCATCCTGGCCGAGGCGAGGATGGTTCTGAGGGAGCCCACCAGGGCCAAAGGGCATGTGAACTGGCTGTTGCCCGACCGGACGATCTCGGTGGGGCTGTTCCAAGCGGACAAAGACTGCCCGATCGAGGTGTGCCTGTGGCTGCTGCCCTCTGGGCTCACCGCAGACCGCCTGGGGCTCTGAGGAACGCCCACCTTGGAGCTGGAGGGAAGCCGCTCCCAGCCCCGGCACTCTGTCCTGCCGTTGCGCTTCAAGCGCAGAGAGTTGCCGTCGCCCTGCTAGCCCCCCCTCTTGAGGACAAGAGCTCCCCACTGGGGTTGAAAATGCTCCCCAAGCGGCCTCTTGGCGCCGAAATAGCCAGGTTTTTCAACAAAACAGCCGCCTTTCGGCGACTTTCTGAAGAAATTTTGTCTGTTTGGGAGATTCTGGCAACTTAACTTCAGAGGGCCACAGGAGGACGGTAGGCGGCTTGAGAATCAAGCCGCCTACTGCAGGGCGTCCCGCCAGCGGAGAAGCGCTGCATCTTGATTGCTTCGTCGGAGGGGGGCGGGGACGGTCGTTCGGGTGTGGCAGTGAAGATTCGAAACGCGAGCGTGTAACGCTAGAAATTCTTGAGCCCGTCTTCGGCGTTTGAAGCCGAGCTGACTCCGTTCCTGCTGGCGTGTCGGTCGATGGGACGGTTCAACCAGATGGTTGCAGCGGGCTGTGGAGATGACTTGGACGTGCTTCACACTGTGGAGCACGGGGAGTTCTCGGATCGCCGCCCCATAGCTCCAGAGTTTGTCCGTATAGATCACCTCAGGAGCGTCGTACTCCCCGAGCAAGCGGACGAAAAAGGATTTGGCCGCTCCGGTGTCGCGGTGCTCCTGAAGAAGAATGTCTAGGACAGCCCCGGACTCATCCACTGCCCTCCAGAGCCAATGCTTGATCCCACCGACCTCCACGCACACCTCATCCAAAAACCACCGGGAACCCCGCCGGGGTTCCCGGTGGCGCAGTTCCTCGGTGAGGAGTGGGGCGAACTTGATGTTCCATTGCCGTAGGGTTTCGTGGCTGACCTGAATCCCGCGCTCGTGGAGCAGTTCTTGCACGTCACGCTGACTCAGGGGAAGCGGTGGTGCAACCGCAGCGCATAACCGATGACGCTCAGGGGAAAACGGTGGCGGTAGGGGTTGCGGTCAGTCACAGCTGACCAGCCTACCGAAGTTAACTTGCCAGAACCTCCGAGGGAGACAAAGTTCAATAGCGGCAACCTTTGCGGGGAATTCGCGTTACCACAAGGGGGGTCAATTCGATCTTGAAGTGACCCCCAGAGGGGCGGCCCACTGCGGTTCAGCTGCCAGAACCATGCCATGGATCAACGGAAGAGCACTGGATCCGTTCTACGGCAAGCGGCGGCGACTGAACCTCGTGGTCAACATCAAGGCTGCTGCAACAAGGATCACCAGCAGCCCGAGCAGTCTTCCATTGATCCGGTTCTGACGCTTTTGCTCGAGGCGGCCGATGCTCTCCCCCAGCCTGGACAGGTGTTCCGGCTGGGGGCCAGTGATCAGGGTCTCTAGAGCCACAGGGGCTACAGCGTCCCCTTGCTGGTAGTCCTGGTGGCGGTGCCCGGGTAAAAACTGGATCTGCGTACTGAATTTCAGAACGTCGCCCTGAAAAAGCTCGAAATGCTGGAGCTGAAAGGGAGAGTGCCACACCGTGGAGAGAACCACCACTTGACTGCGCCCGAACAGCGCCACATTCAGGGTGTCCTGCCGTCCGCCCGCTTCAAGGTCGCTGTCACTGAAGCCGTAGGTGAGACGTGCCCGCGCCCTGTCAAGCTCAGGAAGGCGCAGCCAGCTCAGCGACTGGAAAACAGAACTGCTGGCGCCATCGGCCCACCTTCCGGTGGTATAGAGCTTCATGGTGTCCAGCAACTCGTCCGGGCTTGGCAGCGCTGCGTCCAGAGCCAGATACCCTCGCCCCACCACAGAGACCTCCGTGCGCCAGTGTTCATGTGGACCGAGGATCCAAGCGGTGCTCACAACACGCTCTCCTTGTGCAGCTTCCGGGGCAGCAGGTGAAGCTTCTGCTCTCAGCCCGCGTCTCAGCGCCAGCACAGCCTCCGGCGGCAGGTACCGGTGACCCGCAGGCAGCGACAGGCGCACGCCCTGACCCAGGGAGAGTTCACGTGGGCCATCCAGCCAAGCGGCGTTCCGAACCAGCATTCCCATTCGCCGTTGTTCGGGGGGCATCATCCGCTCAAACACGGGAACCTTGCCCTGCTTGTGCAGCAGCGCCTCATCATCCAGGCGCTCATGTTCAAAAGCATGCTTGTGTGCCAGTAAAGCTTTTTCTGTCCCGCTCAGCTTGTCATGCTCTGTCAGTCCCGCCCCATTGACCCGGCAGACGGCGGCACTGTCTGCCGGCCAGATCTGCTGTCCCTTTTGGTTGAATACCTCGTCAATGGCACAGCGCTTGCTGCCGCGCACCCGCAGAAACGGACGTCCATCAAGGTCAGTCCACACGTCTTCCTGCTCATCGGTGATGACCTGGGCCACGTCGCGGCGCACCGGGCTCTGGACGTCATCCTTCCAGGGATCAAGGTCGATACTTACTGGGCGGAGCACTTTGAAGCTGGAGAGTTCCTCTCCCTTCAGGTTCAGCACCACCGGCGCTTCGTCGGCTGTGGTCACCACCGCGCGGCCGGACCAAAATTGATCCGAGCTGGCATACTGCGCCGGGATGACCGGACGCCCTGAATAATCCAGAAAACCGTACACCGTCTCTCCGTTCCTGTCTTCCTGATAAGACACGCGGCCTTCTCCGTGAAACCCCAAGAATTGCCCTTGGCGCGGCGCGATAAGCACCCGGCCTGTCCGCAGGTCGATCAAGCCTTCACCTGAGCCTGTCCCGAAGACACCCAGGCCAGTCGCAGGGCGGCCTTCCGGGTCACCGTGAATGTGCGCCTCCTCACCCTGTACCTTGAGCAGCGTCTTGAGGTGGCGGTCGACCAGACGGGCGCTATCGTCGCTGTCCAGAATCCACCCGCCACCTGCCACGACGGTCACGTTGCAGCTGTCCTGGCCAGTGATCCGGATCAGTTCACGGCCTGTGCGGTCAATCCCTTTGCAGATCGTCGGGGCAGCATCGGACGTTCGGCCCATCACCGTGGTGCGTCCATCCACGAATGGTTGATCGGTCGCTTCTGGGGTTGAGAACATCAGTTGACCCTGCGGATTCAGGTAGCCGGAGCGCTCGCGTCCCCCTTCGGTCCAGCGCACACTCGCCAGGCCTTCACTGAATTTTTCAGCCTGATCGAACCTTGGCTGAATGACCCAGCGGCCCGAGGCGTCGATATAACCGTACTTCGCGTCCTCGCCGTACAGCTTGGCGGGTGCCAACCCACCGACAAACGCGGCGATGGACTCAAACCGTGGCGTGATGACGACTCTCCCGTCGGCGTCAAGCCATCCGGTCAGCCCCGAATGCCTTCGTACGGTCCAGCCTTCGCCATTGGGATGAATTTCGCTGTACCAGGGCCTGACCCTCCAGTTGCCCTCCCGGTCCACCAGACCACACCCCTGATAGAGCGCAGTCACGCAGACCGGCACGAGCTTCGTCCGTACCACAACGGCTGGCGCCGTTAGGGCCAGCTGTCCCGTCATCAGCACCAGCAGCATTCCCATCAGCCACTTCATGTGGTTTGCCGGCCTGTCGTGATCCGGGTGGGTTCGGGAGCGGTCTGTCGTTTGAGGTCCATCGGCATGACATTAACGGTTGCGCGGCGCTGTGTTGCCGGAACTTGGCCACCTGGCCGGGTTCGGGGCACTCGAGGGTAACTTCGGTCAATGCGGGGGCAAGAGTGCCGCCGGGGCCCAGGCTTCCCCTACAGGAGGAGATGGATCGGCTGTCATTCCGACGTGGTGTGTGCCTCATTCAGCTGGGATGGACCGTACACCAGTTCATGCCCCGCACCGGGCAGCACATCTTCCCCTGCCCCACCACGGACCTCGCCCTCGGCCCGTGGGCCTCGTGAGGATGGGACTGACCCTGATCAGCGTCTGGCATGCCCGCAGTTTTCCCATACCTGCCGCAGGCCATCAAAACGCGCCTGGACCTGCAGAACCTGATTCTCCCCGCTGTCCTGACCGGACTGGTCCTGAACATTGGTCTACGGCCTGGCGCCGCAGCCTCTCCTTTCCCGCCTCAATCCTGTCAGCGCGGTCTTGTTCTGCGGGGCCTGCGCGTACTGGGGTCTCACGCACGCCGTGACGTACACCGGTCTCTTTGGAAAATGACGGCCCTTACTGGTTGAGTGTTTCGCGTTGCTGCACGGCGGCGTTCAGATCCCGCTGGGCCCGGTCACGTTCTGCGGCCGCGTTGACCAGCACCTGCTGCAGCGCCTGCTCTCCCTGAGCCAACTGCTCGCGCAGCGCCCACATTTCGTCTCCTGCCCGCTGGGTGACCTGCAGGTCGTCCGGGAGCCGCTGCATGGTGGTTTCCACGTGCCGCTCCAGGCTTCGCCGCCAGGCCAGCAGATCCCGGGTGATCTTCTCTCCGAACCCGGAGACCCGCCGCAGCCGCGACGCGGTCACGTCGTAGGCGGTGCGGATGCCGTGCTGCTGCAGGGATTTCACGCGCTGCACCCCGATCCCGGAGACCGTGCCCGGTTCCAGCGGGTAGCGGCGCAGTTCCGCGTCCAGATACTGCGCGAGCAGGGTCTGGCGGGCCTCCCGTTGCCGTTGCCGCACCAGATCTGCCGGGGCCAGCACCACCTGGTGGATGCGCTCCAGTTCCTGATATAGCGTGTCGAACTCGGCCTGACCCAACGGAGCCGTCTGAAACCGGGCCTGCAGTTGGCCGATCCGCAGATCCAACGCGGCGACGGCCGGTGACGCCTTGCCCAGGCCGCCGGCCGCTGACCCGAACAGCACGGCTAGGGCGATCACGAACAGCACGCCCGTCCCGATAAAGCCTGCGAACGGCAGGATCAGGGCGGCCAGCACCACCAACGCGACCACCCCACCGGCGGTGCCGCAGCCGCTCCGCGCGTTCGCGGGCTTCACCGGCGACAGGACGGGCACGTTCAGCGGGGCTGGGCCGGGCCGGGGCACCTGTTCGATGGCGGCCCAGAGCTGCCGGATGTCCGCTGGGTCGGGCAGGGCAGGCAGGGGGAGGGGCGGCGGTGGAACCGGTGCAGGCGTGGGTCTCGGCGGCCGGGCGGGAGCGGGCGGCGCTGGGGACGGCCGGGGCGCTGCAGGCGGGGCGGGCGGACTGTTGTCCTGAAACGTCAGGCGGCCTTGGGCGTCCAGCCAGCCCATGGTGACCAGGTGACGGCGCACTTCTGGGGGCAGGGCACTCACCTGAACCGCGCCGCTCGTCAGCCGTTCCTGCAGCTGCGTGGGGGTCAGGCGCATGAACTTCAGGTAGTCCAGCGCGGGTTTCGGACCGGGAAATTGAGGTGGGGCGGGCGGTGGGGGTGCCGGAGGTCGGGGCGCGGGCGGCGGTTTCGTCAACCCGTTCAGGAACTCGTCCACACCCTGTGGGCGCTCATCCATCCGGACCTTCATGGCCGACCGGATCACCTGTGCCAGGGCAGCGGGCACGCCCGCAGGCAGGGCAGGCAGCGCCGTGCCCAGGGCCAGTTGAGACGCGGCGGGCGGCATCTGGCCTTTCAGCGCGTGAAACATCGTGGCGCCCAGCGAGTACAGGTCGCTGGGCGGACCGACCTTGCCCTGAGCGGCGTACTGCTCGAGCGGTGCGTACCCGGGCGTCAGGTGCTGGGTCATGGCGGTCGTCTTGCCCGCCTGAAAGGCCCGCGCGGACCCGAAGTCGATCAGCACCACCCGGCCGGTGTGCTCCAAGAAGATGTTGCCGGGTTTGATGTCCCGGTGCAGCAGGCCCTGGCGGTGCAGGAGTCGCAGGCCCGCCAGCACCCGCTCCGCGAGTGAGACCACGTCGGCTGCGGGCAAGGTGAGTTCCCGGGTCAGGCGCTCCTCGAGCGTCTCGCCCTGCAGGTATTCCATGACCAAGTAGGCGGTGTTGTTCTCGCTGAACTGGTCGTAGACCCGCACGATACTCGGGTCGTTGAACCCGGCCAGCACGCGCGCTTCGGCCAGGAACTTGATCTTGATGTCCTGAAATTCCGCGTCACTCAGTTTGCCGGGCTGCTGCACGGCCTGCTGAATGCGTTTCCAGTCGCTCAGGAACAGTTCCTTGATGGCCACCTGCCGGTGAAGCGTCTGATCGCGGGCCAGGTATGTGATGCCGAAGCCGCCCTGACCAAGTTCGCCTTCCAGCCGGAATTGTCCGTGCCGCAGCAGGGTTCCTGCGGGCAGGGCGTCGCCGCCGCTGCTCAGCATTCCTGTCAGCGGGCAGCCGCAGACCGGGCAGCTCAGGGGCTGGTGCGCCACCGGGCTGTTGCAGATGGGACAGATCATGCCGGGCACCAGACGCTCAGAAGGCTAGACCTTCTGACGGGACGGCGGGCGCATTCATACCTCAAGGTAGACCAAAATCCACGGCGGGCGGCAGAGTGTGTGCGGTCTTTGCGTCTGGCCCGTCCCCCATTTCTTGCCCGGGCACGGCTCAGAACAAGCTGGGCTGCATGTTCCCGCGCTCTGGTGGTGGGAGGGCGGTGAGTTCCGCGAATTCCAATCCGTGACGTTCCAACTCCTTCCGGGCAGCCCCCGTGATCGACGGCGCGGCCAGAATGCCCCGCACCTGGCCCGTCCCCACCACCCGCTAGACCGAACCAACGTACCGCGCCAATGGAAAGACCGCCTCCTGCGTCGCGCGGCTGCGTTTGAGCTCCCCCACCACGAAGCGGCCCTGGGCATCCTGCGCGTACAGATCGCTGCCGCCCGCGTCCACCAGCACTTACGATCCAGCACCCGCAGGCCCGGCTCGATCAGCTCCGGGTGAGCGGCCAGGGTGTCTTGCATCTGCGCTTCCAAGCCCGTGAGCACAAAACCCGCTTCCACATGGAGTTCCAGCGTCTGCGCCAACTGCACGTCCAGGAACGTGACCCGGATCAGTTCGGACGGACTGCGGCGCGAGGCCAGCAGCACGCGCAGGTTGTCTTCCAGCACGGCCGTGATCTCGTCGGTCTTGGGCTGCCAGTTGATGGGTTTGACGTCTTTGGACGCGTGAACTTGCAGGCTGCCGTCCTGCTTGATCATCACCAGGTAAGACCCGACGTCGGTACTGGCTGCCCGGCCCCGGTAGTTCACTTCCGCCAGCCCGCCGACCATCACCAAGCAGTCGCGGGGGCGCAGGACACGCATGAGGAACGCCCGCACGTCCAGAGCAGGCAGCGAGAGAAGCTGCTCGCGGATCATGGGCGCAGCATAGGGAAGTGCACGGCGCGGCGCGCCGTCCAGGAGGCGAACCGTCCAAGTCGTCCCAGGGGTTCGCCGGGCAGAAGTCCTCACCCCATCACGCCAGAACAACGAGCAGCGAAGGCGGCATGACCCGTCTGTCCGTGGGTCTGGATGACCCACAAGTAGAGTTCTCAATTATTTTGACGGTAGGTCAGCAAGGCCGGAGTCATGCGGGTGCTGATGGCCGAGCTGCAGGTTGACCCTGTTTTAGCTGAGCGGGTCAGCCAGCGCTTACCTCCTCGACGGCGTAAATAAGTATTGGCTCATATAAGTATTTACCACCTTGGAGACGGCCGTGAGTGCGTCAGGCGCGCTGTCACCGCGCGAGAATCTCGCCCATGAATAGCTTGATGTCTTAATAGCTCGATGTCTTCCTGTACGCGCTGCCCCTGGACGCATCATGCAGGACTTCAGACTGGCTCCCACACCGGTTGCATGGCCCCGAACGGCCGGTCAAACAGTCCAGGTTGCTGGGAGCGGTCAAAGACTTGCCGGAAATCTTCCGGGGTCAGGCCCTTGCGCAGCCGCGACGCGTAGCCACTCACCAGCGCCGCGGCGTAATGCTTCACGTCGTAGTCCCGCCCGTCCGGGTTCACGTCGAGCGGCGTCAGGCCCTGTCCCGCCCGCTGGTAGAGCCAGACCTTTTCTCCAGCCCGCCAGCTCCGGCCCAACCGGTGCAGTGCTTCATATGCTGCTTCCTGACGCGCCGGGCGTGTGGCTTCGTACTGTTCGGGCGATTTCGTGAGGCGCACCCGGCTGGCCACCTCCGCGTTGGTGCATTTCCGGGTATCGAGAGCGTGGAGGGACTGCAGGTACGCGTCACGGACGCCCGGCACGTCCCCAGAGAGCAAACACCGCAGGGCCCGCTGCAAAAATTCCCGGCCATACGCCTCGGTGCGGCTGGACTCGAAGGCCGCCCCGCGCAGTTCCAGCCGGCCGTCACCACGCAGCAAGACGTAGTTTTTGATCTCATGACTGAGCATGGCCTGGGCCCGTCCATCGAACTCCAGCGAGACCCCTTCGGGAAGCAATGCGTCCACCTCCGCGATCAGCTGACGTTCCTGCACTTCCGTCCAGCCTTCGGGGGTGGAGAAGAACACGCCGTCCGTGTCCGCTTCGATCAAGGTCATGCCCCGGCCCCGCAGGGCACCGACCACCTGCGCCAGCACTTCCCGGCCCCGGCGGGTGACCCGGTCGGCCGCGTCCCGGTCTTGGAACAGCGCCATTCGCCCAGCCCCCAGGTAGCCGTAGCCCGAGTTCACGACCAGTTTCATGGCGCTCTGCATGGCCTCATGCTCCCCTGGGTCGCCCCGTTTGGCGGCCGCCTTGTGATGCAACCTCAGGGCCGTCAACTGATCCATCAGGTGCAGGAACACGCCCAGTGGATCACAGGCCGGGCCGATGCGGTCATGGCGGATCAGGCTGGGGTACATGCTCGCCACGTCGGCTTTCACCACCCGGGGAATCACCCCCTGAGCGTACAGGTGCACTGTGCCGCCCTGGTGGGGGACGTCATGCCCAGCGATCTCACCCGGCAACGCGTGCCCAGCCTGCAGGTAGGCCCGCACCAGCATGGGTTCGAGCATGCCGGTCGCGGTGCCTGCATAGGGCAGTCGGTGGTAGGGCCGGGGAGCCATTTTCGCCAGGGCAAACGACGGGGCCAGCACCCGCCGGGCCAGGGCTTCGACTTCCTCGACATCTTGGAGGGCGTAGCGGCGCACCAGCGCTGGATTCGTCCGGTAGGTCTCGGCCACCTGCGCGCCCTCGATGTACACCCGCCCTTCCGGCGCAATGCCGAACAGCTGGGACACGACTTTCAGACTGGCGCTGGGCAGATCCAGGCGCCGCACCGCGTCGATGGTGTCGACCAACTCCCGCCCGGCACAGGCCCAATGGGGCGAGGATCGGCCGTCCTGAACCCGCCAGACCCCGGGGGGGCCGCCTGAACGGCCCAGAGTCAGAGCGATCCTATGCTTCTCAGCGCGGCCCATCAGGAAGGGCAGGTCAAAACCCATCAGGTTGTGGTTTTCCAGGATGTCCGGATCCCGCGCGGCGATCACCGCCAGCAGCCCGTGGATCAGGGCCGGTTCTTGATGGGCCTGCCGGGCTTCCAGCACCTGTTCAAACCCACGGTTGTCCCGGAGGGCAACCATGAAGATGCGGCCAGTGTCCGGGGTAAGACTGGTGGTTTCGAGGTCGAACTGCAGGCGGTGGGGGTCGTTGAAGGCCATGCCGCCGAAGTAGGTCCGGCCAGACGCCATCAGGTACTGCTCCACGGCCCCCACGCTGTAGTAGCCGCGCAGGTCATGCAGGCTGGTGATGGGACGCCCCAGACGGTGCGACGCGCCCCTCAACACGCTGTGACGCAGCTGTCGCCCGTCAGCAGCCGTGAGGAGATAGCGGAGGCTTCCAGGCGCGCCCGACAGCTCCCGCACGCCGAGTGGCGCTTGATCATTGTCCCAAGCGAGGCGACCCCCCAAGTGTTCGACGTCAGCGAGATCACGGGCATACAGCCACGACCGGAAGCGGGCCTGTTCCAGCGTCACGTCGTCCCCTGCTCGGCGCCACACCAGGGCGCGGCCAGAGAGGTCGGCATGGACTGCCACGATGCCGGGGGTGGCATCGTGGCCGAAGAGCAGGGGATCCGGGACGGTCATGTCGGGGCCTCAGTGTAAGGGCCGGGAGGGAACGCGGTGATCTCGCCTCCGCTCTACAGGGTCACCACCACCGGGGCATTCGCTGGCCGGTAGTACTCGTCCACAATGGAGGCGTTGACCGAGGTGCGTCCGCCCCCACTGACCTGCCCGTACCCCTCATGAATGTGCCCAAACACATGCAGCCTGGGGCGCAGCCGGGTCTCGAGTGCCTCCCACAACTGGGGACAGCCGACGGTCTGACCAGAGGCCAACCGGTCGAGCCTCCCGGAGGGTGGTCCGTGGGTGATCAATACGTCCGTGTCGTCCGGAATGAGGTCCCACGACCTGCCGATGGAGCTTGGATGGCGGTTGAAGGCCCAGTGGTGAAAGAACGGCGTGACAGGACTGCCCCAGAAGCGCACCCCTTCGAGGGTCATCCCCTCGTCGTCGAGATAGATCACTCCCGGCGGCACCATGGCCCGGGCTTGTTGCTCCCGCTTTTCGAAGATAAAATCGTGGTTTCCTGCCACGAACACCTTGTGCCGGTGCGGTTGGGAGGCGAACCAAGTCAGGAAGGCTTGCGTCTCAGCGACGTGACCCTGCATCGAATAGTCGCCCGCGTGGACGAGGACGTCACCGTCAGGGACAACCACGGTGTCATGAAGATTATGGGTATCGGAAATGCAGACGATCTTCAAGAGAACTCCTGTTCAAGATGCTGCTCTGAATCTGTGCTGGTTAGGGCCCGTAGGCCAGGAGGAGAGCGAGAGGGAAAACCGTCTCCGTGTAATCTTGTCCATCTGCTCGGGCCATCTGTCCTACCATGGTCGCAAATCTACGTGTTTGGAGGCTCCCCGATGCGCCATATCCTACTCACCATTCTCCCTGTGCTGGGGGCGCGCACAACTCAGGAATGCTCACTCCGATCAGAACTTTTCGAGGAAGCTGAACTGCTTCCGCCTGAGCCGATGACCCGTGAAGGTCAGCAGCACTGTTGAGCGGAACATGTGGTTAATCATTACTTGTCTTTCGAGATTAGATGCCTTTGATGGCAGGAGGGGAGAGGTTCTGCAGCTCAATTATGAGTCGGTCTTGCTGCTGCGCCAGCACCGAAGCGCATAGCTCACCTCTGAGAGCAGCAGCGCCGTTGTTGACCCACCCGCCAGGCCCAAATACGCCGCCGAGTGCAGCGCGTGCTACGCCGCTTGCAGCGGTTCATTCCGTTCGGCGGCTAGGCGCTCGTACCAGCCTTGCCCCAAAGCAGGCAAGTCCAAGAATCGTTCCCCCGCCAGCGCTGCAATCTCCCCCGGATGCCGATCCAGTTCGATGCTCAACGCCAATAACGTCTCCAGAGTCGGCTGCGTATGGTGCAGCGCTGGTATAAATTTCACCGCCGACAGCACTTGCAACGTCGTCGCCATTCTCGAAGGCCTGCTGGTTGTGCAACTGGAAGGGGGAGGTTGGGAGACGGCCGTCATCCCCTTCAGCATGGCGCAGCCCTGAAAGAGGGTCAAGGAAGCGCACGAATGTCAAGCTTTTACACGCCAGATTCTTCTCAGTTCTATCTCGCCAACACCTCAGTTCTATCTCGCCAATCCCTCAGTTGTGTCTCCTCAACACCTCAGTTCTATCTCGCCAATCCCTCAGAAGTATCGCTCCATCCCTTTCAACAATGGAGTGACCCCCTCTGACAGAACCACAGGCCAAGACACTTCGCCCCAGTCAGCG
>NZ_SSNW01000029.1 GCF_004801315.1 Deinococcus sp. Arct2-2
TTTTGCCCAGCCAATCGCAGTTTCCCACTGATCCATGCCTTTCCAGACAGTCTCTCAAGAAATCATTTGAGCTTCATTCGGTTCTCTATGCCCTTCCCACGTTCCACCCTCCCTATTGATTCCCCCTTCTCAATCGCCTACCTCAAGTCTGCTAGCATACAGGGATGACCGCCACGCGCTCCACCCGTCAACGTGATGTGATTGCCCACGTGCTGGAGGGCGCGGAAGGCCCGCTGGCCGTGAATGATGTGCATGGCCGGGCGCTGTCCGACTTGCCCGGATTAGGTATTGCCACGGTGTACCGCACCCTCAAACTGCTGACCGAACAAGGCCGGATTCACCCGGTCACGCTGGACGGCGAAACGCTGTATGAGGCCAGCGGCAAGGGCCACCACCACCATTTTTCCTGCACCCGCTGTGGGCGCGTATTTACGCTGCACACCTGCCCGGTGGCCTTGCCGCGCGGCACGGTGTATCCGGGCGGCTTCATCGTAGAGGCGCACGAGGTCACGCTGTATGGGCAGTGCCCACAGTGCGCCGCCGCGCCTGCCTGAGCCAACTGCCTCCCCGCCCCTCTTGTCAGCTCCGTCCCGACTTGATACCTTAAGTCAGCTTCCGCGTGAAGCCACCCCAATCCAGAGCGCCCGAGAGAACTGGCTCGTAGACGGCGCGGCAACCGGACTTCATTACGTCACGGTGCCAAGGCCAGCCCAAAGGCGCGTTAACGATGACTGCGCCCGCCGGGAACGATCCGGGAAGGTCACGCGCTGTTTTACTACACGCCCCTTCTCTTTTTCCCCAAGAGAGGGGCGTTGCCTCTGTGTAGGCCGCCCCACCCATCTCAGACACTTGCTGTCTGGCCGGAGGGCCGCACAATGACTACCCCCAACAAGCTGCACTTTGACACCCTGCAAGTCCACGCCGGACAGCGCCCAGACCCCACTACCGGCGCTCAGGCCGTGCCTATTTACGCCACCAATTCCTACGTGTTCGAGTCGCCGGAACACGCCGCCAACCTGTTCGGGCTGCGGGCCTTCGGCAACATTTACAGCCGGATCATGAACCCCACCAACGCGGTGTTGGAAGAACGGATCGCGGCGCTGGAAGGCGGCGTAGGCGCACTGGCCGTCGCGAGCGGTCATGCAGCCCAGTTCCTCGCCATCACCAATGTCGCGCAGGCTGGAGACAATATCGTCAGCACGCCCAATCTGTACGGCGGCACGGTGAACCAATTCCGGGTCACGCTGCGGCGGTTGGGCATAGAGGTTCGTTTTACCAGCAAGGACGAGCGCCCCGAAGAATTTGCTGCCCTCATCGATGACCGCACCCGCGCCGTGTACCTAGAAACCATCGGGAATCCGGCGCTGAATATCCCAGACTTTGAGGCGATTGCAGCCGCCGCCCACGCACAGGGTGTGGCGGTGTTCGTAGACAACACCTTCGGGGCCGGGGGTTACTACTGCCAGCCCCTCCAGCACGGCGCGGATATCGTGCTGCATTCGGCCAGCAAATGGATCGGCGGGCACGGCAACGGCATCGGCGGCCTGATCGTAGACGGCGGCACGTTCGACTGGGGCAATGGCCGCTACCCCCTGATGACCGAGCCGAGTCCCAGCTATCACGGCCTGAATTTTTGGGAAGCTTTTGGCGAAGGCAACGCGCTGGGGCTGCCCAACGTGGCCTTCATCACCCGCGCCCGCACCGAGGGCCTGCGCGATCTGGGGCCGACTCTGGCTCCCCAGCAGGCGTGGCAATTCCTGCAAGGCCTAGAAACCCTGAGCCTGCGGGCCGAGCGTCACGCCCAGAATGCCCACGCGCTGGCGGTGTGGCTGGCGGCCCACCCAGACGTGTCCCGCGTCACCTATCCCGGCCTCAGCAATCACCCGCACTATGACCGTGCCCAGACCTATTTGCCGCGTGGGGGCGGCGCAGTCCTCACTTTCGAACTGCGCGGCGGGCGTGCGGCGGGCGAGGCCTTCATCAGTTCGGTGGGGTTGGCCCAGCACGTCGCCAACGTGGGAGACACCCGCACGCTGGTCATTCATCCGGCCAGCACGACACATTCCCAGTTGGATGACCAACAGCGGGCCGCCGCTGGAGTCACGCCGGGGCTGGTGCGCGTGTCGGTGGGCATAGAGCACATAGACGACATCCGCGAGGACTTTGCACAGGCGTTGGCCGCCGCCCTCGTAGACGCGGAAGGCGTATGACCGCCGTGAGTTTTGGCCCGGAACTCCTGCCCCCGCCGGAAGCATTTCAACCGGACGAGGCCGCCCCGGAGCGATGTCTGCCGCGCCGCCATACCGTCACCCTGTTTCGCCGCGAACCGCTGCTGCTGGATTGCGGCCAGCCCATGAACCATGTGCGCGTGACCTACCATACCTACGGCGAGGCCCGCCCAGACGCCACGCTGGTGCTTCACGCCCTCACCGGAACCAGTGCGGTTCACGAGTGGTGGCCCGACTTTTTGGGTGAAGGCAAGCCGTTAGACCCCAGCCGCGACTTCGTGGTGTGCGCCAACGTGCTGGGCGGCTGTGCGGGCAGCAGTGGGCCGTCCGAACTGCCCACGGTGGGCGGTGAACCGGTGGCCCTCACCCTGCGCGACATGGCCCGCGTGGGCCGTGAACTCCTGAAGCATTTGGGCATCAGCCGTGTGCGCGTGATCGGCGCGAGCATGGGTGGCATGTTGGCTTATGCATGGCTGCTGGAATGCCCCGATTTGGTAGAGAGGGCCGTGATTATTGGCGCACCCGCCCGCCATTCGCCGTGGGCCATCGGCCTGAACAGCGCCGCCCGCAGCGCTATTGCCGCCGCGCCGGGGGGTGAGGGTCTGAAGGTGGCCCGCCAGATCGCTATGCTCAGCTACCGCAGCCCCGACAGCTTGGCGGCCACACAGAGCGGCCCCAGCACGCGGCGGCCCGGCGTGCCTGCCATCACGTCCTACCTCAGTTATCAGGGCGAAAAGTTGGCCGAACGCTTTTGCGAACGCACTTATGTGACCCTCACCCGCGCGATGGACGCCTTTCAACCCAGCGACGCCGAACTGGGCTGCATCGGCGTGCCTGTGTTGGTAGTCGGTATCAGCAGCGATGTGCTGTACCCAGCGGCAGAAGTGCAGGCGCATGCAGGCCAGTTGCGGCGCGTCACCTACTGGCAACTCGATTCCATTCACGGCCACGACGCTTTTCTGATGGATGCGGGCGAATTGCCGGAGAGGGTGGGGGCATTTTTGCAAGCCTAGAAACCCTTCTTATACCAAATTAAAATGAGTCCAAAACATGTTTAATCCAGGGGAAGAGGGTGAGCGATTTGACTTCTTGTGGGTTGTGCTGGAGCCGGACACACTCTGCAGCGATCAAGTCCTCCACCTCTTGAAGGGTGTTGAGCGTCTTATTGGCAATGGGGAGTTTCAGTTTGGTCACCATGGGTTCAGCAGCAGACATTTCCGGCGTATACGCCGGAAACGGCAAGAGGAAGAGATTCGGCGGCACCTTGAGTTGCTGGCTGGTGTGCCAACCAGCCTGGTCGAGCAAGAGGACGATGAGTTGCTGCTGGTATGGATCGACAGCCCGGCTGAACTCGTCCAGCGCGACTTGCATCAGAGGAACGCTGACACTGGGAAGGATCAGGAAATCACTCTGTCCCGTGAGGGGTTCGACAAAAATGTAGGTATAGAGCCATTGATATCGACGGCGCTGGGCGATGACCGGTCGCTAACCCCGAAGCGCCCAGAGGCGCTTCAGCACGGGTTTCAGACCAAAGCGCCCTTCATCCTGCACCCACAGCCGGACCTGCTTCTCCGGGTACGCGGCACGTGCGGTTCTCAGCGCCGCTTGGACTTTTTTATCCAGATCGCCTGTTCCTCCGGCGTGGCCGCCTGAACATGAGTTGGACGGGGCGTTTGCACCGTAAATCCGAGTTTTCTCAAATACCCCCAAGCACACACGGACGTCATCTCGACTTTGAACTGCTCGTGGACGTAGGCTTGCACGTTCTGGCTCGTCCAGAAGCCACCCGTTTCGGGTGGCTTCTGGAGCACACCAAACAACACCTCTTGTTGTTCCACACTGAGTGCAGGAGCCGATTTGTTCCAACGGCGTTTGTCCACCACCACCGCTGGCCCATCTTCTTTGTACGCCCGAATCAACGTGCTGATCGTGCTGCGCGAAAAACTCGTGACCGCTTTGATCTCTGGAATCGTCAGTCCTTTGCTTTTGAGCCACAAGATGTGCCAACGGGATCGCTCCACTGGCCGCTCGGACTGGCGATAGGCGAACTCCAACTCGTCGGACGTCTGATGCGGGAAGAGCGAGGCAGGTCTCATAGTCGGTACTCAGTTTAATCCCGTATTATTGATCTCGGCTGAAATGAGGGACGGTACACTGTGTGGGTGACCGACCATTGGCGGCCCTCGCACCTCACGCGAGCTCAACTTGAAGAACGTCGACTGCACTTCCTCCAGCTGCTCGAGGCCCAGCAGTACAGTTCTAAGGAGCTGGCTGAGTTCCTGGGGGTCTCGATGAGTACCCTCCGCACCTGGAGACAACGCCTGCGGCAGCAGGGGTCAGACGCCCTGCAGGCCACCGTCACTCCGGGGAGAGCGTCGGCGCTCTCCCCGGAGCAGCGGGAGACCCTCAAGCGGCTTCTCAACGAGGGGGCGCAGGTTCACGGCTTCCCGGACGTGAGTTGGACGACGCTCCGGGTCAGGAACGTCATCGGTCGGCAATTCAACATCTGGCATCACCGGGATCATGTCCGTCGCATCCTGCACCAGATGGGTTTCTCGCGTCAGAAGCCCGACAAACGCGCTCTGGAACAGAATCCAGACGCCGTGGCGACTTGGGTTCAAACCACGGTTCCGGAGCTGAAAAAAAAGTAGCTGCGGGCGCGACGTTGGTCTTTCTTGACGAAGTGGGGTTCAGTCTGAAAGGAACGGTGAAGCACACCTGGGCTCCACGGGGGAAGACCCCCGTGGTCTTCGGCACAGCCAGTTGGGACAAGGTCTCCACCCTGGGCGCGATCACCAGTGCAGGCCAATTTCTGCAGCAGACTCAGCACGGGGCCTTCACAGGCGAAGGGGTGATTCGGTTCTTTCAGCACCTCTTGACGCACGTTCCAGGCGATCTCCTGGTGGTGTTGGACAATGCCAGCATTCATAAAACGAAGGCCCAAAACGGCCTTCGTTGCGGGTGAACCACGGCTGTCCGTGTCTTATCTCCCGCCGTATGCACCGGAGCTCAATCCAATTGAACTCGTCTGGGCCTACATCAAGCGCCATATTTTAGGCAATTTCTGTGCGCGAACCTTGAAGGCATTGAAGGCACGCCTTCGGGTCGGTTGGCAGCGCGTCCGGTATATCCGGCTGCCAAAACAACTGCTTCACAGCTACCTTCCGTCGTAAATTTCAGCCGAGGTCAATAGATATCCTTTCTGCCCCTCACTCCACCTCCTCCCCCCGCTGCATCTTCACGGCCCGCACCAAGTTCTGATACATCAGGGCGCTGGTCAGGGGGCCGACTCCACCCGGCACAGGCGTAAAGGCCCGTACCACGTCGGCCACTTCGGGCGCTGCGTCCCCGACTACGCCGCCGGGAGTCACGTTGATTCCCGCATCTATCACCATATGATGCGGTTGCACCTGCTGGGGCTGCAGCAATCCGGGTTTGCCCACCGCAACCACGATGGCGTCTTGTGGGGCCAGCACCGCCGCAAGGTCGCGGGTATGTTCGTTGCACACGGTCACGGTCATGCCCCGGTTGCCCAGCATCCACGTGAGCGGGCGGCCCACGGTGCGTCCCGGCCCGATCACAGCCACGCGCAGACCGCGCAAGTCGTCGCCCAGTACCGAACGCAGCAGGAAACGCACCGAGCGCGGCGTGGGCGGCAAAATCGCTTCGGGTTCCCGCCCCGCCGTCACGAGGGCGAGGTTGGCAGGCGTCAGGCCTTCTACATCTTTGCGGTGGGCCAAGTGCAGCAAGCTCAGGTCAGGGTCTAGCCCCGCTGCCAGCGGCAATTCCAGCACGATGCCCTGCACGTCGTCCCGCTCCGACAGCGCCCGCAGTTCGGCGTTCAGGGCGGCTTGCGTCAGCTTTGGCCCCAATTCTGCGCCCAGGTCGCGCACCGTAAAACGCACGCCCAGTTGCCCCGCCCGCCGCGCCTTGCTCTGCACATACACCCGCGAGGCTGGGTCGTCGGAGGCCAGCACACTGACCAGATGGGGCTGGAAGCCTTCTTGCTGCCAGATGGCTAGGGCCGACTTGACACCCTTGGTCACGGTGTCGGCCAGCGGTTTGCCGAGGATGAGGGTTGACATTTTGGCTCCTTGATTGGGGGATTTGGGCGGGGTTTTTGGGGCTTGTCCCACGTTGAACTCCCCCACCCCCCAGCCCCCGCCCCCACAGGGGTCAGGGGAGTGGTCGCTCCGCTGAGGAGGTTTCATCTTGTCGAGTTTCAAGTTGGCTGCCTCGCTCAACTGAAGCGGAATCGCCTGTTTATTCCGAAATGGAATTGGCCCACCCGCTGCGCGGATGACGGCCTCACACGGATGTGGGCGGGGACGGTTTGGGTTTGCTTTCTCCCTCTCCCCTTGCGGGGGAGGGCGCTGTGAAACAGCGGGAGGGGGAAGTGAGCGCCAGCGATTGCTATTGCCCTCCCGCCACCCAACTTAACCTAGTGCCGAAAGTGTCGCGATCCTGTAAATACCATGCTCAGGCCGAGTTCGTTGGCCGCTGCGATCACTTCTGGGTCACGTTTTGCGCCGCCCGGTTGCAAGATGCTCAGCACGCCCGCCCCCGCTGCCAGCCTCACCACATCGTCGAAGGGGAAGAAAGCTTCCGAGGCCAGCACCGCGCCCACCGCCCGCTCTCCGGCATTGGCGACGGCGCGTTCGGCGGCCCAGATGCGGCTCACGGCTCCGGCTCCTAGGCCCACCGTCACGCCGCCGCGTGCCAGCACCACTGCGTTGCTGCGGGCGTGCTTCACCACGCCCCACGCAAAGCGCAGGTCGGCCCATTCGGTGTCGGTGGGTTGGCGGGCGGTGACCACTTCGGGGCAGAGGTCGGCCCAAGGGCGGGTGTCGCGCTCCTGCACGGCAAATCCACCTGCGATGGGGCGCAAATCCAGCACACTCACGGCGGAGGCAGAGGCCGCGATCAGCACGCGCAGATCGGGCTTCCTGGCCGCGAACCACTCCACCGCTTCCGGCGTCACGTCGGGCGCGATTAGCACTTCTAAAAAGGTGCCGCGCATGGCCTGAGCTGCGGCCAAATCCACCGGGCCACTCACCGCCACCACGCCGCCAAAGACGCTGAGGGTATCGGCGTCGCGGGCCTGCTCCCACGCGGCCTGCACGCTGTCGGCCACCGCCACGCCGCAGGGATTGCCGTGCTTGACGGCCACACACACCAGCCGGGGGTCGCCCGCCTCGGTTTCCTGCGCGGCCAGTTCGCTGCACAGGGCGTAAGCCGCGTCTGCATCGGCGTAATTGTTGAAGCTCATGGGTTTTCCGGCCACCACGCGGGCATCCAGCACCGGCCCCCGCGCCGCGCCCCAGCGGTAGATCGCGCCGGGTTGGTGAGGGTTTTCGCCGTAACGCACCTCGGCCACCCGCGAGAGTTCGAGGCTCAGCGTTTGCGGCAACTGAATAGGAATAACATCTGATGTGCCGTCCAAATAAGCCGTGATCGCCGCGTCGTATTCGCTGGTGTGGCGGTAGGCTTTGGCGGCCAAGCGGCGGCGGTCTGCCTCATTCACCTCGTCCTGCAAGGCCAATTCATAATCTGCCGGATCAACCAAGATCAGCACGCCCGCATGGTTTTTGGCGGCGGCCCGGATCATGGCGGGGCCGCCGATATCTATGTTCTCAATCGCTTCGGCAAACGCGGCCCCACGTGCCACCGTCTCGCGGAAGGGGTACAGGTTCACGCACACCAGATCAATCGTGCCGATGCCGTGCGCGTCCAGTTCGGCCAGATGGCCCGCATCGCGCCGCGCCAAGATGCCACCGTGAATGCTGGGGTGCAGGGTTTTGACCCGCCCATCCAGAATTTCCGGAAAGCCCGTGATGTCGCTGACAGCGGTGGCCGCCACGCCCGCACCCGTGAGGGCTGACAGCGTGCCGCCCGTACTCAGCACTTCCCAGCCGCGCTCCACCAGTGCCCGCGCAAAGTCCACCACGCCCGCCTTGTCGCTCACCGAAATCAAGGCCCGTCTCTTCGTCTGTCCCGTCATGTATGTTCTCCTCTTTCATCAAGATGTGACATCAAAAGTCGGACGCTCCAGCCAGCGGCACAGTCTTAACCATGCAGCGGTGAAGCGTCCGACCCAGGCGTGCGATCCAGTCTTGCGTGGGCGGCTTCCCCGTGGTAGACCCACGTTCAGCGCCAGTTGCCGCCCGCTGTGGCCGCAGCATACAGGGCGCAGGCGGTGGGGGAGAGGCGGCACGTCCAGACCACTCGGACGCCCCCTCGCCAGCGGTTACCTTTCCAGCACGCTCACAATTTCGATGTGGCTGGTCTGGGGATAAAAGTCGTGTGGAATGACCGCGCCCAGTTTCCAGCCGCGCCGGGTCAGGTCGCCTACGTCGCGTGCCCACGTGGCCGGGTCACAGGACACGTACACCAATCGGTCAGCAGTCGAGGCATGAATGTGCTCGCGGGCTTCGGGTTCCAGTCCGGCGCGGGGCGGGTCGACCACGATCACATCGGTGCCCAGTTCGCTGAAGCGGGCCGCGTCGCCGCTGCGGTAGGTCACGTTCTTCTCTCCGCTGAGGGCCACATCCTGACGGCCCCGCGACAGGGCTTCGGGCGAGGAATCCAACACCGTGACTTTGCGGAAACTGGGCGAGAGGTGGCGGCCAATCGCGCCCGCGCCGCCGTACAAGTCCACGGCATGTTCACCCCTTCCGGCCAATTCTGCGGCCCGGATGTAGGCCAAGCCCGCCGCTTCGGGGTTCACCTGTGCAAACCCGGTGGCGCTCACGCTGACCTGTACCAGCCCAAATTGCTCCCGAATCTCGGACTCCCCGGCAATCAGGCGCACGCCCGCGCTGAAACGTTTTCCGGCAGGCTGGGCCAGCGACACGCCCACCACGCCCGCTTCCATCAGGTGATCGGAGGCGCGCAGGAAGGCCCGCGTTTCGCCCGCGCCGATCACGGCAGCCACCACTTCGCCGGTCAGCAGACTGGCGCGGAAGGCGATTTCGGTGGCGGGGGCCAGCCGACTGGTGTCCAGCTTGTCCATGATGGCCTGAATCTGCGGCATCACGAGGGGGTCAGCGCCCACCACCAGCGGGCCAGTGCCCCGGCGTTCGCGATAGGCAAACCCTTCCGGCGTCACCAGATACTGCGCCGTGTTGCGGTAAAACCATTCGCGGGGGCTGGGTACGGTGTCCTGCACGGTGTGGCGCACTTTGGCAATGCGGGTCAGGGCTTCTTCTACAAAGCCGCGTTTGAAGACCAGTTGGGCGGCATACGACGCGTGGGCAAGGTCGGCGGTGGGCAGCGCGGTGGCGTCTACCCGGTCAGGGCTGGCCCGTAAAACCTCGCGGGTCACGCCTTGGCGCACGCCCCGGCCATCGCGCAGGGCGGCGGTCACTTGCTCTCCGGGCAGCGCTCCGCGTACCAGCACCACACCATCGGCGTCGCGGGCCAGTCCCAGCCCCCCGGCAACTAATTTTTCTATTTCGAGTGTGACCAACCCAGTGTGTGCTGGGGTGGCGGGAGTGTGTGCGGCGTCAGACATAACCTACAGGGTAGCGCAGGGCGGCGCGGGGAAAAGGGAGCGGGCGGGGCTACTAAATTACTTCACGCACTGGCATGCTCAGTGATACTGGAAGAATGCGCCTCTTGCTCCCGCTTTTACTGCTTCCTCTCATGGCTTGTACTCCGCCCCAACCAACACTGGCCCCCTTTCTAAATCTCAAACAGGGTGACTCTGTAGAGACCGTTAGGGCGAGATTGGTTGGTCAGGGCTTCACCCCTCTTTCTATCCCCTTGCCCGAAGGTGTGTACGGGTTCAGCGGCCCAGTATTTGATGTCCCTTCAGAGGTGGAGGTGAGAGTTAAGCCTCAAGCACCCTCAATTATTGTGGATGTAATGGTCGTTCCAGTGCCCAGTGTTCAAGCTCAAGAGCAGGTGTGTGAGACGTGGCAATAGGGCTTAACCAAGCTTTGGCAGCGGGATTCCGAGGAAGTGGCCGGTCAGATGTTTTACTGGACAGAAGAGAAAGCCAGCCTAGATTGCGGCGATCTAAACCATAAGGTGGACATATCTGTCACTCCTCTCAACTAGATATTGCTCGCGTTGGAAAGAGACTTGTGAGCCTCTGAAACTAGGTTTAACGCGCACAGACGCTTTTTGAACCTTCAAAGCGTGTCCCCACATAGCGTTATTTCCCCATGCTTGACCCCTAGAGAGCCTATTGAGGATTCGGAAGACGAATAAGGGCGGCCCCTTCCCACTGGCCGCCCCACTCTTGCTCAGTACTCTTCAGCCCTCTTCTTCGTACTCCAGATACGTGTAGCCCAGCAGTTCCTCGCCGTAGTCTTCCAGCAGCTCGGTTTCCTGCTCCGGCGTCAGCATCTTGGCCTTAATCGCGGCGTCGGCCTGATCTTCAATCGCGTCGCGCAGCATAGGTTCCTCGTAGCCCATCGACTCGATCATGCGGCGGGCTTTTTGGCCGCGCACAAACAGGTCAATGTGGTAGCGCCCGCCCGGACGCACTGTAATGTGCGCCTCGCTGACCTTGCCGAACAGGTTGTGAGAACTGCCCAGCACGTCCTGATACGCGCCCATCAGGAACACGCCGAGGTAGTACGGCTTGCCCCCCGGCTCGTGCAGAGGCAGCGTGGCTTTCACATCGCGCAGGTCGATAAACTTCTCGATTTTACCGTCGCTGTCGCAGGTGATGTCGACAATCGTGCCCTGCCGCGTGGGGCGCTCGTTCAGGCGGTCTACCGGCACAATCGGAAACAGCGCCTGAATCGCCCAGTTGTCGGGCAAGCTTTGAAACAGCGAAAAGTTGCAGATGAACTTGTCCGCCAGCACTTTTTCGAGGTCTTCCAGTTCGTCCGGCACATACTTTTCGTGCTGAATCATTTTGGCGATCTTGCGGAGGATGGCATTGAACAGCGCTTCGCCGCGTGCGCGGTCTGCCAGCGTCACGTAACCGAGGTCAAACAAGTTGTGCAGCGTCTGCTTGTCACCCACCGCGTCGTTATAGGTTTCGCGGTAGTTGCGGGCGGTGATATTTGCCAGCCCTTCTTCCAAATCCTTCACGATCTGGTGGCTGTCGCCTTCGGGCGGCGCGAGGTCTTCTAGATCACGGGTTGGCCCGGTCACGTCCAGCACAGGCATCACCAGCACGGCGTGGTGGGCCGTCAGGGCGCGGCCCGATTCACTGATGATCACGGGTTCGGGCACCTGACGGGCGCGGCAGACTTCCTGCACGGTGTACACGATGTCGGCGGCGTACTCGCGCACGGTGTAGTTCATGGACGCGTAAAAGGTGGTTTTGGAGCCGTCGTAATCGACGCCGAGGCCGCCGCCCACGTTCAGGTATTTCAGTTGTGCGCCAGCAGCGATCAGGCCCGCGTAGGTCTGGGTGGCTTCCCGCACGGCCACCTTCACGCGGCGAATATCGGTAATTTGCGAGCCGATGTGGGTGTGCAGCATCACCAGACTGTCCAGCATGTTTTCGGCCCGCAGACGCTCTACTACGCGCAGCAACTCATAGGCGTTCAGACCGAATTTGGCCTGATCGCCGCCCGATTCTTCCCATTGCCCCGATCCGCGTGCATGCAACTTGAAGCGCACCCCGATGGCAGGCTTCACGCCCAACGCTTTGGCCTGTTTCAGCACGCGGTCAAGTTCGCTGTATTTTTCCAGCGTAATAACCACGTTTTTGCCCAAAGTGCGGCCCCACAAGGCCAGTTTGATAAACCCATCGTCCTTGAAGCCGTTGCAGCACAGCAGGGCGTCGGGGTGCATCCGCTGGGCCAAGCACAGCGCCAACTCCGCTTTGCTGCCTGCCTCTAGGCCGTGCGCGTAGTCGTATCCGGCGGCAGCCACCGTTTCCACCACAGCGCGGCGCTGGTTTACTTTAATAGGGAATACGCCCTGATAGTGGCCTTTGTAGCCGTATTCGGTGATGGCCGCGCCAAAGGCTTCATTGAGGTGCTTGACCCGTCCGGCCAGCACCTGCGGAAAGCGCAGGATCACGGGCAAGCTCTCGCCGCGCTCCACGATTTCGTCGATGATGGCCCGCAGGGGCGCGTGCAAACCGGGCGCAGGCGTGACTTCCATCTGGCCTTTGTCGGACACGCGGAACCAACCGCCGCTCCAGTTGGGCACCTGATAAAGTTCGGCGGCGTCGACGGTGGTAAAGGGTTGTCCGGGGTTTAGGGGCGTCGTAGTCAAGGGGCGTCCTCCTCCAAGAAGTGCAGTGGGGTAGGCTCGCCGTGCGCGGGGTTCGGAGTATCGGGCCTGCCGGGGGGCAGATCAGCACTCAACGGACGCCGTGCGAAACCGGGGGGCATAATACGGCACAGCGCGGCCAGCAGTAGGGGGAAGAACGGCAATTGCGGCGGGCTGACACAGGGCAGACATTCGCCTCACGGCGCTGGGCACAAAAAAAGAGCGAGGGCTTAAGCCTCACTCTCTCTTTTTCCAACTCTTGCCCAACTCTTGTTCTGGCGGTCCGGACGGGATTTGAACCCGCGACCTTCTGCGTGACAGGCAGATATGCTAACCGCTACACTACCGGACCATTCACGGGACAACCAGGACTGGCCGACCAGCGGACAAGAGACTAAAGGCCAGCGGGCGGGAAGTCAAGCGGCGGTATGGGCGGGGAGGCTGAAAACGCCGACGCAGACAGCTTATACACGTATTCGTCACTGGAGCTGCCCTTGAAGTGATCGGCCCCCACGATCAGGTCTGTCTGCATAAATCCCAGACGTTCTATCAGCCGCCGCGAAGCTGCATTGCGGGTGTCTATGTTGGCCGCGAACCCCTCGACCCGCAGGCCGTCCCGCAAAAAGCTCAGCATGGCCCGCACCGCCTCTGCCGCGTAGCCTTTGCCCCACGCGGCTGGCCCAAAGACGTAGGCGACGTCTGCTGTGCGGGCGGCCAGACGAACGGTGGCCTGTATGGTGCCAAGCGCGTCCTCACCGCAGTACACCACCCAGTTCAGCCACAACTCTGCGCCGTCCGGCGAGCGGCGAGATTCTTGGTGGGCAAAGCGTCGTTGCAACGCTTTTGCATCGCTGGGCGGGTTGCCGGGAATGTACAAATAGCTGCGCGGATCGGCCAGCGCCGCCACCATCACGGGGGCGTGGGCGGCTACTTGCGGTTCCAGCCGCAGCCTAGGCGTGGTGAGGGGTGGGTTGACTTCTGTTACGGCGGGCATCGAAAACAGTGTAAGGCTCACGTCGCCTCCGCCGTGATGCTCTGCGCTCATCCAGTGCCGCCATCATGCTTGGTGATGAACAGGCCGGGAAAAATGATGCAGATGGGAATTGTCGGGGCAGTGCTGCTGGGGCTGTCGTCATGTTCGCGGGCCGACGCTCTGAGCGTGCAGCGCGTCACATCGGGCGGGATGATGTACACGGTGGCGGTGGTCAATTTGGCGCAAGACCGCCTCCAGTTGCACTGGAAAAACCCGGCCACAGGCGGGCCGTACCAGACTTTCGACGCCGTGCAAAAAAGGTTGGCAGGGCAGGGTCAGAAGATGCTGTTTGCCACCAACAGCGGCATTTATGCCCCCGGCCCGCGCCCACTGGGGCTGCACGTTCAGAGCGGCAACACGTTGGTGGGCCTCAACAACGCCCGCTCCGGCGGCAACTTTGCCTTGCTGCCTAACGGCGTGTTTTGGGTCAAGGGCACCCGCGCAGGCGTGACCGAAACGCAGGCCTTCCGCCGCCTGAACGTGGCCCCTACCTACGCCACGCAGTCGGGGCCATTGCTCGTGTCGGGCGGCAAGCTGCATCCAGAGTTCAACCGCAGCGGCACCAGTTTCAAGACCCGTAGCGGCGTCGGCGTGTGCAGCGATGGCCGGGTGCGCTTTGTGATCAGTGCTGGCCCAGTCAACTTTTATAGCTTCGCCATATTTTTCCGCGACGCCCTGAAATGCCCCGACGCCCTGTATCTGGACGGCAGCATCAGCGCTTACGCCACGCCCGACACCAATACACAACTTGCAGAGTTTGGCGGGATTTGGACAGTTTCGCGGTGAGGGTCTAAGGGTGGCTCATGAAACTTTGTTTTCGCTCCCCCCTTACGGGGGAGGCTGGGAGGGGGTGCGTGAGCGCAGCGATTGCCGTTCTTAGACCCTCGCCCCTTAGACCATTGCCGCACCCCCGCCCCTACTGCCCTGCTGGCCAGCTACACACGCGCTACTCTGAGGCCCATGACTGCTCGCACGCCGCCCACTCAGAATCAGGTCAATCCTAAAGGCGACCTGATCGCCCGTCTGATCACGCTGGGAGCGGGTGCGCCCACGTTTCAGGTATCGTCTGACGGCCCCGCGCACGAGCGTACCTTTCGGGTACGGGTGCTGGTGGGCGGGCGGGAACTGGGCGAAGGAGGCGAGGGCCGCAGCAAAAAAGACGCCGAGCGGCTGGCCTCGGAAGCGGCACTGAGGATGCTGGATGGGCGGCAAGATTCGGGGCAGGATGCAGGAAGTGAGGACACAGGAGCCGACAACATAGAGGCCAATAACGCCAACAACACTGAGGCCGACGAGGAACCGCAGGGCCAGTGGCCCATTTACGCCGCAGTGCTGGCCGAAGCCCTTGATGTGGCGCTGGACTTGGCTCCCGAAGATGCCAGCGTGGACGACGTGCGCCGGGAAGCGGGCCGCCTCTACCGCGATCTTTTGGCCGATTTAGGGCACGGGCCGGAGTGAGTCTTAGGCAAATGGGCCTGACCTTGCCCACCCGTCCGGCAGGCGTGCTGTTCGATATGGACGGCGTACTGACCGCCAACAATCTCTTTCACCGTCAGGCGTGGCAGGAAGTGGCGCTAGAGATGTTGGGCTTAACTCTGACCGAACACGATTTGGACACCAAAGTAGACGGGGGCCGCAACCCCGAAATCATCGAGCGGCTGACCGGAAGCTACCCTGACGACGCTCTGGCGCTGCGCTTTCATGATGCCAAAGAGGGCCGCTACCGCCAGTTGGCCGCAGGCGGACTGACCGAGGTGGCGGGCCTGAGCGCCTATCTAGACGCATTAGAGGGGCGGGGCATTCCGTTTGCGCTGGTCACGAGTGCCGACGCCGTGAATGTGGCGTTCGGCATGGACGCTTTGGGCTTCGGCCACCGCTTTGGCCCGCGTGTGCTGGGCGAAGATGTCACGCGGGGCAAGCCGCACCCTGAACCGTTTCTGCTGGGAGCGGCCCGCTTGGGCCTAGAGGCCGCCGACTGCGTGGCCCACGAAGACGCCGTGAACGGTGTGCTGAGCGCGGCGGGCGCGGGCTGTACGGTGGTGGCCCTCACCACGACGGCTCCCGCCGAAGCGTTGGTGCAGGCTGGGGCGGCGCTGACCGTGCCCGATTTCAGGAACTTTGGGCTGTGGCTTGACTGACGCTCAGGCCCTATGAAGGGAGCCGACGCTGAAGCCCGTGCAGCGCGGCATTTGCAAGGGCTGGGGCGCATAGTGGTAGCCCAGAACTACCGCATCCGGGGCCGCGAAATAGATCTGGTCACGCTGGACGGCCCGGTGTTGGTCTTCACCGAAGTACGCCACCGCAGCAGCACGCGCTACGGCGGGGCCGCCGCCAGCATCACGCCGCAGAAGCTGGCCCTGATGTCCCGCGCCGCCCAAAGCTACCTGCTGCGCGAACATGGCCGCGAGGATGTGCCCTGCCGCCTTGAGGTACTGACGATAGACGGCCCCGCCGAAACAGGATTGGTCACGCTGATTCCGGTGGACTAGGGCTGTGGGCTATAGGGTGCGGGTCTCCCCACTCCCCTCATTCCCCACTCGGCGCAATTTCGTTGACTACGCCGCTGTCGGCAGGCAAGTCGTTGAACGAATCGTCGGGCAAGGGTTCAGGGTTTTCGGTGGGCAAAGGCTCCGGCTGGCTTGGGGTTTCGGTGACCGTTCCGGTGGCGGTGGGGTCTGTGGGCTGGACAGGTTCGGGCGTCGGCTGTGTTGGAATAGGCTGTGCTGGAACTGTCTGGGGCTGAACAGGCTGTGTTGGGGCTGGTTGCGGCTGCACAGGCTCCGGTTGGCTGGGCAGCGGTTCGGGTTGAGTCGGTTCAGCGGGCGTCGGTTGTGGCGTGACTGTTCCATCAGGGACGGGTTCACTTGGAACGGGTTCGGAGACGGGTTCAGGCAAGGCTTCTTCGGGTACAGCTTCCGGCACAGGGTCTACAGGCGCGACTTCCTGTACAGGTTCCGGCTCAACAATGACATCCGGTTCTTTGGGCTGCTCCACCGATTGGGGCTGCGCTTCGGTCTGCCGGGCTGGCGCGGTTTGTCGGCTACGGCGCGAGAAAAAGCCGCCTCCAACGCTGCTGCTTTCCTCGCCGTCGCGGGCCACAGGTTCGGCGTCGGCAGTGCTGTCTAGAAAAGCCATCTTCACCTGACGCACCACGCGGTAAGTGATCCCGCCGGGTTCGGCAAAGGTGGCGCTGGGTTTGCCTGCCAGCGCCCCCGACACCGCCGCTTGCCAAATCGGAGTGGGAATCTCGCCGCTGTAAGCCCACGTCGGCAGCGGCCCACCTTCCTGCTTGCCCACCCACACGGCTCCGGCTACCGTGGGGGTCACGCCCGCAAACCACAGATCTTTAATTTCGTTGGTGGTTCCGGTTTTGCCGCCCACTTGCACGCCGGGAATGCGGGCACGTACGGCCAGCCCGCCTTGAGGGGCCTCCAAATCGTTGACTACGCCGCGCAGCATGTCCAGCCCCAGCCACGCGGTTTGGGCGTCCCAGACACGCTTGGCTACAGGTGCGGGGCGGGTGTACAGCACCTTGTCGCGGGTGTCCTGCACGCGGCGCACCAGCGTAGGCGCGTAGTACAGGCCACCGTTGGCAAAGCTGGCGTAGGCGGCAGCCAGTTGCAGCGGGCTGGCTTCCAAGGTGCCGATGCTCAGGCTCAGGCCTGCGGTGGGCGGCGGGGTCAGGCCGAGTTCGCGCAATTTGGCCTCGAACGCCTTGATGCCTACGGCCTGAGCGGTTCTCACGGTGGTCAGGTTCAGGCTGTGATCCAGCGAGTAGCGCATGGTCACGTAGCGGCCCGTCCAGCGCCCGTCGTAGTTTTTGGGCTGATAGTCGCCGCGAATGGGGGCGTCCAGCACGGTGTCGCTCTGTTTCCAGCCTGTAGCGAGGGCCAGCGTATACAGCAGCGGCTTAATCGAACTGCCCACTTGCCGCCGCGCCTGCGTCGCATTGTTCCAGTCGCTGGGGCGGTCTGCGGTCAGTTTTTGGCCCACCAGTGCCAACACTTCGCCGTTTTTAGGGCTGACCAACGCGATGCCCAGCGTGGCCCCATCCGGCAAATCGGCCCTTAGGCTGGCGCGTTCGGCAGATTGCTGGGCCTGCAAGTCCATTCCGGTGTAAATCTTGCCGCCGCCGTACAGGGCTTTGCGGCCAATGATCGGCGTCAGTTCCTTTTCTACGGCCTGCAAATAGGCGTGATATTGGTAGCGGTTGCCCCCGCGTGCGGCTTCGGCATCGTTCAGATTGGATTGCAAGCGGGCCGGATTTTCCAGCACCGCGCTCCTGAGGCTGCCGTCCGCATTCCAGCCGATGCGCCAGCCTGCCGGATAAATCGGCGTGCGCCACGCGGCGTCGGCCTGCGCCTGCGTAATCCGGGCGTCTTCTACCATGCGCCCCAACAGGTCTTTCATCAGGGGCCGGAACGCCTGAAAACTCTTGTAGCGGCGGTTGGGGGCCGGAATAATAGTTGCCAAATACACGCTTTCGGCCAGATTCAGTTCGCTGGCCCCCTTGCGGAAGTACGCCCGCGCCGCCGTTTCTGCGCCCACGATGTCGCTGCGGCCCCCGTCACCCCAATAGATCACGTTCAGGTAGGCGTTCAGAATCTGCTTTTTGTCGAAGCTGCGCTCCAGTTGGTAGGCCAGCACCGCTTCCTTAAACTTGCGTTCGGCGGTGCGGGCGCTGTTCAGTTCGGCCAGCAGCGTGTTTTTGACCACCTGCTGCGTAATGGAACTGCCGCCTTCCAGATCATTTTTCAGGACGCCCTTAATAAGTCCGCGTGCGATCCCGATAAAGTCCACGCCGTTGTGCTTGTAAAACCGCCGATCTTCGCTGGTCACTACCGCGTCTTGCAACCAAGGACTGATCTGACTGAGCTTGATCAGGTCGCGGTTCACGCCGCCCGAACTGCTCAGGCTGGGCGTCAAGGTGCCGATCAATGCATTGTTGCGGTCATAGACCCGCGTCTGGCCGCTGAATTCCAGCACATCCAAATCAGACACGCTGGGCAGGTCGCGGCCCCACGCATACCACAGGCCGCCCGCCCCCGCCGCACCCACCAGCAACACCACCCCAACGCCCGTGAAAAACCTCATTGGGCCAACTCTAGCGGGATTTGGTGAGTGCGCCGGGAAGCCGGGTCACGGTCACGGGCGGGGAGCGGCTGCATAGGGGCAGCTTAGGCGCAGGGCCGGGGCGGGGTCGTCCACCCTTTGCATGAGGCCAACGCGGAGAGGAAGTTCACTCGGTGGGTGCAGTTGGCCCCCACCAGCGCGGAAAAACCACAGGTTCAGAAACGCTGGCCTGACCCGCCGCGCCTAGCATCAGCCTATGAAGCTCCTCCGTTCTCTCTTGGCTTTGGGCCTGATTCCCCTCATCTGCGGCCCCGCGCTGGCCGTCGGCATCGCAGGCACAGTCAGTAACGCACCCGCGCTGGCCCGCGCCTTCGGTTCCGAAAATGTGCGAATTCTGTTGACCAGCTTGGCGCAGGGCCGCATCGTGGGGTTGGGCACGTTGGCCGGGAACGGCTTTGAACTCCAAATTCCGGATACGTTTAAGCCGCCTGTGCAGCCCGCCGACTTTTGCCCCGGCGTGCGGAGTGTGCCCAGCGAGCCGCGCACCTATACTGCCGAAAGCCTGATGGTGTATCAGGCAGGCCGCAATCTGGCCGCGCTGCTGACTCAAGCCGATCATCCCACCGAACCCACCCGCCGCAGCCAGTGGATGTACAGTGACCGCGCCGCCAACGTTGCCGGGCGCTGCACGGGCCTGAACACCAGTTATAATCTCACGCTCCGCAAGGGCTGGAACGCCGTGATGACCGTGAGTGAGCCGGGGAGTTTCGTGATTCGCAACGCCACGCCGGGGCTGCCGTACTGGGTGCAAAACCCGCCCATTGCGGGAGCGCGGCAAGTGTTCCCCACTGTGTTTGACGGGAAGTAGAGCGTTCGGTCAGTGGGAAAAGCGTGGTGAATCCGGAATCTGTGTGCTGAATACCAGCAGGTGTGTTGGGAACTGCGTCACCGGTGAGAATCAACAAACATGGCCGCAAGCAGTCTCCAACCTTTAGGCGGACGCCTAAGCGCCCGGAAGTGGGGATGCTGAGGCGGTGGCACTTCCTGCACGCGCCCCGGTTCCCGCCCTGCTTTTGCTGCGGCGCGTGCTGTGGCCGTTCGTGGTACAGGAATTGGCGAGCTGCACGGTGGCGCTGGGCGTGGTGGCGTTGCTGGCCCTGTCGCACCTGTTGCCGCTGGCGGCTTGGGGCGTAGCCCGTTACGATTTCGTGCTGCTGGGCTGCCTGCTGATGCAAGTGCTGCTCCTGCTGACCCGCTTTGAAACAGGGCGGGAAGCGGGCCTCATCGCCTTGTTTCATCTGCTGGGCTTTGGCCTAGAAGTCTTCAAGACCGCACACGGCAGTTGGGCTTATCCCGAAGAAGCCCTGAGTAAGGTGGCGGGCGTGCCGCTGTACGCCGGGTTCATGTATGCCAGCGTGGGCAGCTACATGGCGCAGGCGTGGCGGCGCTTCCAGATCACGCTGACCGGACTCCCCAGCTTGCGCCTTCAAGCAGCGTTGGCGGGCGGCGCGTACCTGAATTTCTTTACACACCACTTCGGCCCAGACCTGCGTTACGCAATCACGGCGCTTCTGCTGCTGGCTTACCGCCGCACCCGCGTTCAGTTCCTCATTCAGGGTGCGCCGTTTGCCTTGCCCATGCGGCTGGCTTTTGCGTTGATCGGATTGTTCGTCTACTTTGCCGAAAATGCCGCTACAGCGTTGGGCGCGTGGGTGTATCCCCATCAGGCGCACGGCTGGCAGCCCGTTCACCTTGCCAAAGTGCTGGCTTGGACGCTGTTGGTGGTGGTGGCCTTTCTGATCGTGTCAGGGTTAAAGACTTGGGAAGAGCGTCGGGCGCGGCCTTAAGTCCTAGAACAACGCCCCATCCTCAGCCGGGTCAGGCGTCTTGACCTCTATCCCGCGTGCGTTCAGGGCGTCGCGCAGCATCGGGATATTTTTCAGGGCATGGCCTTTCGTCGTATTTTCGAAGAAGATCCACAGTTCCGACAAATCCTCGGTCACCACTGCGATTTTCTCGGCCCATTCATCCATTTCGGCGCGGTTGTACAGGTAATCGTGGCGTTCGGCGGCACTCTCGCCGTTCCACCAATTGCCGCTATTGCGTCCGTGTAGACGCAGATAACCGACGTCGGTGGTGGCGTGCAGTTGCGGTTCGGGCATGCCCCCCACGGGCGGATAGTCGGGGCTGACCCAGATCAGGCCGTATTCGCCCATCGCCGCTCGCACTTCGGGTTTGTCCCAACTGGCGTGGCGCAGTTCTACGGCCAGTTCGTGTCCTGCAAAGCGTTCTGCGAGGTTCAATAAGTATTTGCGGTTCTCGGCGGTGCGGTGAAACGAATACGGAAACTGAGCCAGATACGGCCCCATCAGGCCCGCTTCGACCAGCGGCGCGGGGCTTTGCAGCATTCGGTCAAAATCGGTGTCGGTGGGGGCGCGGTCATGCGTAAACACCTTGTTCACCTTCACCGCAAAGCGCGTGCGCCCGCCCGATTTGCGGGCCATTCCCTCGAACGCCTTCAGGCCCGGAATGCCGTAAAACGAACTGTTCAGTTCCACCGCGTCGAAGTGCCGGGCGTAGGCGTCAAGGTAGGCGTCCTTCTTCACCCCGTCATAAATCAGGCCGCTGGCCGCCCAATCGTCATTGCTGTAGCCGCCGCATCCGATCCACACACGCATGGGGCCACGCTAGCGCACCGGGCCAGCCGTCATCTTTGGGTTGGGTTTAGATCATACGGATTCCGATGAAAAGCCGTGCATTTTGGCTTTTCATCCGAGCAGAGCGAGAAGGAAAGTACGGATTTTGGGAGATGGACGGACAGGGGGCGCTGTTCCGACTGTACGGGAATCATACGGAATCCGTATCAGGCGACCCGCAACCCCTCCAGCACCGCCCGTAAGTCGGCGGGCAGGGGCACAGGCCGCCGCGTGGCCCGGTCTACGTACACGTGCACAAAATGGCCCTGAGCGCAGGCTGTGTCGTCGTCTTTCCGAAAAACCGCCAATTCGTAACGTACGCTACTCGTTCCTAAAGATGCCACGCGCACACCCACTTGCAGCAGTTCCGGAAACGCGGCGGCGGCAAAATAGTTGCAGCCCGTTTCCACCACCAGCCCAATCGTAGACCCGGAATGGATGTCCAGCACGCCCCGTGCCAGCAGCATCGCATTCACCGCCGTATCGAAGTAGGCGTAGTAGGTAACGTTGTTGATGTGCCCGTACACGTCGTTGTCGGCCCAGCGCGTGGGCGTAGGATGCAGGTAGGGGAAGGCTTGGCGCGGCCACGGCTGAGGGCGGGTCATGGGGGTAGGGTAACGCGGGCGAACCCCCCAGTCTGCCTCGCAGCCAGCCCCCCTTACAGGGGAGCGCAAGAGCTTTTAAGTCCTCCCCTTGAGGGTGGCGTTGCGCCAGCACTGGGGGGTTCACCTTCCAACTTAAATCTCTGTCGCGTGTAAACCCCCCAGTCTGCTTCGCAGCCAGCCCCCCTCACAGGGGAGCGCAAGAGCTTTTAAGTCCTCCGGGGGGGCGTTGCGCCAGCAACGGGGGGGTTATTTTGTCCCTCCCGCGTTACCCTACTCCCATGACCGATTCTCAGTCCTTGTCCAGAGAGGCAACCACCGCTCTCTTTCTGGCCATTCAGGCTGCCGATGTGGACACCGTGCGGGCGCTGGTGCAGGCGCGTCCGGCGCTGCTCTCGGCGGTCAGTCCGATGGGCGTGTCGCCGCTGCTGTTTGCCACTTATTACGGCAAAGCGGAAGTGGCGCGTGCATTGGTTGAGCTACACACGGAACTGGGCGGCCCACCCCTGACCGTGTTCGAGGCGGCGGCCACAGGCGAGCTGGACGCCTTGCGGGCGCTGCTGAACACCGATCCCACCAGCGTGAATGCCGTCAGCGCCGATGGTTTTACCCCGCTGGGGTTGGCGGCCTTTTTTGGGCGGGAGGCAGTGGCCGCCGAACTGCTGGCACGCGGAGCCAACGTGAACGCGGTCAGTACCAACGCCATGAATGTTCAGCCCCTGCATTCCGCTGTGGCGGGCAACCACACGGGATTGACACGTCTACTTCTGGCACATGGGGCCAATGTCAACGCTGTGCAGCAAGACGGATTCACGCCCCTGATGGCGGCGGCCCAACACGGCAACATGGCGTTGGTGCAGGAGATGTTGGCAGCCGGAGCCGATGCCGCCGCCTACACCCTCGACGGACGCAGCGCCGCAAGCATCGCGCAGGAGGAAGGCCACTCGGAGTTGGCGGCCTTGCTGGGCACATTTCTAAGCACTCCCCACGTCAAGCCACAAGAAACCCGGAATGCAGCTTCCGCCGCTGTGGGCAACACTACGGGTATGACCAATCCCAATGGCGACCATGACGCCGGACAACCCGTTGCACACGAGGATGGCCGCCCCGCCGACCACCGCACGGGATTTCAGACGCCTGATCCTAAAGACGGACATCAGCCGTTTTACACCACCACGCCCGAAGACAGCCGTGTCAGCAGTGCCGATCACAGCACCTACGAACCGGTTCACATGCAAGACCCGCACGAAATTACGGCGCAGTTTGACCACCTCGCCACCCGTGACCCCGCGCAGATGGAACACGCCCCGCAAGACGCCGAGTATGCCGGAGCGCAGTCTGTGGCAGGCTTGGGCGGCGAGCTGCTAGACACGGTGGCCCCCTCAGCAGGCCTCGGCATGAACAACACTGCGGCGTTGGCAGGCGATTCTCAGCGCCGCAGCGCCGACCCCAACGCCGCCTACACGCCCCCCAGCGAACAAGGGCCACCCCACGTCAGCCAGCGCCCCGGCGATTTGCCGCAGGGCATGACCGAAGAACTGCAAAGCGAAGTGTCGGGGGATGACCGGAAGTAAGCTTGATCTAAACAGAAGCCTGCGCCTCTGATCCGGGGGCGCAGGCTTCTGTTTGCGAACAAGGTTTTACAGCGCCAGCACGTAGACTTCGCCGTCTTCTACCAGCGTCTTAAAAATCTGTACGGCTTTCACGGCGGGCAGGGTTTTGGCCTTGCCTGTCGCCAACTCAAATTTAGCTCCGTGCTTGGCGCAGGTGATTCGGCCCATACTCACGTCGCCGCCCAGCAGCGGGAAATCCTTGTGGGTGCAGTTGTTGCGCAGGGCGTAATACTGGCCCTCGTAGCCCACTACCACCACATGCACGCCGCCCAGCAGCACCTCGGTTTGGCTGCCGTTGGGGAGGGCGGCGACTGCGCCTACATGCACGCGCTCCGGTGGGGTAGGGGCAGACGGGGAAGAAGAAGACAGGCTCATGTCTGCGAGTTTAGCGGGGCCGGGGCCGCCCGAATGCGGTCTGTAATTTCATCGGTGGTGGCGGCGTCTACCCAGTCCCAAAAGTCCGGGCGGGCCGTGAACGCCTGCATGAACGCCCCCAGTACTTTGCCGCTCAGTTCGGGCCGCAACTCCATCACCAAGCGGCCACTGAATTTGCTCCGTCGCACCTCATCGCGCTTGGCGGCGGCAGCTTCGGCCTCCAAAAAGTCCGCCAAACCCGACTGGGGAAACAACTCGAACAGAACTTCAAGCGGCTGATTCGGCTCACGCTGCGCCGGGGCCACCCAGCCTGCCCGCTCCAAAAATTCCGCAAAGCGTTGAAGACCGGGCCGTTCCAGAATGCGCCGCCCAAAATCTCCTTCCGGCGAGAGGTACGGGCGGGCGCTGAAGCGGGAAGCGCCCGCTGCCCACGCAAACATAGCGGCTTCATTCTCAAATCCGGCGTGCCAGTGCGCGGCGTCCAGTCCGGCGGCCTGCATCACGTCGTCAATGCTCAGGCTCACGGTATAAGTGCGGAGGTAATGCGCCTCATCGGGGCGGCGGTACACGTACAGCAGGCCGCTTTCACCCCATTTCAGCCCCAGCGGGCGCATCATTCGGCCCAAAATATTGCCCAAATCGCCCCAACTCATGAACTCGAACCTTGTCCGCAGTTCGGCGGGCGGCGTCGCCATCAAATCCAACTGAAATCCACCGAAATCATGCGATTCGATGCCCTTCACATACCGCGTTTGCGTGATGCCCAAGCGGGCGCGGAACTCGGCCAAAAACGGTGCGGTCAGGGCGTCCCGGCTCACCAGCACGTCTAAATCTCCAAAATCGGGTTTGTCGGCGTGGTACAGCGGAATGAACCACTGCGGGCCAGCGGGCGTATCGGGCAAAAGCTCGTGCAGCACGGCCCGCACTTGCCCTTCTCGGCGCAGGTATTCGGCACGCGGCAGGCGTGGAAAGTGAAAGAGTTGGCCGCCCATAGGTGCAGTCTAGAGACTGGCGAGGGAAAGGGAATGCCCTGTTTGGCCTAGGGCTGCGCCACTTCCCGCACGGTGACGCGGTTGCCCCAAGGGTCATGCAGCGTGAGGGCGTCGCCGCCGTCCTGCACGTCGTCCCGCCCGCTCAGGTGGGTTCGCAGGCTGCTCAGGTCAGGCGTCAGAATCTCGATGCCCCCCAATCCGGCGGCGGGCGTGCTGGGCGCGGGCTGCCCGCGTGAGTGCCACTCGTTCAGGCCGATGTGGTGGTGGTAACCGCCCCAAGACAAAAAGGCCGCGCTGCCCATGTCGGCCACCACGTCCAGCCCCAAGGTTTGGGCATAAAACTGGGCTGCCTGCGCCGCATTGCCCACCTTCAAATGCACATGACCAACGACAGTTCCGGCGGGTGCGCCTTCAAAAACCGTGTCCCCGGCGGCAGCCAGCAGGTCTTCCACGTCCACAGCTTTGGTGTCCATCTTCACCTGTCCGTCTTCCCAAGCCCACGCGTCACGGTTGCGGTCACGGTAGACCTCGATGCCGTTGCCTTCGGGGTCGTTCAGGTAAATGGCCTCGCTGACCAGATGATCGCCCGTGCCGAGGCGCAGGCCCGCTCCAGAGGCGTTCAGGCCCACCGCGTGCCGCAGCCAGCGCCCCAAATCGGCACGGCTGGGCAGTAAAAACGCCGTGTGGTACAAACCGGGGCGAGATAGAGGCGCGGGCGACAAGCTGGGATCGCCTTCTAGGTACAGCAGCGGCGTGCCGTGTGCGCCGAGCGTAATACGGGTTGGCCCATCTGCAATGGGCGTTAGGCCCAGTAGCGTGCTGTAAAACTCGCTGAGGGCAGGCAAATCGCGTACCCGCAGTGTCACGGCTCCGGTGTGGGTTTGGGGCGGCAAGGGGAGAGAGGAAGTCATGCTTCAGCATCCTCCTTATACTTTAAAAAGTCAACCGATTTAGTATCCATATCATTTTTGGTTTTTAACAGCAAGAAGGCGGGTGCGGCCTGTCCCGGTGCGCCCAAGCCCGTATAAGGTGCGTCGGCAAAGGCGATCACGTCTGGCACACCTTCCTCACCTGCTTCCCGCCGCTGGGCCAACGCCTGCACCTCGGCAAAAAACAAGTTGGGAATGCTGCGCCTACACACCCGAACCGTGTGAGGCCCCCGCGCCGTATCGAGTGCAAACACGTCGCAGTCTCCTTCCTCGCCGGTATGCCGCGCCGCCAAAATGCCTGTGCCCATCTGCATTTCCAGCATCGGCTTGAGGGTTCCCGGCAAGCTAGGGACGTGGGAAGAATGGGGCATAGATCATCCTGACAGAGTTCCCGCCAAAAAACCCTCCAGTCTGCTCCGCAGCCGGCCCCCCTTAAGGGGAGCGCAACAGCTTTTGTCCTCCCCTCAAGGGGGGCATTGCGGAGCAATGGGGGGGTTCACCTTCCGAGTCAAATTAAGCTCGCGTGTAAACCCCCCAGTCTGCTCTCCTGCGGAGCTGTACCAGTTCGCAGCCAGCCCCTCTTGAGGGGAGCGCAACAGCAGTTGTCCCCAGCAATGGGGGGGTTCACCTGCCAACTCCACCGCCCTCCACCCAAAGGAGGATGAGTGTCATACACATTTTGAGGTATCAACTCAGGTAAGTTTCTTACTCCTCAATTTGCTCCTTTTGCCCCACCGCTCGCCCGGAGGTTTTCCCTATGGTTCAGACTGCGCTGAATTCCTTGCTCGACGCTCTTTCCTCCGTATTGGCCTTAGCAAGGCCGCTGGCCATAATTGCCGCTGGCCTGCTGCTGGCCCTGATTCTCATTGGCCTGCTTGACCGGGAACGGTTCCGGGCGGGCCTGAGTTGGCTGGGAGCGCGGCTGCCTTGGCTGGGGCGCTGGGCGCTGGTAGCGTTGGCAGTGGGCGCGGGTGCATTAGCCCTGAACGTGACGCGGCGGGCGGTGGATGCCCGCTTGGGAGCGCAGCAATCGGCCCGCTACGCCAACGCCGCCGACCCGGACGGGGGCCAAACCACCCAGCAAGCCCCCCGCGCCAGCCTACTGAAAAGCACGACCTACACGCGCTCTATCACGCTGCCCGCCGAAGTCTATGCCCGCCTTCAGGTCAACGGGGGGTGGGAAAATCTGCTGCCTTACTTCGGCAACCCGGACGGCCAAACGGTGCAGGACTTCCGCGAAGGCTTTACGCGCCGGGGCCGCAACCTGACCTACACCCGCGACGTAACGTTGCAAACCGAAGAACCCGTGAATCTGGACACCAGCACAGTGCTGGCCGATCTGAAATTCGTAGACCCGGCGGGCGGGCGTGGCACGTACTACAACGCGGTCTTCAACGCCGATTACACCTTTACCAACCCCCAAACGGAGGCGGCCACCTTGCGTTTCGCCTTCCCGCTGCCCGATGGAAGTGGCACCCTCAGCGGCTTTAAATTAACCGTGAACGGGCAGGCCTACCGCGCCTCCGATCTGGCGGGCGGCAGCGTGTGGACGGGCGAAGTGGCGGCGGGCCAGACCGTGAAAGTGAATGTGACCTACCGCCATCAGGGGGCCAAAGGCTGGAGCTATCTGCTGGGCCAACGCCGCGAAAGCGTGAAGAACTTCGACCTGACCATCAACGCAGACCGGCCCGCCAAATTCCAGCGCTACACGCTATTCCCCACCAGCCAGACGCGCACGGCGCTGGGCATGGCACAGGTCTTGCGTTGGCAACTGGAAGACGTGATTACCGCGCAGGACGTAGCGGTGGTGTTCACGCAGGGCAGCATCCGCGAAACGTTGGGCAAACTGGGCCTCGTGGGGCCGCTGGCCGTGTTGTTTGCCGCGCTGCTGTGCGGGGCATGGGCCGTATCGCGCTGCCTGAAACTGCTGCCACTCTCACTAGCAGGCGCGGTGCTGGGCCTCAGCCTCGGCTTGATTCTGGGCGGCGTCCTGACCTTCTATCTGCCCGTAATCGTGGCGCAACTGTTAGGCGTAGTGGTGGGCCTCGCGCTGGCTGTAACTGCACTGGGACGGCCTTACGTCGTGCCGCTGGCGTTGGCCGCCGTCATTCCGCTGGTGTTCCTCAGTGGCGGTCATGCGTCGCTGCTGTTGGTGCTGCTGGCGGGGATTACGTTGGTGCTGTTTTTGCGGCGGGGAAGGAGAGTTGTCGGGGGCGGTGAGGAAGGTCTAAGGGTCTAAAAGTCGATGGTCTAAGGTGCTGAGGCAGGAGCGTGGGGGCAGGAATGTCTTTTCGCTCCCCTTGAGGGGGGCCGTTGCAAAGCAACCGGGGGGTTTGCCTAGACGCAAGAGAGCAATCCCACCCCCGCTTCTCCCACTGACCACTACCCACTCACCACTACCCGTTTTTTGCGGTGCAACACTGCCGCCGCTACCACCCCTGCCACAAATCCGAACAAATGCGACTCCCACGAAATCTCCGGATTGCTGGGCAGCACGCCCCACAGCGCTCCGCCGTAGAGCAGCAGGGCCACCGCAGCGGCGATGATGGCCGAGGCTGAGCGTTCCCACCACCCCGCGCCCAGCAGGTAGGCGAGGTAGCCGAACACCAGTTCGCTGGCCCCCAAATGCACACTGCCGCCCCGTCCGAACAGCCAGACCAACGCGCCCCCCAACGCCACGATCATCAACGTTGCCAGCAAGAAACGCCATAGCCCATGCAGGGCCGACATGAAGGCCAATACTGCGACGGGCACGGTATTGGCGAGCAGATGACCAAAGCCGCCGTGCAAAAAAGGTGCGCTGAAGATGTGCCCGAGGGCGTCCGAGTTGCGCGGTTGGATGCCGTACACGTCCAGAGCGCCGCCGAACGCGACTTGATCGGTAATTTCTTGCAACCACAGGCCGCCCACCAGCACCAGAGTGACCACGCCAGCTTGCACCACAGGCGGGCGGCGAGCCGGAACAGGCGGCACAGTCGGGGGGAACACGTTGGGCGGCGGGCGGGAGCGCATGGGGTCAGTCTAAAGACCTCGCCGCTTGCTTACGCTGAGGGGCGTTTATGCTGGTCAATCTTGCTGACGCCACCCAGTTGCCCGCACATCATCTGATCCGTCCCTCACACACGTACACCCAATGGAACCGCTCCCAGCGCGGCTTTTTGGGTTTGGCGTGTTACGGTCAGGGTATGACGACACACAAGCCGGGGCAGCGTGGATCTGGTCAGGGTGGGGCCGGAGAAGCCGACGGTATGCACGCCCACTTCGAGCATGCGTTGGTGCTGGAAACCGCCCGCGTCACGGAAGGCGCGGCGTTGGCGGCCAGCCGTTGGGTAGGTATGGGCGACAAAAACGCCGTAGACGCGGCGGGCACAGAAGCCATGCGCCAACTCCTCAACAGCCTCGATATTCGCGGCACTGTTGTGATCGGGGAAGGCGAGATGGACGAGGCCCCCATGCTGTACATCGGGGAGCAGGTGGGGCAGGGCAAATACGAGGTCGATATTGCGGTTGACCCGGTAGAAGGGACGGTGGTGACGGCCAAGGGGTTGCCCAACGGGCTGGCGGTCATCGCCCTCAGCGAGCGCGGCGGCCTTATGCACGCGCCCGACTGCTACATGGACAAATTGGTGGTGCCGCCCCCAGCCGCAGGCCGCGTGAACATCGACTGGCCCGTAGAGGCCAACCTCAGCGTGATTGCCCAGAGCCTAGACCGCGATGTAGAAGACCTGCTGATTACCATTCTGGATCGGGAGCGCCACACCGACCTGATCAGCCGGGTACGCGGCGCGGGCGCACGGGTCAAGCTGATCGGGGACGGCGATGTGGTGGCGAGCCTTGCCGTCGGCGTGCGCGGCACGGGCGTTCACGCGCTGATGGGGTCAGGCGGCGCACCGGAAGGCGTGCTGAGTGCAGCGGCCCTGAAGTGCCTCGGGGCCGAGATTCAAGGCAAATTCATTGCCGAAGACGACGCCATGCGCGAACGCTTTAGGACGATGGGCGTAGAAGAAGGCCGCGTGTACAAGACCAATGACCTCGCCCCCGGCAACCAAATGGTGTTCAGCGCTACCGGGATTACCTACGGCGAACTGCTGAACGGCGTGCGGCGGTTTGGTGGCGGGGCACGCACCCACACGCTGGTGATGGGCTACGCCACGCGGGTCGTGCGCTTTATAGATTCCGTGCATCTGGAAGACGACGGGGCGCGGGTGACGATTCGGATTTAGAGAACAGTTGAAACGAAGAAGGTGGATCATGGGCAAAAATAAACCACGATCCACCTTCTTCGTTCGCCGTATCAGTTCAACCGCATCCAGTAGTAATCATATTTGCCCAGCGTCATTGGGTACGCGGCCTCGGCCACTGCCGGAAACGGGCTGGCTCCGGCCAATGTAACGGGGGTTCGGCCCACGTAATCGGTGAGGTCAAGCGTGGCGGCCTGCGCGTTGCCTGCAAAGTTGCTCACGATCAGCAGGGTTTCGTTTTCGTGCTGGCGAATGAAGGCCAGTACCGCTGGGTTGCCAGTATCCACAAACGTCAGGTCGCCGTGAGCAAAAGCGGGGTGGGCGCGGCGCAGTTCGAGTTGGCGGGCCGTCCATTTCAGCAGGCTGCTGGGGTCGCGCTCCTGACTGTTCACATTTACGCGCTGGTAACCGTAGACCGGGTCGCCAATAGGGGGGAAGAAGCACTGGTCGGGCGTGGCCGTCGAAAAGCCGCCGCTCATGCCCGCGTTCCACTGCATCGGCGTGCGAACCCCGTTGCGGTCAGCGAGGGTCAGGTCGTCGCCCATGCCGATCTCGTCGCCGTAGTACAAGATGGGGCTGCCGGGGAGGGCCAGCAGTACCGTGTTCAGCAGCTCTATGCGGCGGCGGTCATTGTCCAGCAGGGGCGCGAGGCGGCGGCGAATGCCCACGTTGATCTTCATGCGCGTATCGGGCGCATAGGCTGCGTACATGAACGAGCGTTCGTCGTCGGTCACCATTTCCAGCGTCAATTCGTCGTGGTTGCGCAGGAAGGTGGCCCACTGCCCGAATTTGGGAATGGCGGGCATCCTGTCCATAATTTCGCGGATGCTGGTCGTATCTTCCTTTTTCAGGCTCATGTACAGGCGCGGCATCACCGGAAAGTTGAAGCACATGTGGAATTCGGGGTCAGCGTCGGTGCCGAAGTATTCCGCCACGTCTTCGGGCCACTGGTTCGCCTCGGCCAGCAGCAGGCGTCCGGGGTACTCGGTGTCCACCATGCGCCGCATGCCCTTCAGAATGTCGTGCGTTTCGGGCAAGTTCTCGCAGTTGGTGCCCTCGCGCTCGATCAGGTACGGCACGGCGTCTACCCGGAAGCCGTCCAGCCCTAAATCCAGCCAAAAACGGGCGGCGATCAGCAGTTCTTCCTGCACTTTGGGATTGTCGTAGTTCAGGTCGGGCTGATTGCCAAAGAAGCGGTGCCAGTAGTAGCGCCCGCACTGCTCGTCTTTTGTCCAGTTGCTGGTTTCGGTATCGGTAAAAATGATGCGTGCGCCGCTGTATTCGGTGCCGCTGTCGCTCCAGACATAGTAGTCGTGGTACTCGTTGGGTGTGCCATCGGGCAGCACCGGGCCGCGCCGCGCCGCCTGAAACCAAGCGTGGTCGGAACTGGTGTGGTTGGTCACGAGGTCGCCCACCACTTTCAGGCCGCGTGCATGGGCTTCGCGCAGAAACACCTTAAAATCGTCCATTGTGCCCAAATCGGGGTGAATGCCCACGTAGTCGGCCACGTCATAGCCGTCGTCGCGCAGTGGGCTGGGATAAAAGGGGAGCAGCCACAGGCAGTCCACACCCAGATTCTTCAGGTAGTCCAGCTTTCCGGTGAGGCCCGGAAAATCGCCTTTGCCGTCGCCGTTGCCGTCTGCGAAGGTTCGCACAGACAGTTCGTAAAATACGGCGCTCTTGTACCATTCGGGTGTTGCGGCGGTGGAGGCGGGCTGCGTCATGTGCGCGAGTTTAACCGATTCAGAAGGGGGGGCTGGGGAGGGGAACCCGCGACTCGTCTGCACTGCCCATCTGCACGGCTCGGCTTGACCGTGACCCAAGTGACCTACACGTCATACTCTGCCGGGTCAGTTAAAGTGTAAGAATCTGCACATGGACAAGCTGTTGCCCGATGCTCTGCGCCCATTGCCCGCAACAAGCAAATTGGTCTGGCTGTACATTCATCGATATCCCGGCTCCCACAGCATCCGCAGTTTGCAAGCGGCGCTCGGCAGCACGGCGGGCCGCGCCCTGCCCACGTTGCTGCAAGCGGGCCTCCTTGTTCAGGAAGAAGCGCCGAGGGGCAGACGGCTGGGCAAATACCGCGCCGTGAGCTTGTCTGCGCCGCCTGATGCTTGTGCTGGTGTTGCGCCTCTAGGCAACAGCTTGCCGTCCGACACCCCTCCTGTTGAAACACTTCTGCCTGACACTCTGCCTTCTGGAACTGAGCCGGGTACCCTTTACAGCGACGCCAATTTTGTAGAGGTACATCAGCTTTGGCAAAACGCGACGTTTGGCGGCGTGTGGCGCATGGTGGTGCAGCTTGAGGCCGACGCTGCAATCTTCGCCGACCCTGACCACAAACTAAATGTGCGTGTGCTGCACACGGAACTGTGGCCCAATTGGGCCAATTTGGACGCCGATCAAGCCTCGGCTCTGGCCGATGTGGTGGCCCGTTGGTCAGCCGTCGGCAAAAAGCTCGAATCTATCGTCAACAAGGGCTTGAAAGAGCGCAACCGCACTGGATTCTGGTTTCTGAAGGACGAAACCCCACTGCCGATCACTGACCCGGAGCAATTGAATTGACCTGAGCACGGTGATGCCGAGCTTGCCAAATCTGCGCTTTTAGCCCCTACATATAAGCTTGCTAGTGCGGAAGCGTGCGCCGAATCGGGGCGGGCAGTGCGTGCTGTTCCAGTTGGAATGTGCGCCAATCGGGGCCGTGTGCGCGAAGAATCCGGGCTTCGTGCTCGTGCAAAAAGGGGCGGGCTAACTGGCGGCCCTACGCGGGCAAAATCGGTTGGCCGTCTAGGGTAAAACGCCCGGTGCGCCGCTCGTAATACAGTTCGCCTTCAGGCAACTTCAGTGTAAGGCCCGTGCTGTGCAGGATCAGACTGTGCCGCTCCATAAAGTCCAGTGTGTAGGCGCTGCTGCCTGTATTCATCGGAGTCTTTTGGTAGCCCAAGCGCGTCAAGTCGCCGCGCCTTGCATCCAGTCCTAACAGCCAAAACTGCACGGCGAGTGGGCAACGGGGAAGAATGTGGAACCTTGCCACAAATTTGATAATAGCTTATCATTATCAAATATGACCCAAGTCACCCCCGGTTCTTCTGCCCCCTCTGTGCCCATTACCGTGCTGTGCGGCTTCCTCGGTGCAGGCAAAACCACGCTGCTCAATCATCTGCTGACCCAAACGGAGGGCCGCAAGATCGCCGTGATCGTCAACGAATTTGGCGCGGTGAACATAGACGCTTCGCTGGTGGTCAAAACCGATGAGAAAACCATCGAACTCAGCAATGGCTGCATTTGCTGCACCCTGGGCGGCGACTTGCTGCACGCCGTTCACGACCTGCTGGCGACCCGCGAACTCGACCACATTTTGATTGAGTCCACGGGTATTGGCGAGCCGTTGCCGATTGCCCAAAGCTTTTGCCTGACGCCCGAAGAACTAGGCCTAGAGAATGGGCAGGGGGAGCCTGAACCGGGCCAAGCGCCCATTCCCAATCTGCTGGGCCGCGTCCACGTAGATGCAATGGTGACGGTGGTGGACGCCGCGCAGTTTTTCCCGCTCTGGAACCGCTCCGAGAGCATTCCGGGTGACGAGCAGGAACGCGGTTACGGCGAACTGTTGGCCGAGCAGATCGAATTTGCCGACTTGATCGTGCTGAACAAGCTGGATTTGGCCTCAGCAGAGGATGTGCAAAGCCTGCGCGAACTGGTGGCTCTCACCAATCCCCGCGCCCGTGTGCTGGAAGCGGTGCGGGGCAGGGTAGAGGCTGACGCCGTGCTGAACGTGAATCTGTTCGACTTCGAGGCCGCCAGCCAACTCGATTCTTGGATGGAAGAACTGGAAAAAGAACATACGCCCGAATCGGAAAGCTACGGCCTCGGCACGCATATCTACCGCCGCCAGCAACCCTTCGATGCCGAAGCCTTTCACCGGGCGCTGACCACCGGACTCCCGCACAACGTGATTCGCTCTAAAGGCTGGATCAATCTGGGCGACGGCGTAGCCACCTTGTGGAACCACACGGGCCGCCAACTGGCGCTGGAACAGGCCGGAGAGTGGCTGAGCGACGACGGAGCCTTCAGCGAAATCGTGTTTATTGGCCGGGACTTGGACGGCGCGGCACTAGACGCCCTGCTGGACGGGGCGCTTCGACAAAGTACCCTGATCCTCCATTCCCCCTCGCTTCAATATGATAAGGATGTATCAATATGAGCCGTGAATGCTACCTGACTGGAAAGAAGAACCTTGTGGTGAATGCCGTGACGCGCCGGGGCAAAGCGCGTGCTGCGGGTGGCGTGGGCCGCAAAGTCACGGGCGTGACCAAACGCACCCAAAAAGCCAACTTGCAAAAGAAGACCATCCGTGAGCAGGGCATAGAAAAGACCGTGTGGCTCAGCGCCCACGCCCTCCGCACGCTTGCTAAGGGTGGGTTTACAGGCGTGGAACTGGCATGAAGGGTGTTTGGATTGCTGGAGCGTTGACGCTGGGAATGGCTCAGGCTGCGCCTCTTTCGGTCAGCGCCACGACGACTATCATCGGTGATTTTGTGCGTGTGGTAGGCGGAACCCGCGTGACTGTAAATATCATCGTGCCTGCGGGCAGCGATACCCATACTTTTCAGCCGTCTACCTCCGTAATTCGTGCGTTGGCGGGCAGCCGTGCCCTCTTCGTGAACGGAGCCAACTTGGAACCTTGGCTGCCCAAGCTGACTGCCTCTGCACCCAGAGTCAAAGTGGTCACGCTGACCAAAGGCTTAAAGCTGCGTGAGGGAGCGGAAGAAGACCACGCTGCGGCAGAAGAACACGGCGCGTTTGATCCCCATGCGTGGTGGGATGCGGAGCTGGCTGCTGGGTACGTGCGGAACGTGCAGGCGGCCCTGACAGCGCTTGACCCTGCCGGAAAAGCCGTGTACGCCAACAACGCCGCCGCTTACCTGAAGCAACTCAGCGCCGCCGACGCCTACGCCAAAGCACAGTTTGCCAAGATTCCAGCAGCCCGCCGAACGATTGTTACCAACCACGACGCCCTCGGCTATCTGGCCGCCCGCTACGGCCTGAAGATCGTGGGGGCCGTGATTCCGGGCCTGAGTACCGAGCGCGAGCCGAGTGCGCGGGAGTTGGCGGGCTTGGCCCAAACGGTCAAAAAGAGTGGCGTGCGCGTCATCTTCACTGAAAACACCGTGAATGCCCGCCTCGCTCAAACGCTGGCCCGCGAAACTGGGGCTACAATTGCCCCGCCGCTGTACACCGATGCGCTGGGGCTAAAGGGCAGCGCGGGCGAAAGCTACCTCAAAGCCTTGCGCTTCAACGTAGATACGATGGTCAAGGCGTTGCGGTAGTTCCTCTGATCGTGCCCCTCTTGATTCCGCCTTCGCAGTATCACTCTGCACGCGCTATGCTGGCCGGATGCTGGGCGTAGACCATTTGACCGTGCAATACGGTTCTCACACGGCGCTGGAAGACGCCACTGTGCGCTTTGAGGCGGGCCAGTTCAGCGCCGTCATCGGCCCCAACGGTGCGGGCAAAAGCACGTTGCTGAAAACGATGGTGGGCCTGTTGCCTGATCCCGGTGGCAGCGTGCGCTTCGACGCAGGCCACACCGCCCAAAGTTGCGTCTCTTACGTGCCTCAGCAGCAAACGCTGGACTGGGGCTTTCCCGTGACGGTCTGGGATGTGGCGATGATGGGCCGCACCGGACGGTTGGGGTGGTTGCGCTGGCCCAGCAAAACGGATCGGGAACGGGTGGTGGCGGCCCTCAAGGAAACGGGCGTGTACGAACTGCGGGGCCGTCATATCGGCGCACTCAGCGGTGGGCAGCGTCAGCGGGTGCTGCTGGCCCGGATGTTGGCCCGCGACGGTCATTTGCTGCTGCTGGACGAACCCCTGACCGGAGTGGACGCCGCCACGCAGGAACAACTGATGGGCCTGTTGCGGGCGCAAGCCGACCGGGGCCGCGCTGTGGTCATGGTCACACACGACTTGGAGCAGGCGCGGCGTTGGTGCGATCATCTGGTGTTGGTAAACCGCCGAATCATTGCCGACGGCACGCCCGACGAGGTGTATACGCCGCGCAACATAGAAGCTACGTTTAGTAGCAGTCATCTGGGCCACACCCACGCGGAAGCTTGATGGGAGCGGGAAAAGATTGTCTAAGGGGCAAAGGGTCTAAGGGTCTAAGAACAGCCAACACCCAGCGACCCGGTGCTTTTGCCCTTAGACCCTTAGACCAAGCCCCGATCATCTCAACCGCCCGCCCACTCACCCACAAGGCAACTCAATGGACTGGCTGACTGACCCCCTGCAATTTGGATTCTTCGTGCGGGCACTCTTGGCCGTCGTGCTGGTTAGTGTGTTGTGTGCGCTGGTGGGCGCGTGGGTGGTGCTGCGCGGCCTCAGCTACATTGGCGACGCCATGAGCCACGCCGTGTTTCCGGGCATCGTGGGGGCATTTTTGGCGGGCGGAAACCTGTTGGTGGGAGCGCTGGTGGCCGCCGTGCTGACCGCCTTAGGCATTGGCGCAGTGGGGCGGCAAAGTGGCCTGAAGCAAGACAGTGCCATCGGCATCGTGTTCGTGGGCATGTTTGCGTTGGGCGTGGTCATGCTGTCGCGTGCGCCTACGTTCACCACCGACCTCAGCAATTTCCTGATCGGCAATCCGCTGGGCGTCACCCCCGCCGATTTGTGGGGCGCGTTGGCGGTCACGTTGGTGGTGGGCACCATCCTGACCGCCATGCAAAAGGAACTCCTGCTGGCCTCCTTCGACCCCACCGAGGCCCGCGCCATCGGCCTTCCGGTGCGCCGCCTAGAGAGTCTGCTGCTTATTCTGATCGGGTTGGTGGTTGTGCTGACCGTGCAACTCGTGGGGACAACCCTCAGCGTCAGCCTCCTCATTACTTCTAGCGCCTCGGCCCGCCTGCTGTCGCGCAGCCTCCGCAACATGATCGGATTGGCCGCCCTCCTCGGCACACTGGGCGGCGTCACGGGCCTGTATCTCAGCTATTACCTGAACACAGCCCCCGGCGCAACCATCGTATTGGTCAATACGGCGCTGTTCGGGTTGGCGCTGGCACTGCGAAAACGAGACTGATCAGGCAGAGGCCATCAGCTCTGGCCTTCCAACCAAGCAAAGATGTCCACGCTGTTGCCGTCCGGGTCGCTTACGGTGGCGTAGCGCTGGCCCCAAAAAGCATCGTAGGGCGCGGCTTTCACCTCATGGCCCTGTGCTTGCAAGCGCTCGCAAGCGGCGTCCACCGCTGCCGGAGTGCTGGCCTCCAGCGCCGTGCTGAGGCGGGCCTGACCTCTGGGCGGCGCAGTCCAACCGGGGTACACCTGACGCACCAGTTCCTCTGTCTCCCACGCAATTCGCAGGCCGTTTTGATTAATTTCCACATGTTGTTCCGGCTCGCCCTCTGCGTTCAGGTGCGCCCCTGCGGGAATGGGCAGCCCAGCGTGCGGTAGAAGTCAAGGCTGCGCTGCATGTCGGCCACTACAAACGAGAGGTAATTAAGGGTGAGGGGCATGGGGAGATTCTGTCACTTGCTGCTCTCTGAAACCAAAAAACCGCCCCACAAAGGAGGCGGTCAACGTGGAAGGTAGGTTTAGTAGAACTTGGTGATGCGCTCGACGCTGTGGCGGTGATGGGGGAAGCCTTCTTCGGCGCGCTTGCCGATGGGCAGCAGGCCAGCAATCTGCACGTGGGCGGGCAGGCCGAGGAGGTCTTTGACTTGTTGGGGGTTGAAGCCGAGCATCGGCACGGTGTCGTAGCCGAGGCCACGTGCAGCAACCATCATGAAGCCGAAGGCGATGTTGGCCTGTGACAGACCCCACGCGCCACGCTGGGCCACGTCCTGAGCGCCGAACACGCCGTCGAAAGTCTTGCGCTGACCGTTGCGTCCTGCGTCGCCCATGCCGGGGTGGGCCGTTTCTTCAACGGTGTTCAGGGTGTCTTCCATGTCGCTGTACACCACGATGACGGCGGGCGCGTTGGTAATTTGGCCTTGTCCGTAGGCGGCTTCTTGCAGCTTGCCCTGAAGCTCTGGGTTCTGGATCACGGCAAAGCGCCACGTCTGAGCATTCCACGCGCTAGGAGCGAGGCTGGCAAGGCGCAGGACTTCGTGCAGGTCGGCGGCGGGAATGGGTTCTTGCACAAACTTACGGATGCTGCGGCGGGTCTCGATGGCTTCGGTGACGTTCAGGGTGCGGGTGGCTGTAGCAGTCATGGAAAGAACAATATTGCAAGTGCTTTACATTGTCAAGCGGTGTAATCTGCGCCGCAGTGTGTCCAGCATTTAGGTGTAGAGTACTGTCATGACTCTTGCCGCGCCTACGCAGGTCGCTGCCCCCAGTGGCGCGGCTGCCACCTCTGTCTCTACCGGATTTTGCCCTGTCTACCGCGCCATCGGTGTGCTGCAAGAAAAATGGGTGCTGCATATTGTGCGTGCGCTGCTAGACGGCGAAAAGGGCTTTAATGAACTGGCCCGTGCGGTGGGCGGCTGCAACAGCGCCACACTTACGCAGCGCCTAGAACACCTAGAAACACTGGCCCTGATCGGCAAGCGCACCGAAGACACGCACGGCAAACTGGCCCGCAGCGTGTACTCCCTGACGCCTGCTGGACGCGAACTACAGGGCGTGATTCAGGCCATCGATCTGTGGGCACGCGAGCACCTACACGAAGACGAGAACAGGTCGGAAGGCTCTGCTGGCTGCGGCTCTAGCGTCTGACCATGACGGCCATTCTGATCTTCATCGTGCTGCCTGTTCTCCTGATCGTGGCAGCATTTTTTATCAAGCCGTTGGTGCAACGCGATAAGCGGTACGGCGATCCTCGGGGCGAAGGTCTGGCGGCGCGGGGCATCTTTGGCGGACATGAGTTATTGCCCGACGAGCGTGTGGTGGCCGAAGAAACCGAGCGTGTGAAGTTTGATTTTGGCGAGCCGAAAGAGGCAGGCTGAGCCAGCAACATCAACGCGCCTTTATCGTTCCGTCGTCCCCATTTCCCCTAAGTCGCTGCTTCAGCGTCCGGGCGCTAAAGCGTAGCCCGCCGCCTTCCATGCCTCGAATCCGCCTTTTAGTTCATAAATCTGGGTGTAGCCAAGCTGTTTCAGGCTCTTATTAGCAATGGCGCTCATATGTCCAGAACGGCAGTACAACAAGATCAGGGCGCTTTTATTGCGTGGCAGGCTTGGATTGCTGGCAATCGTGTCGAAGGGCAACCGGAGCTTGGTGTTGGGTAACGCCCCTTCATCGGGCACATGCACATTGATGAGGACGGCCTGACCAACTGCCATTTTTGCTTTGAACTGTGCGGGGGTCAGCAGGCTAGTTGAAACGCTGGGAGTAGCTAGTGCGGTTATGCTGCTGCACGCTATGACACAGAGAAGAAGCCGGGTTGTTCGCATGGTCACCTCTATTCGATTTTAGGCTGGTTGTGAATCTTGAAGTGTGCTGGAGCCTTACAAACAGCTTGAACAGATCAAGACCTAAACGCGCCTTTACACTCCCGTCATCCTTGCCCCTACAGAACTGACGGCGTCGCCTTTACCCTGACCGCATGAGTCTCAAAGACAGCTTTACGCCCGAAGAATGGTTTAAGGTCATGACTGGCCCCGGACGTGCCGGAGCGATCATCGTGACGGCCAGCCCCAGCGGCATTACGGGCATTGTGGCCGAGGCCCGCGCTATTGGGGACGCCATTCGGGAGCAAGTGAGCGGGACAGGGCGCACGCCGCTGCTGGAAGCGATGGCCGCCGACCTGATGGGCACGCCGCCCGATCCCAAGACTTTGCCCCAACAAGACCGCGCCCGCAATATGGAAGAAGCCCGCCAGCAAGGGATGGAAGCCATTCGGCAGGCGGTGTGGTTGGTCAGCGCCAAAGCCAGCCCCGAAGATTCTGCCGCCTATCGTAACCTGCTGATGGTGGTGGCTCAGCGAACAGCCGAAGCAGCCAAAGAGGGCGGATTCTTGGGCATAGGCGGCGAATTGGTGAACGATAAGGAACGCGCTGCATTGGCCGAACTGCGGGAACTGTTGCGGCTGGATGAAGTTGCACCTGCTGCAATGCCAGCCATCAACCCGGACGGATCGGGTACTAGTCCGTAAGCGAAAAACGAAAAACGCAGTTGTCCTCCCCTTGCAGTTGTCCTTCCCTTAAAGGGGGGCGTTGCGTGAGCAACGGGGGGGTTCACCCACAACATGGGCAAACCCTCCCCTTTGTCTCATTCCCGCCCACCACACCCGCGCTAGCCTGCCGCCTGTGATCTGGGTTCGGATAGGCGCGGGAGTGCTGCTTTCGTTGGGGCTGGTGGGCTGTCAGGATCGGCAGGCCCGCAGCGACAATGCGCGGTTAGAGGCGCGAGTTTCGGCGCTGGAGCAGCAAGTCAAAACGTTGAAACAGGCTCAGGCCGAGGCTCCTGCGGCCTCTGTCCCAGACAACTTTATGGCCCGCGCCGCCGCACAAAACTGTGCCAACGATCTTTCGCGCACGCTGGAAACTTACCGCCAAGACAGCATAGACGGCGTGTATCCCACCCCCGCCCGCCTGATGGTGCCCGATTCCTGTGTGGGCCAAAAAATAGAGTGGGTGCGCTTGACGGCAAAAGCCTATGCTTTTGCGCTGGTAGATGAGAGCGGTGCGGAACTGGCGCAGGGCAGCGGGCCGTAAGAGCTGAGCTGATAAGAGTTGGGCTGACAAGAGCTGAGCTGCGGCGCTTGCCCCCGGCCCCCGCACCGTCTATACTTCTAAAGTTTGGTCTGCCAGCATCGGCCGCCAGCGTAGGTTCATGAATGCCTCTGCCCGCACACCGGGACTGTGGGGCAGTCCGCTGACCGAAGGAGTTTTCATGACCGCTATTGTAAAAGTGAACCGTGGCGCTATTTTGCGTTCCGTCGAGCAGCCCCACATCAAGGACAACTTGCCTGATTTCCGCCCCGGTGACACCATCCGCGTGGAAACCAAAGTGGTGGAAGGCACCCGCACCCGCAACCAAGCGTTCGAAGGCGTCGTTATCGCCATCAACGGATCGGGCAGCCGCAAGAGCTTCACGGTTCGCAAGATCAGCTTTGGTGAAGGCGTGGAGCGCGTGTTTCCTTACAGCACGCCCTTGATCGCCAAAGTCACCATCTTGGAACGCGGCAAGGTTCGTCGCGCCAAGCTGTACTACCTGCGCGAACTGCGCGGCAAGGCTGCACGCATCAAGAACGACCGCAGCCGCGTAATGAAGGACGCCGCCCGCGCCCAGCAGCAGAAAGCCGACGCTGCTGCCGCTGCCGCTGCACCTGTGGCCGACGTGTCCAGCAACGAAGTTCCCGCCACCGAACAAGAGTAAACCCAGCAAGTCTGAGGTTCTTGTTCAAACCGCTTTCCTTTCGGGGGAGGCGGTTTTTGTGTTGGGTTCAGGGCGTGCGGGTGTAGCTGCTACGGTTGCGAAAGGCGAACGTGCCGCCCGGAGCGCGGGTTTCGGTGAGGGTGGTCAGGCTGGCGCGGCCCCCAGTCATGGTGTTTAGGGTAATCGTGCGCCGAATCTCTACTTGCTTGCCGTTTTCCAGTTGGTTGCCCACCAGCACGGCCTTGCCTGACCCTTTGCCAATCAGCGCTGGGAAATCTCGGCTAGTGTACCGCTGCACTCCGGGCTGACCCAGAGTGGTCACGTCGTAGGTGCCTGCCTTCCAGCGGTGGGTTTCCACGCTGCTGACCGTGCTGCCAAAATCGTCGTACTCAAAACTCCATGTGGCGCTGGTGCCACTGTCCACCCGCACGCTGAGGGCCACTGGAATCTTGACCCGCCGATCTGCACCGTAATCTTGGTATTCCAACGCTCCGGCCCAGCGTCCGGCAAAACTGTCGAAGGCGCGGGGCGCGGCGGCCTGTGCGCTCAGCAGGCAGGAGGACAGACTCAGGACAAGTAGGCTCAGTCTTTTAAGGGAATTTGCGTGGAGGGCGACCCTGTTCATACCCGCTCTGTACATTCCAACTCCTCGGCAGCCGCTCTCGACCACCCAGAGCTTGAGACTACAATATTCCTCACATGACCCTTCCTACCGGCTGGAAACCCGCACCCTCAGGCTATAAACATGTGGTCAGCGTGTCGTTGGGCAGCACCAAAGGCAACGCCCGCGAAGAAATTTCGGTGCTGGGGCAGCCGTTCGTGCTGGAGCGCATCGGCACCGATGGCGACAGCAAAAAGGCCGCCGAACTGTTCCGGGCACTCGATGGCCGCGTGGACGCTTTTGGGCTGGGCGGGGCCGACATTTACGTGATTGCAGACGGCAAACGCTACACCTTCGGCAACGTAAAAAAGCTGGTGGCGAACGCCAAAATTACGCCTGTGCTGGACGGCAGCGGCCTAAAAAATACGCTGGAGCGCGATGCTATTGCCCAACTTGATTCGGTGATGAACTGGCGCACCAAAAAAGTGCTGATGGTGAGTGCTGTAGACCGCTTTGGGATGGCCGAGGCATTGGCACAGGCAGGCGCGGACATCGTGTACGGCGACATCGTGTTTGGCCTGAACATCGACCGCCCGCTGCGTTCCATCGCTTCCTTGCGGCGGGTGGCGCGGTTGGTGCTGCCCGCCATTACCAAACTGCCGCAAGACTGGTTTTATCCCACCGGGGCCAAGCAGGAAAGCAGTGTGGCAGGCAAGGGAACCCGCTATTACGCGTGGGCCGACGTGATCGCCGGAGACACCCACTACGCCAAACGCTACGCCCCGCATGACCTGAGCGGCAAAACCATCTTGACCCAAACCATCACCGAAGCAGACCGCGTGTGGATGAAAGAGCGCGGCGTGGCCCGCCTGATTACCACCACGCCACGCATGGGCAGCCGCAACTTTGCCACCAATGTGCTAGAGGCGTTTTTTGTGGCCCTCAGCGGCAAAAAAGAGGCGCTGAGCGAGGCGGAATATCTGCGCTATGTGCGGGAAGTGGGGTTTAAGCCGGAGATCAACGAACTGTAATAGATTGGCAGAGACGGCAGGCGGCACGGTCTATCTTCTGTCCCGTTTGGCGGCTCCTCTGCCTGTAGGATTGCTCCTATGCAAGCTCTCGTAGACGCGATTCGGGCGCAAGGGGTCATTTTGCCCGGTGGATTTCTCAAGGTAGACGGATTGGTCAACCACCAACTCTTGCCCGCCCTGACCCGTGAAATGGGCGAACATTTTGCCGCGTATTTTGCGCCCTTAAAGCCCAATAAAATCCTGACCATCGAAGTGAGTGGCATCGCGCCTGCGCTGGCAACCTCGCTGGTGATGGGCATTCCGATGGTGTACGCCCGCAAGAAAAAGCCCATCACTATGAAAGAGCCTGCGTATACGGCCCAGTCCATCAGCCGCACCAAAGGCGGCGTCGTGGATTTGTTCGTGTCCAGCGAGTTTCTGGGGCCAGATGACCGCGTGATCGTCATCGATGATTTTCTGGCATCGGGCGGCACGCTGCGGTCGCTCAATACCATCATTGAAGCGAGTGGCGCAGAACTCTTGGGCCTCGGCTGCGTTATCGAAAAGGGGTTTGAAGAAGGCCGCCTGAAATTGGCCGACTTGAAGATTCCGATTCATACGCTGGCGAATATTGTGCGGATGAGTGAGGAAGAGGGGATCGTGGTGGAGTTGGGGCAGTAGGGAGGTCTAAAGGTCTAGGGTCTAAGGTGCTGGGGCAGTGGAGCTTTTGGGTGGGCAGGGCATTTGAGAACAGCGTCCAGCAGAGCCTTTGCCGTTCTTAGACCCTAGACTCTTGGACGCCCTAACTCCCTGCCAGCCGCTTCCAATACAACAAAGTCCCCGTCAGCCCGCCGTAGGGTTTCAGGGCAAAATCGGGGATTTCTCCGGCCAGCGTGTAGCCCATTTTTTCGTACAGGCCCGCCGCGCCACCGTCTGTGGCGGTGTCTAGCACCAGCAAAGTTCGGCCTTGCTGCTGCGCCAAGCGTTCGGCCTCGTGCAACAACGCAGTGGCGACGCCCCGCCCCCGGTGGCCCAGCCGGGTCATCATTTTGGCAATTTCGGCGCGGTGGGGCTGATTGGGTGGAAAGTCCAGCAGGAGGGTCACGGTGCCGATGAGTGTGCTGCCCTCCCAAGCGCCCAACACGATGCGTTCGCCCCGGCTTGCGGCGGCCAGCGAACCCGCCCAAAATGCGGTGGCGGCGTCGGAGTCCAGCGGATGCATAAAGCTCACCGATTCCCCGTTGGCGACGGTCTGAATCAGCAGCGTACACAGTTGATCGGCCGTGTGTGGGTCAGTGTTCAGGGCGCGAATTTGGAAAGGTGCTGTAGGATTCGTCATCTCAACTCCGGGCCAACACGACGAGGTAGGTGCAGGGTTGGGCGGCGTCGTTGCGGAAGGTCACGTCGTGCGGCGGGCCGAAGGCCAGGCTGTCTCCGGGAGCCAGTTCGTGACGTTCTGGCCCTTCCTGAACCGTCAAGGCTCCGGCTTCCAGCACCACCACTTGACGAATCCGGGCATAAGACGAAGCGGGCAAATTGACGTGCTGATGCGGGGGCAACGTGACCCGCACTACTTCCAGCGGGTGATCGGGGCGCATAAACATCTGCTGACGCTCGTAGCCGGTTTCAGGATCGCGCCAACGTGGTTGGTCGGCGGCCCGCACCAAGCGCCCGGTGTGTCCCTCGGCCCGCAGCAGTAAGCCCGCCAGCGTCAGGCCAAACGCCCCCGCCAAGCGCACCAGCGTTCCCGCCGTCGGGCTCATCTCGCCGCGTTCTATTTTGCTGATGCTGGCCTTAGACACGCCCGAATGCTGCGCCAACTCCGCCTGAGACCACCCCCGCGCCTCCCGCTCCAGCCGGATGCAGTGCGCCAGTTGCTCCCCGGCGTCGGCCTGTGCTGCCTCATCGTCTAGGATAAGAGTCATATGGGTAGTATAAGGGATTATTCAAGACACAACAGTACATTTGGTAGAGGGCAGAAATGGTTTCCCGGTGGCCCCCTCACCCCGCTGTTCCACAGCGCCCCTCTCCCACCAGTGGAGAGGGCAAAAAACTCACCCCATAGCTCCGACACTTGCATTCATCGCCCACTACGCTTCTTCTACTGACCGCTCACCACTAACGATTCCCCACATCCTAACGAGCGTTTGGAGAGCTGGGTTTGGGTAGATTGAGGTATGACTCAACTGGCCCTCGAACTTCAGGAACTCATTGCCACGATGGAGCAGCGCCGCGCCAAAGTGGAACTCGGCGGCGGCCTAGAGCGTCAAAAAAAGCAGCGGGCGGGCGGCAAACTGACGGCCAGAGAGCGGATTCACACGCTGCTGGACGCGGGTAGCTTTCTGGAACTCGGCACCTTCGTAGAGCATCAGGGCGGGCGGCTGATGCAGGGCGTGGAAGCGCCGGGTGAAGGCGTCGTCACAGGCAGCGGCACGATAGACGGGCGGCAAGTCTTCGTGTTCAGCCAAGATTTTACGGTGCTGGGCGGCAGTTTAGGCAAAATGAACGCCGCCAAAATTACCAAGGTGATGGACTTGGCGGCCAAAACGGGGTGTCCGGTCATCGGCCTCAACGATTCGGCGGGCGCACGCATTCAGGAAGGTGTAGACAGCCTCAGCGGGTACGGCGAGATTTTTTACCGAAACGCGATTTACTCGGGTGCAGTGCCGCAAATCAGCGCCATCCTCGGCCCCTGCGCGGGCGGCGCGGTGTACTCTCCGGCCCTCACCGACTTTATTTTGATGAGTGGCGGCAGCAGTTATATGTTCATTACTGGCCCAGAAGTCATCAAGAGCGTGACGCGGGAAGACGTGACCTTTGACCAGTTGGGCGGGGCGGACGTGCATACCCGCAAATCGGGCGTGGCGCATCTGGAATACGACGGTGATGAAGCCGTGCTGCGCGGCATCCGTGACCTGTTAGGGTATCTGCCGCAAAACGCCCGTGAGCAAGCGCCGGTGCAGCCCACATCCGATCCCGCTAACCGCCGCAACGACGCCTTACTGAACATAGTGACGCCCGATCAGCGTCGGCCCTACGACATGCACGACGTTATTCATGAACTCGTGGACGACGGCACGTTTTTGGAAATCCAGCCGAATTGGGCCAAAAATATCCTGATCGGATTTGCCCGATTGAATGGCCAAAGCGTAGGCATCGTCGCCAACAACCCGCGGGTGATGGCCGGAACGCTGAACATCGACGCCAGCGACAAGGCCGCTCGATTTATCCGCACCTGCGACTGCTACAACATCCCCATTCTGACATTGGTAGACGTGACCGGATTCTTGCCGGGAGTAGCGCAGGAACACGCGGGAATTATTCGGCACGGCGCGAAAATGCTGTATGCCTACGCCGAGGCCACCGTGCCCAAAATCACGCTGATTACGCGCAAAAGCTACGGAGGCGCGTACCTTGCCATGAACAGCCGGGATATGGGCGCGGACGTGGTGTATGCGTGGCCTACCGCTGCTGTGGCGGTCATGGGCGCGGAGGGGGCGGCCAATATCGTGTACCGCCGCGACATCCAGAATACAGACAATCCCGAAGCGATGCGGGCCGAGAAGATCCGCGACTACAAAGACGCCTTCGACAATCCTTATGTGGCGGCGAGCAAAGGCTACATAGACGACGTGATTCCAATGGAAGACACCCGCGCAAGGTTGATCCAGACCTTTGCCATGCTGCGGGAAAAACGGGAGGAGAGGCCGTATAAGAAGCACGGAAATATGCCGCTGTAAACGTACAACCCCCCAGTCTGCTTCGCAGCCAGCCCCCCTTAGAGGGGAGCGCAAAAGCTTTTAGTCCTCCCCTTAAGGGAGGGCGTTGCGCCTGCAACGGGGGGTTTACACGCCAACGCCGAAGGTAGACCCCCAGTCTGATCCGCAGCCAGCCCCCCTTGAGGGGAGCGCAACAGCTTTTGTCAGGGGGGGCGTTGCAGAGCAACGGGGGGGGTTACACGCCAACGCCTTACTGCCGTCCGAAATCCTGCACCCAGTACTGCCCGTAGCTTCCGCCCACAGCGTAGCCCACGCCGAGTTCGGTAAAGCTGGCGCTCATTATGTTGCGGCAGTGGCCTTCGCTCTTCAGCCAGCCGTCGACTACCGCTTCGGGCGTGGACTGTCCGGCAGCAATGTTCTCGCCAACGGAGCGCCAAGCGTACCCAGTGGCCGAAACGCGCTGGGCCATCGTGCGGCCATCCTGACTGGTGTGGCTGAAGTAATTCTTGGCGGCCATATCGGCGGCGTGGCCCTGCGCGGCCTGCGTCAGTTGCGCGTTGGCGGTCAGCGGTGCGGCGGCGGGAAAGCTGGTGGTGCCGCAGGTGCGGGCCTGAGCGCGAGCGGCGTTGGTGAGGGTCAGCACGCGCCCTGCAAAGGTTCCGGGCGCGGGGGCCGGAGCCGGAGCGGGCGTAGTGCCAGCCGCCGTCACCGTGAGCGTAAAGTCGATGAACGCGCCGGGGTTAGCCGTCAGCGCCGTGCGAATGGTGGTGCTTCCGGCTCCTTTGGCGGTCACGAGGCCCGTTTGAGACACGGTGGCAACAGCCGCATTGCCCGTTGTCCACGTCAGTTCGCCGGGTTGTGGGGCACGGCCACTCACGGTTACGGTCAGTTGGCGGGTTTGGCCCACCGTCAGGATTCCGGCGCTGGCCTGCGCTTTTAGACCACTGCTGAGTGCTGGGGATTGGCTGGTTGTCGGCCCCGGATTGGGTGTACTTCCGCAGGCCGCTAGTGTGAGTGCAAGAAGGAGAAAAGCCGCCGGAGCAGCGGGCGAGCGCCGGGGTTGGCCGAAAGGCAGAGGCTTAAGCATGTGCCGTTATTAGAGTGCGTTGCTCCTCTTGCTGGCGTGAGGCTCGCGCTCTCATCTCTCACACTCTGGCAAAGCCTGTGTAGGAGTGGATGAACGGCCTACGTGTAGAAAATCTGATCTTAAGAAAACAATATCTTTCTCATCTTAGGAGCGCGATAGTTCACGGCAGCAGGGTAAAGGTGACGATTTTTCCATTTTGAAGATGAAGGGGTGATATGTCGGGCAAGCTCACTCTTACCTCCCCCTCTGATAATTCGGCAGCGGCATTTAGTAGGGGCGCGTCGGCGGCGGGGTCGAGTGTGCCCCACAGATGCGCTGCGCCGCCCCCCAAGTCACGCCACAGCAACGAGCCGATGGCTTCTCCACCCGCGTAAGCCATCAACAGCACACTCTTGGGATCGCCTTCCAGCGGCCCCGCAAAGTGTCGGGCCAACGTTTCGGCCCATTCTGCCGCCCCGTAGCTTTCGGCCAGCACACCTGCCCACGTCGCCAGATGCAGCCGTGACACCTGCTCCACTACGATCAAGCCGGGGTCAGGCACGGGCGCGAACGTACCCACGCGCAGGCCGCCTACATCTTCCCCCACCACTGCACTGACCGAGGCCACCAACGGCGGCACGTCTTGCCCCAAGTGCCACGCCCGCACCAACGGCAGCACATCGCCCGCGTCTTCTGGCAAATAGGATGCATTCAGTGCCAGTACGTTTATTCCCGGCGTGTGCAGGGTCACGGCCCCACGGAAGTCGCGCCTAACTGTAGAAAACGGCTCGAAGTAAGCTACGAGTTCGGCCAACACGGGCGGCAGCGGAGGGGGAGGTGAGGGCATGGGGCAGGCTAGGCGCTGAGGGGCATAAAAAACAACCGCCGAGGTGCTGTGGCGGTTGCTTTGATTGGGGGTATTTGATTGGAGATGGGGGGCGGTCTAAGGGTCTAGGGTCGAAGTGTCTAAGAAGGGCGAATGTTGTGCTGGACGTTGATTTCAAATACTCTGCCAACCGAAAACCTCACCGCCACATCGCCTTAGACCCTAGACCTTTAGACGCTCTCCCACTCAACGTTTACGGGTACAACCCGCGCAACGCCCGCGCTTCCAGTACCCGTGTGCAGGCCACGATATACGCCGCCGTCCGCAGGGTTACGCCGTGCCGCTCCTTCACGTCCCAGAGGCTCAGGAAGGCTTCGCCCATAATCCGGTCAAGGCGCTTGTTGATCTCATCTTCTGTCCAGAAGAACGACGAGAAATCCTGCACCCACTCGAAGTAGGACACAGTGACGCCGCCCGCGTTGGCGAGGACGTCGGGGACGATGGTGATGCCGCGTTCGGCCAACAAGTCGTCGGCGGCGGGCGTGGTGGGGCCGTTCGCGCCCTCCACGATCAGCTTGGCCTTAATGCGTCCGGCGTTGGCTTCCGTGATCTGTTTTTCCAGCGCGGCGGGAATCAGCACGTCGCAGTCCACGTCCCAGAAGGCGTCGCGGGTCAGTTCGTCGGTGTCGGCTAGGCCCGTAATTTTGCCCGTTTGTTTCAGGTGGGCAAACGCGGTGCGCGGGTCTATTCCGGCGTCGCTGTGGATGGTTCCGGTCACGTCCTGAATCGCCACGATCTTTGCGCCGTGGTCAAAGAAGATGCGGGCGGCGGCTTCGCCCACGTTGCCGAAGCCCTGAATGGCGATGCGTGCGCCTTCCAAGCGGATGCCTAGTTTCTTGAGGGCTTCCGCGCCCGTCACGAACACGCCGCGTCCGGTGGCGTCGGCGCGGCCCAAAGAGCCACCCAGCGCCACAGGTTTGCCCGTGACCACGCCCGTCGCGGTGCGGCCCACGTTCATTGAGTAAGTGTCCATCATCCACGCCATCGTCTGCGGGTTGGTGTTCACGTCGGGCGCGGGAATGTCTTTTTCTGGCCCGATGACCAATCCGATTTCGGTGGTGTAGCGCCGCGTCAGGCGTTCCAGTTCTCCAGTGCTGTACTTGCGCGGATCGATGCGGATGCCGCCTTTGCCGCCGCCATAGGGCAGGTTCACGGCGGCGTTCTTCACGGTCATCCACGCGCTGAGGGCCATCACTTCGCTGAGGGTCACGTCTTGGTGGTAGCGCACGCCGCCTTTGGCCGGGCCGCGAGACGTGTTGTGCTGCACGCGGTACCCTTCAAAATGCGCCACTGTGCCGTCGTCAAGGTGAATCGGCACATCGACAACCAGAATGCGTTTGGGCCGCTTGAGGGTTTCTACCCAGTAGGCCAGCTTGCCCAAGTACGGCGTGACCCGCTCCACCTGCTCCAAGTAAATGGCGTAAGGGCCAAGGTCGTTGGGGTCAAGGTAGCTGGGAATGACGTGGTGGCCGAGTTTGGATATGTCCTGCGCGGCGGCGTTGGGGTTGGGTTCGGTAGTGGTCATTGGTGGGAAACCTCCTTTGGAGGGCGGATGTAGGTTGTGGATTGTCGGGGGTGGGAAAGGGCAATCGCTTTGCTCATTACCCCTCACCCCGCTGCTTTGCAGCGCCCCTCTCCCACAAGGGGAGAAGGAGAAGACAAGGGGCGGTCTGGGGTGGCCCTTAGACTCTCAGACCCTAGACCCTTAGACCAAGCCCAGAGCAACTCAGTCCAGAGCAGCCCGGCGTCATGGATAAACCCCGCGCATCACGCTGGCTTCGTGCAGCTTGTTCAGGGCCATCGCATAAGCCGCCGTCCGCATATCGGTTTGGCGAGTCCGCATGAATTCCAGCACGCCGTCTACCGCCCGGTCTACACGCAAGTCGATGGCTTCTTCAATTTCGGTTTCCGTCCAGAAGAAGTTGCTGGCGTCCTGCACCCATTCCAGATAGTTGACGATCAAGCCGCCAATCGAGGCCACCAGATCGGGCAGCACCGTCACGCCCTGCGCCTTCAGAAAGCGTTCGGCTTCGGGCAGCACGGCGCGGTTGGTGGCTTCTACCACGTAGCGGGCGCGGACGGCGTGGGCGTTTCCGGCGTTCACGGCCCCGTAATCGTAGGCCAGCATCAGCACGTCTACGTCCAGTTCAATCACTTCGTCGGCGGTGATGTCGGTGGCAAAGCCCTGCACGCTGCCGTGCTGCTCGCGGTAAGCGGCGAGGGCTTCTAGGTCTAGCCCGCCGCTGGCAAAGGTACCGCCGTCTTGGTCACTCACAGCGATGACCAGTGCGCCCTCTGCGGCCAGGGTGCGGGCGGCCTTGCGGCCCACATCGCCAAATCCGTACACGGCGGCGCGGGCGCGGTTCAGACTCTCACCCTGTTCTTTCAGCACGCGGCCCGCCACCAGTGCGGCGCTGCGGCCCCGTGCATCTTTGCTGGCGTAGCTGCCGCCCAGCGGAATGGGTTTGCCCACCACGACGCCGCTCACGGTTTCGCCCGTGTTCTCGCCGTAGGTGTCCAAAATCCACGCCATGACCTGTGCGTCGCTGCCCACGTCGGGGGCCAAGATATCTTCGTTTTTGCCGATCAGGTCAACGAGTTCGCTGGTGTAACGCCGCGTCAGGCCTTCCAGTTCTCCGGGCGACAGGGTGGCGGGGTCAACGTCTACGCCCCCCTTTGCACCGCCTAGAGGCAGGTCGGCCACTGCCGCTTTCAGGGTCATGATGGCGGCCAGAACCTCGCATTCGTGGGCATTCAGGCCCGCCTTAAACCGGACGCCGCCCATGCTGGGGCCACGCGCCGTGCTGTGAACCGTGCGGTAGCCCCGGAACACGCGAATCTGGCCGTCATCCATCCGAACAGGCAAATTCACGCTGAGGGTGCGTTTGGGGTATTTGAAATAGGCCAACGACTGATCGCTGACCGCGCAGTAGGGCAGTGCGTCTTGGAGTTGCTCCATGAGGCCCTGCCAATTGAGTCCTGATGCCCTCATTCCAGAGTTCTCCTTAAGAGGTGAGAGTGCGGTTTGAGTAGAGCGAGCGGTGAAAATGACGGGCTGGTAGAGAGAGACGACTATGGATTGGTTTCTGAGTGATCGGTCACCGGAGCCAGTCCGTGTGGGGCAAAAGTGGCGGTGCAATTGTGAGGCAACCAGAGCATACACGCATAGACAAATGGGCAAGCGTGAAGGTTAGGGGTTGCCCCCATTGCCTGCCCCCGGTGTCCAGTACAGTTTGGAAGTCCCAGAAAAGAGCCACAGGCACGCGAAAACGTTGAAGCGGTTCCAAAGTGTGTGGGTGCGAACCCAGCTCTTGCCGCCGCCTAGCAAACGAGAAGCGCGGCGGGTCAGTGTGCCCTAAAAAGGCTGTCCGGTCAATTGGGACGGGACAGAGGATGGGCGTTGGGGTGGCGGGGGCTTGGTCAAAGGGTCGAGGGTCTAAGGAAGGTCAAGGGCGATCGCTTCGCTCATTTCCCCTCACCCCGCTCTTGCAGAGCGCCCCTCTCCCGCAAGGGGCGAGGGCAATAGATAAGGGCAGAGCTGTGATTGTCTCCCTCTCCCTTGAGGGGGGAGGTTGGGAGGGGGTGAATGAGCAACGCGATTGCCTTTCCTAAGCCCCTTCGCCCGTCGACTCTTAGACGCCTTTCGCCTAGTGATTGCGCTCCCTAATGACTCCGCTCCCTAGTGACTGCGCCCGATCTCTTTTTGCGCCAACGCCGCCAAAGCATTCCGGGCCTCGCACGCGGGCAAAGTGTCTAGCGCCTGCACCGCCAGCCCTGCACGGCGGCGAATTTCATTGCGGGTGCATTCCAGTGCGCCTTCTAGGGCAGCCAGTTGACGCACGCGGGCTACGTCGCCCTCATTCGCGGCGCGGCGTTCCAAAATCTCGCGTACCTCATCGGCGTGGGGGCCGTCCAGCAGATACAACACGGGCAGCGTGGCTTTGCCTTCACGCAGGTCGCCGCCTACAGGCTTGCCGATGCTGCTTTCTTCTCCTGCAAGGTCTAGCAAATCGTCTTGCATCTGAAAGGCCATGCCGTATTCGCGGCCAAAGGTAGCCAACGCTTGCTGCTGCGCTGCGGAGGCATTCAGTAGCAGGGCGGGCGCACTGGCGGCCAGTTCCACCAGCGCCGCCGTTTTGCCGTGAATTACGTCCAGATAATGCTCTAGCGCGTATTCGGCATAAGCGGCCACCTGAAATTGAAGTACCTCGCCTTCACAAATAACGCTGGCGGTTTGCCCAAATGCCCGTGTGAGGGCCGCGCCACCGGGCAAACTAGAGAGCAGCATCAGCAGGCGGGCCAGCATAAAATCGCCGCTCATCACGCTGACCACGTTGCCGAAGCGCCGGAATGCGGAGGGCTTGCCGCGCCGGGTGTCGGCATCGTCGATCAGGTCATCGTGCAGCAGGCTGGCCGAGTGCAGGAGTTCCACGCACACACCCACGTCTACTACGTCGCTCCAGCCCGCTCGCCCCGGCTCTGCGCCCAGCACTTGCGCGGCCAAAAAGGAAATCAGGGGCCGAGTACGCTTGCCGCCCGCCGCCACCAGATCGTCTCCGATCAGTTCGATAAATTCCACGCGGGAGCGCAATACCTCACGCAGCCGCCCCTCGAAGGCCACGTTCGGCACAGCCACTTCTACCACGCCAGTCATCTTGCCAGTATAGGAATTGCGGCGCGGTGTGCTAGGGCCGAAAGTACCCCTGCCCCCCCGCCTCCCCCCAGTTCGTCTAGCTTGCGGTGGGTTGCTCAACGTCCCCGGAACTTTGTCCCTCACATCGGGGGCGGCTCTCATGCTAAAAAGACAGCATATGGAAAGTGTCATTGCTGTCTTCCGCGAGCCTACACAGGCCAAGAGCGCCCTCGAAGCTCTCAAGGCGCGTGGCTTTGACCGGGACCACCTCGGCTTTGCCCTCACCGACGTGGTCATGGAAGACGACATCGCGCAGGCCACAGGTGTTGGCCCCGAAGCAGGCGCACCCGGCGGCAGCGCCTCGGTCATTCGCGGCACAATCGGCGGCATGTTGGCGGGCGTGGCTCTCACGCTCCCCATTTGGCTGCTGCTGCTCATCATTCCCGAAACCCGCATTTATCAGATGGGCGGGATTTACGGCATGTTGTTCGGTGCGTTGGGCGGCGCGGGCCTCGGCGGGCTGTTTGGTGCTTTGGCCGGTTCGGATCATGGCGACTATGTGAAGTTGCTGCGCCGAATGGGAGTGCCGCCCGTGCAGGCCGAACGCTTCCACGCGGCCCTCAAAGACGGCCACACGCTGGTTATTGCCCGTGATCCTGACACCGCCCGCGCCGACGAAGCCCTGAGCATCATGCGGAAGAACGGAGCCACGCAACTGGACGACGCGACAGGCAAAGGCCGCCTGAGCAGCGAGCGGGTGGGGCAGGACGGTAAGTAAGCGTTTGATGTAGGAACAAAAATTTAGTAACCTGCTGGTAATCTTAAGGGATTGCCAGCAGGTTTTTTGTGGGAGGCGATTGCAACGAACAGGGATCAAGAAATAAAATATTTTAAGGCACTCACTCTACAACTTGGGCTGGCTCTGCTTGTTATGCTCGTGGCTGTATTCGCAGCTTCATTTTTGATGAGAAAGAGCGAATCAAGCGATATATATCTCTATATCACTCTGTTCTATGCCGTTATTTATAATATCTTCTTTTTCAAAAAGCAGCTTGCATGGCATAAGCTGTCTCACAAGATGTTGCATTCGTAGAAGCGGCAACAAAGCTATTGCTCGACCAAACATAAAAGCTTCTGCGTATCCCTAACCTCAAATCCTACCGATTCCAGCAGGGATTTATCCTGCTCTTTCGCGTGAATATGAACTTCTGCGGCTGGGTAGACCGCATATATTTTTGCCATCAGACGTGAGTTCGGGTTAAGCCACGAGCTTCAAGGGGCCTGCTTGCGGGATCAGCGA